>JAEESJ010000028.1 GCA_016286235.1 Opitutales bacterium | reverse complement strand
GAGGGCTTTGATGCGATAACCGAGCACTTTGATCTGTTCGCCGACGGCGGCGGATTTAATTTCCATGAACGATGCCAGGGCATTGACGGGACCGTCGCGATCGACCAGAAAACCGATGTAAAACGGTTCCAGATGCGCAATTTCGTTGATGTCATCGGTGTATTTCCGATCTTCTCCCGTCGCGGGATTGGTACCCGTCGGAGCGGGGTTCGACAGGCACGGAAAGCCGACGTTCGGATCTTCGGGGAATGTCCGTCGTTCGCCGTCTTTGGTGTAATACAAAACAATGTATTTAAGTTTATCGAGCAACGTCAGTTCGCCGAAAAAAGAAATTTCGTTGTTGTCCGTTCGATCAACGCTGTCTTTCGAATAATAATCCACTTCGGCGGACGTGTCGTATCGGTCGATCCATTCCGTTTTGTCGGATCCTTTTTTAAAATAACACGTGTACACGGTGCGGTTGCCGGTCAGTTTTTCGGTTTTGATTTTGGTACGCAGGTCATTAACGGAAGAAATGTTGTCCGGAATTCTTGACTGAAATTGACCTTTGCTTTTGGCTTCTTCCCAATTGACCTCCGTGTTTTCCGGCATGGTGTAGGCTTCGGAACCCTGTGCGGTGCATTTGTGGGTACTTTTCGTTGGTTTTGGCTTTACGACTCCATCACTGTCTTTGTACACATCCACATACGTGATATCGAAATTTTTCGGCACCATGTATTCGGAGAAAGTTTTTTTAACCGCTTCTCCGTCAATCTCTGCAAGACGCAGCTGCGTTAACAGTTCATGTATGGCGGGATTTTCAAAATCTTCCGTTCGGATCAAAGTTTGCAGTCGGGATAAATCGTTTTTTGCGCTCGTGATAATTTCGTGCAGGTTGTTCAGTTCGGAGACGATTTTTCGTACGTAAAACTTGTAAGCTTCATTTCCTTTCTTACAGGCGTTGGTGAGTTTGTTCTCATCGAGGATTTTGGCGATATCGAGCGGGAAATCGTACGTTCGCACCGACGAAACCAAAGACAGAACGGCATTGAATTGATCTTTTAAAACGTTCTCAATCTCTTCCAGACCGACCGTTTTTGTTGCCGTATCACCGAGAAAAAATCGAACGTAATCATTATAAAGTGCTTTCGCGTTTTCCGAATCGACGGCATCTGCGGTCGGTTCAACGAGCGCAGTCTGCCGTATCGCACGCACCTGCGCCAACAACGCCGCCGTATTCAACGCATTTACATTGAGGGAGTTTGCCGATGAGACGGGAGACAACATGTGCTTTTTAACACAGCAGATTTTGTGCCAAAGGCTATTGCGCAACGCGACAGGGAAGATTGTGCAAGGTTCAGTGCGAAATGTGTTTGACAATAAGCATTTTTTCGCGTCAAATGAGCGAAATGTTTGTTAACGTTCTCATCGATGGTCGGCTTTCCTAAAAAATCGAAAAAACCGTCGCCGTTTTTCAAGAAACAGTTTTCCAATTCGCCGCGCAAGAACAAGCAAATCCGTGCGCGTGAGGTGCGCGTCATCGGTGCGGACGGGAAACAAATCGGAATTTTGCCGTTGCAGGATGCGTTGGATGCGGCGCAGAACATGGGATTGGATTTGGTGGAAATTTCGCCGAACGCCCAACCGCCTGTGTGTAAAATCGTCGACTTCGGCAAATACATGTACGACGAAGGAAAGAAATCAAAATCGAACAAATCGGCGTCTGCGAAGTTGAAGGAAATCAAACTCGGAGCGTTGATCGGAGACGGAGATTTTGAAACCAAGCGTCGGCAGGCGGAGGGCTTTCTTTTCAAAGGCAATAAATTAAAGATTTTCCTCAATTTGCGCGGTCGCCAGATGGGTAATCCGCAGTTGGGTGTTGATGTGGTGCAGCGGATGGCGGACGATTTGAAAAATGTCGGTGCGGCGGACGGAAAGGTCACCTTAAGCGGTCGAAACGTGTTTGTGATGATGTCGCCGTTGCCGACCGCAAAGCGCGTTTTGATGTACGGCAAACCGACCGAAGAGGATGCCGACGCGGAACCGATGTGATGCTCTTTTGGGTTGCGTCCGTCCGTTTGTCGGTGTTGCATTTTGCAATTGCGGTTTTTTCATGGTCGTGGGTCGGTGTTCCCGATGTCGCGTTTGCAGATCGGTCGGTTGGTAAAAATACCGTTGGTGCTCAGAAACAAGCAATCGTCAAAGCAGGTAAAAGTTCTTTAAAAATCCCTCAAACGAAGGCGGATGCTTCAAAAGTAACGATGAAGAAGATTCCTTCACCGTCATTATCTCAATCAGCCGTTTTAAAGTCGTCTCAGAAAAATACCGCGAAGAAAGTTGTACCGCAAAAATCCCCAAAAATAACGAAAACTTCGACAACGGTTTCGAAAACAGCTTCTCCGAAAGTTGCTTTATCGAAAAATCAAACGGTTGTTTTAAAAACAACAACCGCGAAGAACGTCGCAGTAACTCCTAAAAAAAGTACCACAATTGTTCCCTCGAAGGCGTTTGTTCAAAAATCGCCTGTCGCATCCAAATTCAAAGCACAAGCGTCGTCAAATGTTTTGAATGCAAAAGGAACGTTAAAATCATCGCAGGCGGTTCCGCAAAAACAAACCGCATCAAAAGTTACCTCAAAACAGTCCGTAACTCAACCGAAACCTTCGATTGCGGGTGCATCGGGCGTTACATATAAGCCTTCGCCTGCTTTACCCGTAAAATCGACACAACCCGTGTTTTCGATGAACATCTCCGTCCGTTTGTCGGACGTGGCAAAACAGTTGCGTTTGAAGTATTCCGTGAGCCGAGGTACAATCCTGTTATCCGACGGCAGAAATTGTTTTGAGTTTCAAAGCGGCACCAAAGAGGCGAAGTTTAACGGTATAAAAATCTTTCTTTCATTTCCGATCGAAAAGCAATCTGTCCCGATGACGCGGATCAAAAAGTTGGTGTATCGTTTGGGATTACTCACGGAGGAGTACAGCATTCGCACGGCGGATGTCGAAAACATTCTTAAACCGCTGTTGTTCCCGCAAAATTTTGTTAAAAAACGGGCGAAAACAATCGTCATCGATCCGGGACACGGCGGGAAAGCGGATGGAACCGTTCAAAACGGGCTGAAAGAAAAACTTCTTACGCTTAAAACCGCGCAACTGTTGGCTGGTAAATTGCGCTCGATGGGGTATATTGTGTATTTAACGAGAACCTCGGATGTTGATGTTTCGCTGAACCAACGGTCGTTGTTTGCAAACATGAAACACGCTGATTTGTTTGTTTCCGTTCACTATAATTCGGCACCGTCGGATCAGGCGCGCGGCATTGAGGTTTTCGCATTTCCGTTGGCGAGATCGCCTTCGAGCGATCAGGTTATAACGAAGGAATTCAGTTCGATGCCGATCAATGTATTTGACGGACAAAATTCCCTTTTAGGTTGGCAGGTGCAAAAGGAAATCATTCGAAGTACGGGAAGCGTTGATCGCGGTGTGAAGCGAAAACGCCTGGCGGTCTTGCGGGAGTTGAATTGTCCCGGAATTCTCATCGAATGCGGCTTTTTGAGCCATCCGGCGGAATCAAAAGCCTGCAACAGTGCCGATTATCAGGAAAAATTGGCGCGGGCGATTGCCGACGGTATCCGCGTATACAACGGAAGCTAAAAAAAAAGAGGTTCGGTTGCTTCCCCGAATTTTAGAAAATTTTGCGAATGTTTGTCAGGTGTACGGACGGAACGCCATTTTATACATTTTTCGGAAAAACAAGGAATGCGTAAAATCCGAACAGCCTATGTTTTCCGCGCGACCTCCCCGCTTTTGAGGGATGCTTTGGTACAAAGTGCGAAAAAAAATCTTGTGTTGTATTATGGTAAGAGAAATAACGACGATATTTCTTATTTATCCGCAGCACTTCGCGCCATCACATCGCCCATATAGGCGTATAATTCAAAGCCTTTTTGTGTGCAATCGACCAAATCCTTTGCCAAAACAACGCGATTGGGTTCGAAGAGCGTAATAACAGTCGAACCGCCGAAGAGAAAGTAACCTTTTTCGTTGCCTTTTTTAACAAAACTTTCGGGTATGAACGTTTGTTGGACACTGCCGATGCAACAGGCACCGACTTCAATCATAGCGATTTTTCCGAAGTGTTCCGATTGCAAAATTGTCAACCAACGTTTATTTTCGCCGAAAATTCGCCAACTTCCTTTCAGCGCCAGAGGACTTACGGAATACAAAAAACCGTTAATTAAATGCGTTGCTTTCGGGACACCGTCGCACGGAAAATGAAAGCGATGATAATCCACGGGTGCCAACCGACTGATAACGCAGGTTCCGTTTTGAAAATGTCCTGCGAGTGTTTCGTCTTTGAGTAATTGTCGAAGATTGAATGCACCGCCTTTGATAAAAAATTTCTGCGTATCTTCGATAGTTTGAAATCCCAAATGACGACCGTCGCACAGGAAGCACAACGTATCGGAACATTCACAAATCGGTCGGAATTTAGGCTTAAATTTTCGGTCAAAAAAATCGTTAAAATGTCGATATTCCTGCGGTTGTTTTTCAAATTGATTGAGATCGATGGCGTATTTTTCGGCAAACGGTCGGATATTTCTCTTGGAAAATTGCGTATTCATCCACCAACCGACGCACTTCGAAAACCAAGCGTGCTTGAAAAAAAGCTTTAACACCAACCGACCGACGCACGTATCGTACAAAAATCGCAACCAACGATGTCCGGGAATATTTTCGGCTTCAAGGGTTTGGCGGTAACGGTGGAAGTAGCGGATGTCGGAGTGTTGTACTGCTGTCGATTTACTTTCCAATGCCATGAAAAACAGAAGAATGCTTTACGTATGCCTCTGCATTTTCTCACTCAGAGCTTTTTCAAAATGCCTTGCAAGGCGTGTGAACGGAAGCCCCATCAATAAATAAAAGAGCGACACCAAAATTCCGAAGCCGAAATAATTGAAGTTCGCCGCCGCAAAAAGCTGGTAGGTGCGGCTGAGTTCCACGATCGTGATCAATGAAACCAAAGAGGAATCCTGAAGTAACATAATAAAGTCGTTGGTAAGCGGCGGCAGAACCGTACAAACCGCCTGCGGGAAAACGATGTGCCAAAGTGCCTGTGTGTGGGTCATCCCGAGGGCACGTGCCGCCTCCGTTTGTCCGACGGGGACGGATTGAAAGCCAGAGCGGTAAATTTCCGCTTCGTACGCCGAATAGTTGAGACCGAGTGCCAAAATTCCGGCAACAAACGGGTTCACGCAGACCCAGCTTGCAAACGGTTCCGATAAATAAGGTGCCAGGTTCGGCAATCCGTAAAAGATAAATAATAACTGTACCATCAGCGGCGTACCGCGGATAATTTCGATCCAGGTTGCTGCCAGACACTGCAACCAACGAAAACCGTAGGTTCTGAATACGGCGAGGATAAAACCGAAAACAAGTGCCAATACCATGGCACCGAGAGAAATTCCGAGGGTGACGACGGCGGCTTTCCCGAAGCATGAAAGGCTGTTTAAATAACAATTCCCGCTTTCGGTCTCCGATTGGACATCGGCAATGTACCGTTCCAGTTCGGTTGCCGGTGTTTGAGGTACGGCGAAAGTTTTAAAGTACATTGCGGTTTCGGCATTCCAAAGTCCCCAGCGTTCGTAAATTGCGCGCAACGTACCGTTGTTTTTCAAATGCTCCAAAGCGTTATTGACTTGTTTCAATAAATCGGGATGGTCTTCGCGAACCGCAACGGAAAATTCAATGCGTCCGACGGGTTCCAGCATGCGTATGCCGTCGTCGACGGAGGCATAATAGAAAGTCTCCGGATGATCGGTCATGACGCAATCCAGGCGTTTATTGTTTAAATCCGCATAGGCTTTCACTTCGTCATCGTAGATCACGAAACGTGCGCCTAATTGCCGAACCGCATTTTCGGCGTGTTCCGAACACTTCAAAATGCCGATTTTCTTATCTTTGCACTGCAAAATGTTCTTAATCGGTGAATTTTGCAAAACCACCGGTTGCAGGTGCGTAACATAATAAGGCTCGGAAAGCAAAATGCCCGCTTGCTTCGCATGTTTTTGCCACACATTGCGAACGATGGCATTCATCAGAATATCGTATTCGCCGCGTTTTAATCCAGAAACCAGCATCTCGTAATCATTCGGGCAATACTGCAAATTTTTTCCCATGAAGTCGGCAATGTTTTTTGCAACTTCGTATTCAAAACCGGTGAGTTGCTCGGGATTTTTCGGATCGTAAAAGACATGCGGTGCGCCTCCCTGACCGTCGGCTCCCCAACGAAGAATTTCTTTTGCCTCAGCGGTTACAGAGGTCAATAAAGCAAAGAAGCACAAAAAAATGCTTCGATAAAATCCCTTTTCCAATGAGCAGAAAACGTTCATTTTATGCGTTTATTGCAATCAAAAGTTCCTCACGGGTATTTTTCCAAAGTACCGCAAATGCAGTCTTTGGTTCGTAAGAAATGGAAAAACAGAAAAAGGCGTCGGGAACATTCGTTTTACTTCCGTTTTCACATAAACTTTTTTAAAAACTTACGCGTCCGTTCGTCTTTCGGAGCGATAAAAATCTCGTCTTCATCCGAAATTTCCACAAACTCCCCTTGTTCCATGTAGATAATGTAGTCTGAGGCATCTTTCGCAAAGCGCATTTCGTGCGTCACCACAATCTGTGTCATGCCTTCTTTATCCAAATCGCGCATGACTTCCAGCACTTCATCTACGCGTGTCGGGTCGATGGAGGAGGTGGGCTCGTCGTACAGCATTACCTTCGGCGACAACGCCAGGGCGCGTGCAATGGCACCGCGTTGCTGTTGACCGCCCGAAAGTCGAACCGGATAACGGTGCGAAAATGCCTTCAGCCCAACCTTATCCAAAAATTTAACCGCAATCGCTTCCGCTTCATCGCGCGACTTTTTTTGAACAATCATCGGTGCCATCATGACATTTTGCAGAAGGGTTTTGTGCGGGAATAAATTGAAGGTTTGAAACACCATCCCGACCTGCTGACGCAATGCATGCGCTTTTTCGTTAAAATCCTGCATCGGCGCGCCGATTGTTTTACGTTGAAGCGAAATGCCGTTGATATTGACGGAGCCGCAATCCAGCACTTCCATGCCGTTTAAACAGCGCAAGAACGTTGATTTCCCGCAACCGGACGGACCGATGATCGATACCAAATCGCCTTCTTCGATATCAACGCTGATACCTTTTAAAATAAGCTCCCCGTGATAGTACTTGATGAGGTTTTGAACCCGAACAAGCGGCTGATGCTGAACATCAACACCCGCTACCGCTTCCCGCGATGCATTTGCTCCCATAGACATCCGCCCCTTGGTTTCATTGTTCAACTCGTGTTCTACTTAACAAACCTGGAGCGAGCGAAGGGGTTCGAACCCTCGACATCTACCTTGGCAAGGTAGCGCTCTACCTCTGAGCTACGCTCGCAAACAGTTCCACTGTCGGAGGATTTTTGCGTGGCGTCAAGATTGTTTTTTGTAGGGGGAGAGCGATTGTGGAAAACGAAGTGATTTGGGAGTGTAATGCATTTTACGGAAAATCAAGAACATTTAACGCCCGCGAAGCGGGACTTTCTGCGTAATCAACTGTCCTTGAATGAAGGTTGTGAAGTAACGAGAACACCGTTTGGTGTACCAGGTGGATGGTAATGAAATTACGTTTCTGCGTTGTTGGAGCCATTATGAGTGAGAGAGGAGGAGATATGGAAATACATTGCAACCAAGGTTGTGCGGTTTGAACGGTACTGTCAGAAAGAAGTATCGATGACGTACTTAATATTTTTCCCCACCGTCGATTGCGGTTTGAATTTCTTTCCGGGATAATTTTTTCAAATTTGTGTCAATCAACCCGATGCGAATGCGTTCGCGCTCCGACAAAATTGAAAATCGCTCTCCTTTATAGGTAAAAAAAACGGGCTTTTCGTGAATGTGCTTCATGATCGAAAACAACTCCTTCCGTAATCTGCTCGCCGTTATACTCTCATATGGTCTTATTATTGTACAACCGGTACTCTTTGACAACCGTTTTTGTACCTCCGGATTTTATCAGTTGGCTCGGTTTTAATCATAGACAAAAAACGTTTTTTTGGGCAAAATCAAGGTATGAAATTTGTGCGTATTTTTGTTTCTGCCAGCCACAACGTTAGTATTTAACCGTTTTTAAGAAAAACACCCGTAATTCCCAGGCGGTTTTTTTGAGGTAGATTCGAGTCAAAATGCATTTTTTCTTGCGTTTCTTTCAAAAAACCGTTGCTCTAACGGCAGTAATGTAACTGTTGAAATAACGGTGATAGCAATCAAAGAGTATGGAGAAAATTACATTAAATATCGAAGAGCGCGGGCAGTACGGTTCGGGTGCCTGCGGGCGTTTGCGTAAGGAAGGCATCATTCCGGCGGTGGTCTACGGCCCTTCGGGGGCGCAAAACGTGCAGGTGCGGAAAGCCGATTTTCGCAAGATGATGCTCGAAAAAGGTGAGCGCGCGGCGTTGATTGAGTTGCATTGCGGTTCGACGGTGAAGCTGTCGTTGTTGCAGGCGAGTCAGCGCAATCCGCGGACGGATGAGTATTTACATATCGATTTTAAAGAGGTGGATCCGAATAAGCCGATGGTGGCGAAGGTTCCGTTAAAGTTTGTTGGCGAACCCGTCGGTGTAAAGGACGAAGGCGGTGTTTTGGATATTGCCCGTCGTGCGGTGAATATTGTGTGTTTGCCGAAGCATTTGCCGGAATTTATTGAGGTTAACATTTCCGATTTGCATTTGGGACAAACCATCCACGTGCGCAATTTGCCGAAGTCGGAAGGTATTGAATACAAAACATCGGCGAGTGAGGTGGTAGCTTCCTGCGTCAACATGGAGGAAGAGACGGGAGAGACTGCCGAAGCCGGTGCGGCGACTTCCGCGACCGCAACCGCACCTGCTGCCGAAAAGACGGACGCAAAGCCTCAGGCTGAGAAGAAGTAAGCGGAAGCTGTTGACGGCATCTTTCGGATGTTCAGTCAGATTTAGTTTTCTCGGATCGTTCTGCGAGTGTTGATTTGTTGAATTTGCGGTTGATGTCGGCGATGCTTTAGGTGTTTGCGATGTTTCAAGTCCGCGTGTGCATGGTGGTGGTCGGAATAGCGCATTCTTGAACAGCGGAGGTTGTTTGGTTGCGGGTGCGCGGGTTGAATGTTGCACCTGTCGTGGAAAAAAATTAAAGAGGGCGTCGGGCGATTGTTGCTGTTTAGCGCGAAGGTACGTCGGAGGTGGCTTTGTTTCTCGAGCTTCCGCTTTGATTGTTTTGAGAAGTTTGAAATAAATCGCAGGCGGTTGGTTCGGTTCGTTAATTTCCTTGAATCCATTGTCCGTTTATTCCGACAGGGCAGGATGGTCGGGTGCTTTTTGATGTAATTTTTGTACCGCTTTTTGTCGTATTTAAACCGGGGATATAGAATATAATCACACAAATTGCTTTGCATGCTGAGCAGGTTGCAATACACAGTCGCAAAAAAGCATTGCGGCAGGGTGGGGTGGAGCGAAAAATTAAACCATGCGGTCGGTATCTTTGTTGGTCGGCTTGGGTAATCCCGGGCGCGAATATGATTATACGCGGCACAACTTCGGGTTTTACCTGCTGGATACGTTGGTGTTGCACAAAAACGCCTCATGGGTGGCGGATGCCAAATGTTGCGGTTTGATTGCGAGCGTGGCGTTCGGTTCGAAAAAATTGATGTGCCTGAAACCGCAAACGTTTATGAACAACAGCGGTATTTCGGTGCAGGCGTTTTGCGGGTATTACAAAATTTCGCCCTCAACCGTCATGGTCGTTTGCGATGATATTTCCATCCCATTCGGGAGTTTTAAAATTTCAACCATTCCCGGAACCGCGGGACATAACGGGATAAAAAGTATTGCCGCGCACATCGGGGGGGATTTTAGTCGCTACCGTATGGGATTGGGAACCAAGCCGCCGTTCATGAAGCTGGATGATTATGTTTTGTCGCGTTTTTCCGAGGATGAACGCGAGCAATTGCCGAACATTGCGACCGTTTTCGAAAAAAACATCGAAAGCATCGTTGACAAGGGCATTGAGAAGGCTCTGAATGCGATCGGTGCTTGTGCATAGCGCGAAGGTATGGCGATGGCGAAAGAGCAAAAGAAACAGATGAGGGAATACGAAGCGACGTTCATTTTGGACACGCGGAAGTGGCAGGAGCCGATTGAGGCGTTGTTGGAGCAAATCAAGTCTGTGATTAAAGAGATGGGCGCGGAGATTTTGGAGGTCAAAGATTTGGGTTTGAAGTCGTTTGCGCGTTGTCCGCGGAAGGATTTTATCGAAGGTCAGTATATTTCGATCAAGTGCAAAGGCGAGAGTGATTTTAATCGCATTTTGCAGGAACGCATCGGTTTAAATCCGAACGTCAATCGAGTGATGGTGGAAGCCGTCAAGGCGTAAGCGGGAAATTTATGGCTTCGTTCAACAAAGTTTTGTTGATGGGGAATTTGGTGCGCGACCCGGAATTGAGGGTGACGCCGAGTGGCTTATCGGTGTGTCGTATTACGGTAGCGTGTTCGCGGACGGTGCGTTCGGAAAAAGCCGAAGGCGGTTCACGTGAAGAGACGACCTTTGTCGATGTTGAATCGTTCGGCAAACAAGCGGAGTCGGTTGCGAAGTTTTTCAATAAAGGGCGACCGATTTTTGTGGAAGGGCGTTTGCGACTTAACGAATGGACGAACCAAGCTGGCGAGAAACGAAGCAAGTTGGTGATTGTGCTGGAAAACTTTACGTTTGTCGGTTCAAATCCTAATTATTCCGGAAACGGTGCGCCGCAGCATACTGACAATGCTTCCAATAAAAGTAATTTTGCATCCGAAACCGCGGAACCGTTGAATTCCGCCGATGAGGATGTGCCGTTCTAAGGGAGAGTTTTGAAGTTTGGAGTTTGTCGGGTTTTTTTCAAGTCGGTTGCTGGAAAGATTAAAAAAGTGTAGATGAGGAGTTGTAGGTTATGGCACACGTAAATGTTTTGCTGTTGAAGCAATTAAAGGGGCACGGGGACGAAGGAAAAGTTGTTCGCGTGAAGGCAGGATTCGCGCGGAATTTCCTGGTTCCAAAAGGGTGGGCGATTCCCGAGTTTCGTGCCAATAAAAAGCAGGTAGAAGCTTTATGTAAGGCGCGGGAAATGCGTGAAGCAAAGGAGTTGGAGGAAGCGAAAGCACTTGCCGAAAAGCTTAATGTAACTTCTCTGACGATTGCGGTCAAAACGGGCGAAGGCGGGAAGTTGTTCGGTTCGGTTTCGAATACCGATTTGTTGAAACGCCTTGCCGACGAAGAGGGTATTGTGCTGGAAAAGGAATGTTTGCGTTTGCCGCAACCGATCAAGACTTTGGGGCACCATGCGTTTCAGGTGCGTCTGCATAAAGACGTCGTGTTGGATGTGCCGGTGGAAGTCGTTTCCGAAAATCCGATTGAATAAATTTCGGTCTTTAAATGTCGAAGAATAGTTCCGAGGCGTCGCGCGAGCCGCCGTACAGTGCGGGGTATGAGCAGGCGGTACTGGCGGCTTGCATGCTGGAAGGCGGGCAGGAAAGCGTTTCGGGGTGTTTGGAGTTAAAGCTGTCGCCGCAATCCTTTTATATCCCTGCGCACCAAGAGATTTTTAAGGTCTGCCTGGATTTATTCAAGGCGGGAAAGCCAGTTAATACATTGACCGTCGGGGAACAGTTGCGCGTCGACGGCAAGTTGGAGCGGGTGGGGGATTACGCCTATTTGAACGCCGTCAGCGATCGCATCGAGTCGCCGGCAGGGTTTCAGTTTTATGCGCAGGCGGTTAAAAATTTGGAAATTACCCGCAATTTAGTTCATTTTTTCCTGACGGGACTGGAAGATGCCTACCGCGGCATCAACGACATTGACCAATTTTTGGGCAATGTGGAAGGGCGAGTGTTGGAAATCAACCGCGATCGCGCGGTAGATTCCGCCGTGCCGTTTCAGGTTCCGTTGTCGCAGGCGTCGACGGCGATCCAAACTTTATTGACGCATCCCGGTGAAATTAACGGCGTTCCGAGCGGATTTCACGATTTGGATGTGTTGACCAACGGTTTTCACGGTTCCGAAATGATTGTTTTGGCGGCGCGTCCCTCCATGGGTAAAACCGCACTGGCACTGAACATTGCCGAAGCCGCCGTTTTGAATAAAAATCCCGTTCCGACGTTGTTTTTCAGCCTGGAAATGAGTGCGGAACAACTGGCGATGCGTATGATTTGCAGTCACGGGCGCGTGAATATGACGAAGTTGCGCGCCGGATACCTGCGGGATCGCGGCACACAGGAGCGGTTGGCAAAACAGGAAGATGTGTTCAAGAAAGTGCCGTTTTGGATTGATGAATCGAGCAACCTCACCATCCTGGAAATGAGGTCAAAGGCGCGTCGTTTGCATGCACAACAGGCATTGGGGTTGGTGATTATTGACTATTTGCAGTTGTTGTCGGGAACGGATCCCAAATTACCGCGCGAGCAGCAGATTGCGGAAATTTCCCGCGGCGTTAAAGGAATGGCGAAGGAATTGAACGTTCCGGTGATTGTGCTCAGTCAGTTGAACCGCGAGTCGGAGAAGGAGCATCGACAACCGCGTTTGTCGGATTTGCGCGAATCCGGTTCGATTGAGCAGGATGCCGATTTGGTGTTGATGCTCTCGAAATCGTATGAAAGTTTTAAGTCTTCGGAAGAAAATGCGGATGCGCCCGAGGATGCGACGTTGGACGCGGTGGTGCGGGATTTAATTATCGGGAAACAGCGCAACGGTCCGGTCGGGACGGTGAAATTGACGTATTTGAAGCCGTACACGCGGTTTGAAAGTTTTACGGCGGAACGATCATGAGTCGAAGGGTAGTGTTTTTGTTTCTTTTGTGTTGTTGCGGCTTTGTCGCGCAAGCGCAACAGAGGGCTCCGAATACGATCACCGGGGTGCAAAAGGCGGTTGAAGCATCTTCGGGTGTTGAAAAGGAAACGGTGGTAAATTCGGGCAACGGTACGGTCGCACTTTTATCCTCCGAGGCGGTTACAACGCGAAAAAACAAAGTTTCCGATTCTCCGGAGCAAGGTTCGGGTCTGCGTGAACTTGAGGAGAGGAAGGCTTCCAAATCTTATATTCGGTCGCGAATGCAGTTCCGAAAAGATCTGAAGGAGGCACTCGGAGAGAGCGTTTCGCCGCTTGAGGAAGTTTCGGAGTCGCCTTTGGGCGATGCGGTTTCGGATAAAAACAATACAGATGCGCGCGCCCAAAGGGCATTACCGGCAGAGCGGATTGCAAATGTAAGTACGGAGGCGGTTGCGGGCAGTACCAAGGAAGGAGAGACGCAAAATCATTCGGCAACCAAGGCAGATGTTTCGGACGACGAGGAGATCGCAAGCCGTCTTCAGCGCGCATTGGCGGAGGATAAGAAGTTCGATTTTTTGGATAACGGAACGTGGCGTTTGGGTGTGCTTAAAATTACGCGCAAACAAACGGAAAGCGTTTCGGAAGCCTATGTTCGGTCGTTATTGAATTTTAAAGAAGGCGATGCGGTTTCTAAGAAAAACATTCATGCTTCCATTAAGCGATTGTACGAAAGCGGTTGGGTGAAAAATTGCGATTGGGGTCTTCAAAAGACGGGCGAAGGGACGTTCGATTTGCATTTGACGTTGGATGTGTGCCCGAAAGTTTCAGGTTTTTACTTTGAGGGCGTTAAGTTTTTTAAGGACAAGGAGTTGATTGCGGAGATGAAAAGCCGCGTGTATCAGCCGCTCAACGAACAGCGGTTGCAGGCGGATCGCATGCGGTTGCTGGATGTGTATCATGCGAAGGGCTTTTTTGATGCGGAAGTCGAGATTGGGTCGGAACCGAGCCAAGAGGGATACGAAGAAATTTGCGTTTTTGTGAAAGAGGGACGGCGGCATAAAATCCGCAGTGTGTCGTTTGAGGGCGTTACGGCGTTCAAACAGAGCGAACTGAAGGATTTGTTGCAGACGAAATCCTGGAATTTATTCTCGTTTTTTTCGAAATCCGGTCGTATCGAGGAAGAAAAGTTGCAGGAGGATATCGAAACGTTGCGCAATTTCTACATCAATGCCGGGTATTTGGATGTGAAAATCGATCGCGACGACGTGATTTTGGAGCGTGCCAAGAAGGCGTGGACGATCAATGAAGAACATTGGAATGTCATTTTTTGCATCGACGAAGGCGAATGTTATCGGATCAACAACACAACCGTTTCTTCCGATCAACCGAACGACAATGAACTGTTGCGGGTGTGGATCGGTCTAAGAGAGGGCAGTGCGGCGTCGCCCGTTGCGATCGAAAACGCCTGCGAATTTATTCGCGAATTTTACGGTTGCAAAGGGTATGCGACGGCGGATGTTCAAGTGAAACGTACCTTTGTCGGCGACCATCGGATGGATGTACATTTTACGGTGCAACGCGGTCAGTTGTATCGCATTCACTCCATTTATTTGACGGGCAACTCCCATACGAAATCAAAGGTTATTCTTCGGGAATTGAATATGGCTCCCGGGGATATTATGGATTTGGCGCGCATGCGGCGTGCCGAGGCGCGTCTGCAAAATACCGGCTTCTTTAAATCGGTTGCGCTCATTCCCGAGGATTGTGATCGCCCCGGCGAAAAGGATTTAAGGGTGGCGGTTGAGGAAAATAAAACCGGAAATATTGCGTTCACGGGCGGGTTTGATAACGTGAGCAAATTCAATTTCGGAATTACGTTGAGCCAAAACAATTTCGATTGGCAAAATTCGAAAGATTATTTCCGCGGCGCGGGGCAGAAGTTTCAAATCGGTACGTCTTTGGGTAAATATACAAAGTCGCTGGAATGGTCTTTCGAAGAGCCGTGGCTGTACGACCGCGAATTGGCTTTCGGTTTCAGCAACTTTATCTCCGTCAGTAAGTTGGACAGTAAATCCTATAAACAGCGACGCATCGGCGGCGAAGTCTATCTGCGGAAGCGTCTTTTTGAACAGGTTATCGGGAAGTTGTATTATCATTTGGAGCATTTTAAATTGACGGGCGTCGATCGGAACAACGAGTCGCAGGCGGTTTTGGACGAACAGGGCGGTCGAGTGATTTCGAAGATCGGTTTTTTGATGGAGCGCGACACGCGCAATCATTTTATTTATCCGACGCGCGGAACCTATATCTCTTGGGATAATCAGTTCGCGGGTCTCGGCGGTGCCACAAAGTACTTTCGTACGAGGGTCGGTGCGGCGGGGTGGTATTTAGTCTCCCCAAATCACGAACAGGTTTTGATGGTCGGCGCAAAAGCCGGATACGTGCGCGGGTTATTCGGTAAGAATGTTTCGTTGTACGAACGCGAATTTCTCGGAGGTCCCGACGATTTGCGCGGTTTTGATTATCACGAAGTCGGTCCGAAAGCGAAGGATAAAACTGAAACCAACTTGGGCGGTCAAATGTTTTGGTTCGCAAAAACGGAGTATTCGATCAAACTGCACGATATTTTTCGCGTGGTCGGTTTTTGCGATGTCGGTGCTTTGTATAAGGCGAGCAATGAGAAATACCACCTTCCGAAATCGGGCGGTTTGAATGCCGATGCGGGTTTCGGGTTTCGAATTCATATTTTAGGGACGCCGTTGCGATTGGATTTTGCTTTTCCTTTGCGAACGGATCCCTATAATAGGAAGAGCGCGCCGCACATCGCCTATTCGTTCGGTACGTCGTTTTAATTTGCTATGGAAAGTTCACTGTTGAAAACATTAAGTTTCGGCATCGGCATGATGTCCTGCGTTTGTCTGTCTGCCGCCGAAAAAAAGGTCGTTGTTCCGTCGGACGGTTCGCAGGCGCGCGTTGCGGCGCAGGGAAAAACGTTTGCGGTGGTGGATCTTGCCGAGGTGTACAGTGAATTTTATCCGGCAAAAGCGGCGCAGGAGAATTTTCGCTTGTTGGCACAACAGGCGAAAAGCAAATTGGAAAAAATGATGAACGAAGGGAAGCCTTTGTTTGAGGAACGCGATACGCTTATGAAGAAGCTGGATGCGCCCGCTTTAAGCGAAGATGCCCGAAAGAAGCTGGAAGAGCAGTTGACGGAAGTTGATGCAAAAATCCGTCAAAAGGGCGAAGCGATCGGTCAATTCCAACAGGAGAAAGAGATGAAATTGAACGAGCAGCGGCAAATGATTTTGGCGGAACATTTTAAGGAAATTAACCTCGACATGGAGCGGATGGCGAAGGAGAGGAATTTAGCGTGTATTTTAAACAAAACGGCTATTTTGTATGCGGAACCCGCTTTGGATTTGACGGCGGATGCCGTTCGCGAGGTCAATAAGCCTTATCAAAAGGAAATAAAGGAAGCGGAGAAAAAAGCGGCGGAAGCAAAGGCGAAGGCGAACAAGACAAAAGAATCCGGTAAGAAGTAAGCGTATTTTATGCCTTTTTGACGGGAAAACGGGGAGTTCAGAGCAAAGGCGGATTGCGAGTGATGTGGGTTGCGGATGTGCTTTGAGTTTATTTCAAAGGACTCGGTTGTAATGCCGTTGTGAAAGCGGGATAGTGATTGTCGAGTCGTGTGTCGGTGGATTCATGGCTTATCAGGTTCACGAATATGTCGGCGACTTAGAGTACGGGGCACCTGCTGAAAATTGTGGATTTTACGGAAGCTGTTTTTGCTTTTGGAACGGGAGTAAATTTGAAACGTTGCGCGGTTTGATGTTTTTGTGTAGAATTTTAAGAAAGTGGTACGGAGAAATTGAAAGAACCTGAATGCAGTCTTTAAGTTATACGTTGGAAGACATTATTCGGTTGGTGCGACCCGATAAAATACAAGGACGCTCCGACCAAAAGGTGTTCACGGGGATTGCGAGCCTGGAGAAGGCGCAAAAGGGCGATATTTCTTTTCTCGGAAATTTAAAATACAAATCGCAGGTTTTTCAATCGAATGCTTCGTTAATTTTGCTTCCGACAACCTTTGTCGGAACGCCGCACGATGGGCAGGTTTTTTTGTTGCTCGAAAATCCGTCGAAGGGGTTGGATGCGATTTGTCGCGATATTGAGAAAAAAACAAAACCTCGTTTCACGCCCGGTATTCATCCGACGGCAGTCATTGATCCGACGGCGAGTATTTCATCAAAGGCTTTTATCGGACCTTTGTGCGTCATCGGCGCGCATGCCGTGATTGAGGAAGAAGTTGCCTTAACCGCGCACGTTTACGTCGGCGAACGCGTAACGATCCAATCGCAAACTATTGTGCGTCCGAATGTTTCGCTGTTGGAAGGCACACACATCGGACATCGTTGTTACCTGGATGCGGGCGTGGTGATCGGTTCCGAAGGTTACGGGTACGAAACGGAGGACGGGAAACATTATCGTTCGCCGCAACTCGGGAGCGTGGTATTGGAGGATGAAGTCGATCTCGGAGCCAACACGACGATTGACCGTGCGCGCTTTGAAGAAACCCGTATCGGTGAAGGAACGAAAATCGATAATTTGGTACAAATCGGGCATAACGTTATCATCGGGAAGCATTGTTTTATCGTGGCGTTTGTCGGGATTGCCGGCAGTACGCATATCGGGGATTACACCATTCTTGCCGGACAAGCCGGGATTGCGGGACATTTGCACATCGGTAATCATGTTACCGTTGGGGCGCAGTCGGGCGTTTCGCAGGATTTGGAAGATCATGCCTTTGTGCGCGGGACAGTGGCGGTGCCGTTCATGCTGGCGCACCGCATCGATCGCTTAAAATGCAAACTACCTGAACTTTTCAAACGCGTGGATCGTCTGGAAAAAGTTTTTTCTTATCTGAGCGCGGATGTAACGAAGGGTTAAGTGCTTAGGGTTTTCGGGTTTCGTGTTTAATGGTCGGCGTATTGTCGCGGTTTCGTAGGATAAAATACGGGAACCGTGTCGAGAGTGTTGTTTTGTGCATCCGTATTGTCGTGATGGGTGTTAAATTTTCGTTTTTTTAAGATCTTTTATAACATCGTCAAAGCATAGAACGACTCTGTTTGTGTCTTCGATTGCATAGAACGGTTATGCGGTTCGTGGTGGTTTTTCGCGGAATGCCAGGTCGTACGCTTGCCACATTGTTCACAATTTATTCAAAGTACCGCCTTCATCTTTATACCGCGATCCCGCCGTCGGTACGCCGTTTGAAAAGTTGTTCGGCGATACACAAAGGATATCATTCTGGACATCGCAATCCCATCTAACCGCGGCGATTGTTTAAAATTGCGCGTGAATTGGAGGCGGTATTCGGCGGAGGCGGGAATAAGATACCGAGGTTTGATATCTGAAATACCACGAGTGTTACCGCATAACATTTTGTAAAACCCATAGGGTGGGGATTTATCACAGTACCATTGCGAACAGACGCGGTGCGTTGTTCGTTAATGTGTATTTTCCTGCAGGCGTTTTGCGTCGTTTCGTCGTCTTTCGTAGGCAGTTAATAACCACACGATATCCTCCGTTTATTCACATTTTTCTCACATTCTAAAAACATCTCCTCCTCTCTTAACACGAACCATTTCACCCCTTCTCCTATCCATCTTGTCCTCATAACCCCGAGCACATTCTCTCTTCTTCCATCCCCCAAAAAAAAACTCAAAAAACCTCTTGATACTCTTTCTAAAAACATCAAGCCGATTTTATCGGCCGAAAAAAACTGCGGTGAACATTTGTGAACTTATGAAAAATCATATTAAAAACTACATAAAAATAATGGGGCTGGCGGCGGTTCCGTTCGGAACCGCGCAGGCGGAGGACTTCGAAATCAAGGTGACGCAGGAGCATAAACCTGATGCCGAGCATTTCAGGATTTCGTTTGGAGACACAGGAAAGAATCTGCGCACGGCACATATCGTATGGCCACACGATAAACAGTACCCGAATCCGATTTACAAGCCAGACGGATTCTTAAGATTTTACCATGAAGAATTGAGGAGGGAAGAGGATATACTCAAGGATAAATTTTTTTTGAGTTCAGAAGTATTACGTTCGGAAGAGTTTGCGAATATGGTCGAGCATGCAAGACATTATTACGGAGGTGAAATCGATCATTTTTACGGGAAGCCCGATAGTAAAGAGTTTTACCGCGAGAAACTGCACCGTGTTATACGTCCGATATATTCCGAAGGCATGTTTGAGAGAGTATCAAATGCATTAATGATGAAAAAGAGTGGATTGGAAATAGTAAGAGATTTCCAAAAGAATGAGCTTGTGGAGAAACGTTGGTTTAAGCTACGGAAGCGTTGCGAGTTGCCGCATGATTGTAGCTATGTGTGCTATACACATACGTGGTGTGGTGGCGAGGTTTTTCTGGTGAAGGATTCACATCATTTGTTTAGCGATTCGGAATATGTGCTCGTTATTTATCCACCCAGATGGATTAATGATTGCAAAGGGAGATTATTGATATCGTCTGATATCCCGACGGTGCTTGTTAATGATAGCGGATTTAGACACTTTACAGCTTATTGTGCTACGAGGGAAATTTTAGATAGAACTGCCAGAGAAAAACTTTGTGAAGGATTATTTCCTGGAGAATTTTACCATCGTCTTTCTGACCTTACAGATTGTTTTATTCGGGTAAGATCTTACGCCAATGAACAGTCCGTGAGTGATTTAAAATCTTTGCCGGTAAGAGATTGTTTTGAAGTTGAGGGTGGAAGGGTAACCGGCGTTTGGCTTGATGGTAAACGTTTGGATATGGACGTGAGCGGACATCTGTTTACAAGTTTGTTGAAGATTATGGAGTATGCAGAGGTCTTCAAGGATCCCAAGGCGCGACAAGATTTTGAGAAAAGAGATGGGGAAAAGAGTGTCTACCAAGGGGCTATCAATATGAAGCTTTCAGGAAAATTAATGAAAGAAGAGGGAAAGAAGAAGGAAAAGGCGGATAATGTAAAGAAGAGCGAGAAAGACCCGTTTGAAATAAAGCAAAATAAAAAAGATCCGTTCGGAGAAAATTAAAACTCGTATATCGGAAACCAGGTGCCGCTCTTATGGGTGGCGCCGTATGTTTTTTGTGCGTTTTCTGAAAAAACAACTCGTAAATCCGACATTTCAATCGACCTATATTCTTGACAACGCCCGAATAACGTCAGAAAACCGTGTTGTTTTGAATATGATTGCGTTACAAGAAGCCGCCAAAAATAACCTATTTTCGAGAAAGAACGTTCTCGCAAACATCGTCCCGGGTATCATTGTCGGTATCGTCGCGCTTCCGTTGGCGATGGCGTTTGCGATTGCAAGCGGCGTCAGTCCCGAAAAAGGTCTCTATACCGCGATTGTTGCCGGATTTTTCGTATCCGTTTTCGGCGGAACGCGCGTGCAGATTGCCGGACCGACGGGCGCGTTTGTGATTTTGCTCAGTCGCATTGTTCGGGAGCACGGGTTTGAAGGTTTGCAGCTGGCGACGTTTTTGGCGGGTATTTTTTTGGTTTTGATGGGCTTGTTGAAGTTGGGTTCGATGATTAAATACATTCCGGAACCCGTCATTGTCGGCTTTACGTCGGGAATTGCGTTGACGATTTTTGTCGGTCAATGGAAGGACTTTTTCGGGTTTTCGGAGCCTTTGAGCGGTGCAAATGTTTGTGAAAAAATCATCAACACCCTGCGAACGCTTCCGACCCCCGACGGTTCAACGACAATGCTTGCCGTTTTAAGCTTGGGCATTATTCTCTTTGTCAATAAACGCCTCAAACCAATCCCGGGGTTCCTGGTCGCGCTCGTTGTCGCAACGATGGTGCAAAGTCTGTTCAAATTCCAAACCGTTGCCACCATCGGGAGTGCGTTCGGCGGTATCCCGCAAACGTTGCCGTCGTTTCGGTTCCCGACGTGCTCGTGGAATTTGGTAGCGGAATTGATCGGACCGGCGTTTACGATTGCGTTGCTCGGAGCGATCGAATCGTTGCTCTCCGCCGCCGTCGCCGACAGCATGACGGGAACGTATCACCGTTCCAACCAAGAGCTGATAGGGCAGGGGATTGCCAATATCTTCGCACCGATGTTCGGCGGATTTGCGGCGACGGGTGCCATTGCGCGTACCGCCACCAACATTAAAAGCGGCGGGAATTGTCCGTTGGCGGGTATCGTTCACTGCGTTACGCTGGTGCTTTTTATTTTGTTGCTGGCACCGTTGGCGTCCGCCATTCCCATCGCCGCCTTGTCCGCCGTTCTGTTCGTTGTCAGTTATAATATGTGCGACGGAAAACGTTTTTTGCGACTTCTTACGACCGCGCCGAATTCCGACCGTTTCGTGTTGCTAATGACCTTTTTGTTGACGATTTTGGTCGATTTGGTGGTGGCGGTGAACATCGGCGTTGTGTTTTCAACGCTGTTTTTCATGCGACGAATGGCGAAAACCGTTCAAATCGAACACGATATGCCGGAAATGCTTCAACACGAACATCCAGGTGTGAAAATTCCGAAAAACGTCAGCGTTTATTCCATTGAGGGACCGTTTTTCTTCGGTGCCATCACTGCGTTTCAATCGGCACTGTCCGCGGTGCATTCCGACGTAAAGGCGATCATTATTCGCCTGCGACATGTGCCGTTCATCGATGTGACCGCCATGGATTCCCTGCGAACGTTCACGGGCGAATCGGAGCGCAACGGCGTGCATGTGGTTTTTTGCGAAGCCAATGCCTTGGTACAAGCGCGTTTGTCGCGGGCGCATTTAACGGATTTTTCCCGCAACGAACATTTTGAGCGTTCTCTGGAAGATGCCGTTGCGGTTGCCGAACAGAAAGCCGCTTTGACGGTTTAAAGGAGATAAAATTGCGATTTTGTCGAGAAAAGACTAGAATATGTTTATGTCGGTCGGTTTTAATGTCCATGTCGGAAATGTTGCGGAAAATGCGGCTTCGGGTCGTATTTCCGACGGAGTCGGTTCGTTCGTCGGTCATTCGGTGCGTATCGGGAATGAAGCGGTTGTGAATGCTTCGGAACTTTCGGGAATATCCAATATTCCGCAAAAATCCCTTCATCAGCGGCAAGTTTCGGTGGTGCATCCGTAATTTTTTTTAAACATTCCCGACAAGAGGAGCGAATTCGTGCGGTTAAAGAAGGCGACGAGTTTGCGAGAGGCGTTGCGACTACGCCAAAAAGCCCGATTGTCGGAATGAGTAAAAGCCGTCTTTTGCGATAATGATGTGATCCAGGAAACGAATGTTGATGAGCGTGCAGGCGTAATGCAGACTTTGCGTGATTTGGAGATCCGTTTGTGACGGTTGCGCGTTTCCCGAAGGATGATTGTGCGCTAAAACAAAGTTCACCGCACCGCGCATCAGGGCGGAACGCAGGACTTTCTGCAGATAAACCTTCGTACGGGCTCCCGCTCCTTCTTCCAGGCGTTCGATGCCGTCTTTCATCAGGCGGTAAGCGGCATCCAGGTAGGCGATTTCGAAAACTTCGTAATTCAACGATTCCAGGCGCGATTGCCAAAATTGCACCAGGGCTCCGTTGTTGGTAAAAATCGGCAATTCAACGGTCTTTTGTTGCAAATAATACTCCGCAAATGCCTTGATGAGCAAGAAGCAAACCGTCGATGCTTCGCCGAGTCCGTCGAACGTTTTCAGTTGCGTCGGATCGGCATCCAACACGTTGCGAATGCTTCCGAACCTTTGTATCAATGTCTTTGCGAGTTCTTTAACGTCCCGCCTCGGAATGCACAGCGTCAAAATCAACTCCAGCACTTCGTGTTCCGCAAAACCGCGCAGTCCCGTCTTCAAAAAACGTTCGCGCAGGCGTTGGCGATGTCCGTTGCGATTGTCCGACATTTTGCGCCTTCATTTTATGAAGTCAAAACGTTCCTTCAAACGTATAAAAAAAGCGACAGATATTTTCGGAAAATCCGAAAACGCCTTTGAAGATTGTGCGGATGATGAAATTACATCTCGTCTTTCAACGGGCGCGACATAAAGCGATGCATGATGTCTTTTATCGGAGCCTGTTCGTAAAAAACCGCATACAGACCGTCCAAAATCGGTGTATCGAGATTGCGTTCCTTCAAACGTTCGTGAAAGCGGTGAATGCTGGCGTAACCTTCGACGGTCGCTTCCTTTAAAAGCGTTTCGGGCGATTGTCCCTGTGCAAATGCAAAACCGAAATGATGACTGCGTCCCGCGCGTGCCGTCGTGAACAAATCACCCAAACCGCTCAGTCCGTAAAACGTCTCCCGACGTCCGCCCAGGCAAACGCCGATGTCGATCATTTCTTTCACCGCACGCGTCAAATACGCCGCGCGCGCGTTGTTTCCCAATTCCAGACCGTCCAAAACGCCGATGCCGATGGCATAAATGTTTTTCAGAGAACCGCCGAGTTCCGCCCCCGTCACATCGTTGCCGTAATAAATACG
Source organism: Opitutales bacterium (assembly GCA_016286235.1). Lineage (GTDB taxonomy): Bacteria > Verrucomicrobiota > Verrucomicrobiia > Opitutales > UBA9783 > UBA3222. The sequence goes on along the minus strand of JAEESJ010000028.1, from coordinate 3,560 downwards.
CACAGCTTCGTTCGAAAATGCTTTTTGCAGATTGCGCCGCTCGATGCGGGATGCCAAAAGCATCGCCGCGGGTTTCCCTTCCGCAAATTCTTTTGCAATCGTCGGTCCCGCCAAACACATCGCATTAACGTTCGGCAACAGTGCTTGAATAATTTGCGTCGGCGTTTGGAAGGTTTCTTCATCCAACCCTTTCATCAGGGAAATAACATCCGTCAATTGCGCTTCGTACACCTTTAAACGTTCGCAGGCGGTTCTTAATCCCTGCACGCGACAGGCGAGAAACACAACGCACATTGGTTGCAAATAATGTTCAAAGTGCGTATCGATGCAGATGTTTTGCGGTAACTCGACACCTAATCGATTGCCGTGTTCCCGTATTGCCTGCGCTTCCGCCTCATCCCAGGGGACCAACACTGTCGACAGTCCGTTTTTGGCGAGATGTACCGACATTGCCGTTCCCCAGGCACCCGCGCCCATGACAATGCAGGAACCGACTTTCCCTTTACCGACTTCGTTGCTCATTGTTACCAAAAATTGTGGAGAAGTTGGCGATTTTTTCAATTTTATTATGCAACAAAAGCATCAACGGGAAATTTTTTCGTTTTATAATAAAAAACCTTTCCACAAAAACATCTTATACAGAGGCATTCACCACTTCTTCGTCGAAATAATTGAAATCCATGCCGGCATTGACCGTCAGTGTTTGACCGTTGATGCCACTCGAAGCGGAGCTCAAAAGGAAAATCGCCGCATTGGCAACTTCCTGCGTGGTAATGGCGCGTTTGCGGAGAGTTAATTTTTCCGCAAAAAGATAATTCTTCAAAAACCCCGGGATGCCCGCCGAGGCACTGGTCTTTAACGGTCCCGATCCGACGCAATTAAAGCGCACTTCGCTGTCGGCACTGAAAGATTTTGCCAAAAACCGCACCGTACTTTCCAAAGCCGCTTTAATCGGCGACATGTACCCGTAGTGAACGGCGGTGACTTGCGATGAGATGCCCATTGTTACTACGGAGGCGCTTTTAGAGAGTAAAGTCTTGAAGTGTTTGGCAATTTCCACCAGCGAAAAGCAGGAAATTTCCGTTGCCTGCAGGAAATCAGCCCTCTTGGTCTCGTGAAACGGCTTAAAACCTTCCGAAAAATTCCCAAATGCGATCGAATGTAAAATACCGTCGATGGTTGAAAATTGCTTTTCAATATCCGAACGCAGGTGCGAGATTTCCTCTTCCCGTTCCACATCGCAGATGAACAGTTTTTCAGACTCAATCCATTGCGACACTTGTTGCTTTCGCTGTTCGGAACGCACCGAGTATAACACCGTCGCACCGCATTGTTCCAAGGTCTGCCCGACGTGCCAGGCGATGCTTTTTCTATTGGCAACCCCGAACAGCAGGAAAGTTTTTCCCGCAATACCCAAAAAATCCATACGTTACGGTTCAATGGAGGTTTTCGGTACCATCCCGAGCATAAATGTCAGGGCAATAAGCAATTTTTCGCCCTTTTTGACATTCCCTTTAAAGAAATAAAATTCCTTCATTTTTTCCGTCAGTTGCACTTCCAAACGCAGGCAATCGCCCGGAAATGCCGGTTGTTTGAACTTTGCCGACTCGATGCGCGTCAAAACGGGTATTTTGCCGCCGTCTTTGTCGGTTTCGTTCAAATAACGATTCATCAAAATGCCCGCCGTTTGAAACAATGCCTCGCACATTAAGACCCCCGGCATGATCGGCATCTGCGGGTAGTGACCCTTGAAAAAGTTTTCTTCCGCACGCAATGTTCGTTCCGCAACAACACTTTTATCCGTTATTTCCAAAACGCGATCGACGAACAAAAACGGCGGTCGATGCGGAATGGCGGACAAAACATCCTCGGTTGCATTCAAAACCATGCCCTTATGGTGCGATGTTCGAGGCGGATTGTAAATTTTTTAATGGTTGGGAAACGCCATTGTACTTACTGTGCATGTGGTGCTTTTTTTAAAACTTCGACAGGGCACCAAGTGTTTTTTGTCTGAAATTTCAATATCATCCGTTGTTTGACTGTTTAATTGTAATTTTTTCGAATTTTCACTGGCATCTACTTTGAGTTTTTCAGGGATTTATACAAATTTCGGTATGTTTTTCCTTGTAGTACAAACACAAAGTCCGTCGGTATCGATGTGCCCGTTAAGCTGTGTGTTCGACGCTTGAAAGTGTCTCGGTACTTATAAGAAAAATGTTCACGGTCGGTAAGCCGGATTCTGTACCTTTGAAAGGTTGCATTCATTTATCTCGCGACGCATCGCAAAAATCGCAATGCACCGTGCCCTTGCGGGTGCGACGAACCCGAAGTCTTTGGGCGAGCAACCCAACTTCCTATTTCGTCTTGCACCGGATTGGGTTTATCCTGCCGCGAACATCGCTGTTCGTGCGGTGAGCTCTTACCTCGCCGTTTCACCCTTACTCGCTTGCGCGGGCGGTTTATTTTCTGTGACACTTGCCGTCCGAGTTTTTACGCCCGTCCCTCGCTTGCGCGAGGAATCCTGCTCTGCGGTGTCCGGACTTTCCTCTCCGTTTTTGCGGAGCGAATGCATCGACCGTGAACAGTTTTACTGAAAATGATGCAGTGTGCTTTGGCAACGATTATATTGCTGCGAAGTACAATAATAAACAACTTTTCATTCTTCCGCCAAAAAATTTACCGCCTTGTTTTTCAAAAAAATATACTGACACTAACTTTTTCAAGTGATAGTATCAACACGTGGTGTGCTAATGTACTTGGCGCATGTATTGACGAACAGGAAAGTCGTATGGAATACTCGGCATTCGATTTGGCAAGGTACGTTTTGAAAAAATGTATCGATGAGGATCATCCTATCAGCAATTTGCAATTACAGAAGATATTGTACTATATCCAGGAGTGCTTTTTAAAAGAAAAGGATCGCAAGGCATTTTCGGAGCCTATCGAAGCTTGGCAATACGGTCCCGTTGTCCCGAAAGTCTACGACAAATATTGTATCTATGGTGGCAAGACCATTGTCTGGATACCGGAGGCTCCCGATGTTGGATTGAAAGACGAAAAAGATAAAGCGTTAATCGATGGCATTGTGGAGGAGAAAAGGGAGTTGGATCCGTGGAACATGGTGCAAGAAACTCACAAAGAAGACGGTGCATGGGCAAAGATTTATGATGACGGCAGAGGAGCCTACAAAGTGATTCCCGTTGAAACAATAAAGGAGTACTTGCAAAAGCGGTAAAAGCTTGCAACCGATGGACTTGACAGAAGAGAATTCCAAAAGCAAGAAACTTTGTGGGATTATTGTTGAGCTTTCGAAAGAAAAAATAATGGGGGATCGGATTTCGGATTTGGCGTCGAAGTTAGAAGCACTTTATGACAATGGCTTCAGGCACTTTTATTCCGATATTTCAGCCATTTTGCAGGAAATTAGAAAAAGCAACAGATTCGGTATTGAGATAATCCTGAGCAATTTAAACAGAATTAAAGAGAACTGTTTGAGTGCAACCAAACGGGATTCGAAAGATGATTTTTGTAAGACACTCAACAAGTTGATCGACCATATT
>JAEESJ010000027.1 GCA_016286235.1 Opitutales bacterium | reverse complement strand
CGCCCTCCGCTTTGGTGCTTGCCAGCAACGCTTGCGCATCCGCCTGCGCCTTCTTAAGAACTTCCAGACGTTCCCGTTCAGCCGAAGCTTGCTTGGCTTTCATTTCTGCGGCAAAACGCAGACCTTCTTCAATCTTCTTTTGGCGCGCTTCGACCGTTTTCAGCGTCGGTTTGACGGCGAAACGATACAACAGGTACGTCACCAGGCAAAAATTGACGATCTGCGCAATCAACAGCTCCGTCTGTACGCCGAACGTCTCCGCCAGGCGCGTCACGGCATTGCCGCCGCTGTTGCCGGAAATCTCAAGCAAACATCCGATCATAACGGTATCGGACGATGTGTCTAGCCCTGATAAAGGAAGAGCGAATAAAAGGCGATCGCTTCCGCCAACGCCATGCCGAGAATGGACTGAACCAGCACTTTACCCGAAGCACCCGGGTTGCGCCCCACCATTTCCACCGCCTTCATTCCGATGATTCCTACACCGACCGCCGCGCTTAAACAACCGAGAGCGGCGGTTAAACCGCGTCCGATGTCTCCCGTCATACCCGTGATTTCCATGATCATAATTTTAAACCTTCAAAGTGCCTTCCGTTGTCTCCTCATCGCCGTGATTGCAGATACTGCCGATATAGACAGCGACCAACAGCGTAAATACCAGTGCCTGGACGACGCCAATGAGAATTTCAAGAAAGTAAAACGGCACCGGCAACAGATATTTCGTCCACGGTGCCAACGCCATAATGTTGTTGATGAGATTTTCGCCGCCGAACACATTGCCGTAAAGACGAAACGACAGCGAAACCAATCGAAACAAAATCGAAATACATTCGATAAAACCGACACTCAGGAAGACGAAGAACAAGAGTGCGTAAATACCGAAGGAGAGCTCGCTTCGATCCGCTTTGTTACCGAAGATATGCTTCACCGCTCCGACAAAGCCTTCGTTTTTGAGCACCAGCCACGCCCAAACCGCCATGGAAACAATCGCCAACGCCAGCGTTGCGTTCAGATCGGCATTGGACGGACGGAAAAAGTAGGTAAAATGTCCGTTTTTGAACGTACCGATCGTCCCGACTCCAGGTAGCAACCCGCTCCAGTTTTGCATTAAAATATACACAAAGAAACCGAGCAAAATCGGGAATGCCTGCTTCGAAACGCGCTTGCCGACAATGGGCGTCAATAAGTTATAAACGCTCTCGATGACGGTTTCCGCCACCGCCTGCCCTTTGGTCGGGATGAGTCGAGGCTTTTGGATTAACGCCCGAACGATGAGAATGATCGCCAACGAAATCACCCACGTGTAGACCATGCCGTTGGTGATCGGAAAGCCCGCGACGGAACCCAGGATATAGGGTTTCGGGCTGACGGCAACGCCGGCATGCGCGTTTGTGATGCACAAACAAAACGCCAACACCGACAGAAAACCTTTCGCCACACTGCCATTATACGATGTACTTTGATGCCTGCAACCTTTTTCGTTTCGGGTCGGTTCCGCGAGACAGGTTTGACGGGTGCGGTGAAGAAACGAAAGAGGTTTCGTATGCAACCTTCATGTATTATGATTAAACTCTGTTTTGTCTTTTGCATGATCTGCCCGAGTAAAGAAAATCGATCTTCTCTTCTTGAGTACCTGCCGGGCGAAGCGGGTTACTTTGTTTTTGGAGATACGAATGCCTGCTTTTTCGTTCGCCAAAACATCCAAACGCACAGACAACAAAGTGCAATCACAACGAACCAAGAGTCGGTAAGCCTTCCCGTGCCCCAAAAATGCGAAGTCTGAATTTCGGGATAACGGACGCATTTGCGAAGCACAAACAGCGTCGTAATCAGCCCTTGGTGGAAACCGATTGAACCCCAAAGCGTTTGTGTTTGCATACGAAATCCGCAAAGAAGCAGGCTCAACAGAAAAACGCACAGGAAAAATTCCAAAATAAAGCGTTGCGGAATATTCGTAATCGAATGCCATGCGCACCGGAAACTTTGAATAAATAAATTCGCATCGCTTCCGGCATTACAATGCGAGAAATGCAAAAGCGCAAAAATAAGTGCCAACAGGGAAATGCCCTTGAACGTTTGCCGACCGTTGCGCACAAAATCCCATAAAAAACCGCGGAAAATCACTTCCTCCGCCGTCGCGAGCAACAATCCCGCGATAAATGCCTGCAACAAAACGCCCGCATTCGGCGTCGCCTTGATTTCAATATCCGAAACAAAGCTTTTTATAACAAAAAACAACGTCATCCAGACGAAAATACCGAAAAGAAACGTCCCGGCGTAACCCCGAAACCCGCGATGCAAATTCCAACGGTAATTTTTCGGAGACCTGCGTACGGCAACGAGAACGACGATGCATCCGATAATTACCCGCAGGCGATCGACGTAACATTCGAGCGGTTTATTTGTCAAATAACGGAGCCAATCGACCGAAAAAAACTTATCGCAAGCGGCGATTAAAAGATAAAAAACGGGCGCCGAACCCGCCGCAACCGCCAAAATCCCGACATAAGTCGACAGCGCGATTACCCAACGATAAAGGGTCATAAAAACCAAAACCTACGACGAAGCGCACACCGCAAACGCAGCACTAAAACGACCGTAACCTATCTGCCGATCCATCGCAAAATGGTGGGAAGTACCGGACTCGAACCGATGACCCCCAGCATGTCAAGCTGATGCTCTAACCGACTGAGCTAACTCCCCACGACCGATTGTAGGTTGAGGAGGAAGAGGGAGGGTTGGCAAGAGAAATGTGGAGGAAGGTAGATTCGAGTTCTTAAACAAAATGACATTCTTGATGGTTTAAGATCAGAAGTCAAATTATATACAATAAATGTTTTGTAAAATAGCATCAATTATGCGTTGGAATATTCCAATAGCAATGGAAATTCCCCATGGCAAACAAAGATGTAAATGGCAATATCGGTTCCCCGAGCTGGTATTTTTAAAAACCAGCTTGTTTAAAAACGGTGATTGTTGATAATCTAGATCGTGTAAAAACCTGAAAATATATGTTAAATGCCGTTAAAAAGTGCGATTATTCACCTGCTCTAGAGGATTGCTTTGGCATTTCCCAATTTTGTCTCTTCCATTTTTCCTTTACCGTATCCGTACTATTCCCATGCCCGCCTACGCCATCTACAACGCGCCCCATAAAGACTTCAATCTCCTTCATTGGGGGCATCTTGACGCTCCCGATGCGTATTTTGCGCTCAAGGTCGGCGGGCAAACCATGGCGTTTGTTTCGGAGTTGGAATATGATCGTTGTCGTGCGGTCGGGACGTTTGACAACGTTTTTCTATGGTCGGATGTCAGAAAGGAGTTAAAGAAACGGTTCCGAGACGGTTCGTTTTGGCAAAATTTTTTTCAATTTCTGAAAGAAACCTACGCAATCGATCGTTTTGTTGTGCCCGATGATTTTCCGGCGGCGATTTATGCGGAAATTTCGGGACAAGTACCCGTCGCGTTCGATGCTTCCTTCTTCGAACAGCAGCGGGCGATTAAAACGGAAGCTGAAATTTCGGAAATTCGCAAAGCATGTACTTTAACGTCAGATGCATTGAAAGAAGCCGTTCGCATTCTTCGCGAAAGTGCCGTTGAGGAAGGCGTTTTGTACTTTGAGGACGAAATTTTAACGTCCGAGCGGTTACGGGCGATGATGGAAGTGTACTGTTTGGAACGCGGCGGTATTGCCAACGGAACCATCGTTGCCTGCGGGAAAGACGGTGCGTATCCGCATTGCGTCGGCAACGGAGCGTTACGCGCCGACGAGCTGATTGTCATCGATGTTTTCCCGTACCTGAAGACATCGCATTTCTACGGAGATATGACGCGCACGGTTGTCAAGGGACATGCAACGTCGGAACAAAAGAACATACATCAAGCGGTATTCGATTGTCAAACGGCACTTTTGAAACAACTGCGACCCGGCGTATTAACCTCGGATTTACAGATGTTTGCGTTGCGTTTTTTCGAAGATCGCGGGTACGGTTTGAAGCGCACCGAAAGCGGCACGGAAGGTTTTATCCACGGCGTCGGTCACGGCATCGGTCTGGATGTTCACGAATATCCGTCCGTCGGTTCGCAACCGATCGAATTGAAACCCGGGATGGTGATTACCGTCGAGCCGGGGTTGTATTTCCCGTCCCTCGGCGGCGTTCGCATCGAAGACGACGTGCTTATTACCGAGGACGGTTGCGAGATTTTGACGGCGTGCGACAAAACGTTGGAACTTTCGTAGGTGCGGCGGCGGCTTGCGTTTTCGTCGCCAAAACGACGCACAAGGGGTGTTTATCATCAAGTGCTCCGAGGTTTTGGGCGTGATCGATGAAAAAATGCGCCGAAAAAGAATGTTTGTTTTTTGTCCGCTTTTTATATCTTCGAAGGTTCGCATTGAATATTCTTTAAAAAAAATGTAACATTCGTTTGTAAGCGAAAAGTTGCTTTCTGCGGAAATATAAAATAAACGTGCGGAAATTTTTCGATCGGTGGGGTGTTGTTTGCGCGTTGGCGGCGAGTGTCATCGTCACATGCGCGTTGCGTTGCTCGGACGCGACAACTTTATCGTGGACAAAAACGTTTATCGATGTTTGTGAATTGTTCGGCAAGGTCTTTATGAACGGGCTGAAAATGCTCGTGGTTCCGCTGATCGCGTCTTCGCTGATTTGCGGCATGGCAGGCTTCGGTTCGCGCGCCGAATGCAAGCGTCTGGGATTGAAGACGTTTTTGTTTTACTTTCTGAGTTGCGCGTCGGCGGTGCTCATCGGGCTGGGGATGGTGAATACCGTCAAGCCCGGTCGTGTCGATGCGGCGTTGGCGGGAAAAATTCTCGGGCAGGCGAACGTTTTGCCGGAGCATTTTGTCGGTATTAACGCCGAAAGTACCGCGAAACTGTCGGATTTCTTCATGCGCCTCATTCCGACGAACGTCGTGTCCGCGGCCGCCGACAATACGCAAATTTTGGGGCTCATTACCTTCAGTCTGCTGTTCGGTTTTTTCATCGGTCGACTGCCGAACAACTTGTGTGACCCCCAACTGCGTTTTTGGGAAGGGTTGCAACACGTCATTCGCGATATTACCCGCATGGTGATTGCGTTTTCGCCGTTGGGCGTCTTCGGGCTCGTGACGCCGATTTTGCTCAATGCCGGTTTGGACGTATTGAAGCCGCTGTCGGTGTTTGTACTGACGGTATTGGCGGGCTTCGCGCTCCATACGTTCGGTTTTCTGTGGCTTTTGTTGCGTTTTGTCGGAAAAATTCGCCCGTGGGCACACTACAAGGCAATGTTCCCGGTTGCGTTGACGGCATTTTCAACATCTTCTTCCGCCGCTTCACTGGGGATTGCCTTGGATACGATTGAAAGGGTTTCGAAGGTTTCTCCGCAAACGGCGCGCTTTACGTTACCGCTGGGGATTACGATTAATATGTGCGGAACGGCGCTTTACGAATGCGTGGTCGTTCTGTTTTTGGCGCAACTTTATCAGGTAACGCAGGGCATTGCATTCGGCTTTTGGAATCAGGTGACAGTCGTCTTAATGGCATTGTTAACATCGGTCGGGGTTGCCGGCATTCCCGCTTCGGCACTGATTGCCATTACGATGATTGTCGGTTCGGTCGGGTTACCGATCGAATCCGTCGGTATCATTTGGGTGGCGGAGCGATTGTTGGATATGTTTCGGACGGCGGTGAACGTTTTCAACGACACCTGCGGAACGGTGATTATCGCGCGTACCGAAGGCGAAGCAACGGCGTATGAGGGAGTAAAGTGAAACGGGAATCGTTAAAAGCTCCATCCTCCCGTTCGGTGAGTTCAGATATTTCAGGTATCGTGAATTGAGTGAGCTTTGATGGGAAACGGATACGGAAATATCTCGCATAAAGCGAATTTGAAGAATTTTCTGAAATCTTGGATCCCGACGGCAAGTTGTATTGTCGGTTTCGATTTTTTTTGTTGGTTGATAATTTTTCTTAAGCAACGTATGTTTAACACTCATTCGGCGACCGAAACCGATTTTGCAGTGTGTCTGGGGTTATATGCTTTTTTTTGGCTCAGTATCGCTGCATTGATCGTATCAATCGGTTGTTATTCGGTAACGTATTTTTTGTCGTTTCGATTGTTGTCGGATCAACAACGGTTGCGTTTTGTTTTTTACAGGACACATTTTCTTTATCCGTTTATATGCGGCAGTTCTTGGTTGTTTTTAGTCTTTGTTGACGTTTTACCCGATCGTTTGCATATCATGATTTCCTTTTTAATCGTTTTTATTATATCTTGGTTTTTGTCTGCTTATATTGCCTTTATTTCCTCTCGCAAATTAAAGAACGAAAATGATACCTTTCTTAAAAGCAACGAAAAATTTGAAAAACTCAGCCGAATGACCGGACGGATCGGTTTATGTTTATTGTGTATCACAATATATCTCGCCAAAAAAAGCCTCTCTAACCGATAAATTCTTCTCTCTGCATGTTGAATAGGAAAGTTTCATATGCACGGCTCATGCATTTCGAACTTATCTCTTTAAATTCTGCCATAAATGACGGCTCTTTTGAAAACATTATCGGAAACAATTGAAGCCTTTCTGGCACATCTGGATCTCGAATGCGGTCTGTCCGAACATACGCGAGCCTCGTATCGCTATGACATACTGCAATTTGTACAACTGACGAAGGTTCGATCTTTTGAAGCGGTAACGGAACGCGACACGGAGGTTTGGCAGAACGCGCTTTTGTCATTAAAACCGACGTCGCGCGCACGAAAACTGGTATCGTTGCGCCGTTTTTTCGAGTTTTTAATCAAAAAAAACATCCTTTCCCGCAATCCGTTGGAACATGCGGTCGTGCCGAAATTAAGCCGCACCTTGCCGCACACTTTAACTTTAAACGACATTCAACACTTGCAGGACAGTACGGTCTTATCGACGCCGAACGGTCTGCGCGATCGCGCGATGATTTCCCTCATGTACGGTTGCGGTTTGCGCGTTTCGGAGGTTTGCAATCTGCCGTTACAGGCGATTTTTCTCAACGAAGGTTTTTTGAAAATTTTCGGGAAAGGCAGTAAGGAACGTCTGGTGCCGCTCGGATCCGTGGCGCAGGCACATTTGGAAGCCTGGCTGGTGCACGGACGCCCGAAATTCGCCAAAAAAAACAGCCAATCCTTCGTGTTTCTCAGCCAGCGCGGGGGTGCGATCTCGCGCAAAACCCTCTGGGTACACTTGAAACGTTACGCGCGCGACATCGGTCTGGAGATGCCCGTCAAACCGCATTTACTGAGGCATACCTTCGCGACGCATTTGCTGTGCAACGGAGCGGATTTGCGCAGTATCCAGGCGATGCTGGGGCACAGCGATATTTCAACAACGCAAATTTATACCCATTTAAATCCGTCGCAGTTGCAGGAAACGTACAACCGTTGTCATATCCGTGCCAAATAACGGATACCGGCAGCCCTTTTTTACAAAAACGTCAAAAGTGCGTTGACAAGCGGCATGCAATGCCTACGATAACGGTTGAGCTGACGGAATAATAATGGCGAACATCAAGTCTTCAAAGAAGTCGATTCGCAAAATCGCGAAGCGGACGTTTCGGAACAAAGCGGAAAAGAGTCGCATTAAGACGGCTTCCAAGAAGTTGGAAGCACTGAAGGAAAGCGGCAATGCGGAGGCGATTAAAGCGGCGGCGAAGGTTTTAATGTCCGTTATCGATAAAGCCGGCAAGCACGGTGTTTGGCACGAGAACAAGGTCAATCGTATCAAAGGACGTTTGACGCCGTTGATTTTCGGTGCGGGTTCAAAAAAGTCGGAAGGTAAAGCGGAGACGGCGGAAGCGGTTTCACCGGAGACAGAGCGTGCCGAAGCGACGGTGGCGGTTGAAACAAGCGAAGTTCCGGAGGTAACGGCGAAAAAAACGGTCGCGAAAATGGCCGCCAAGAAGAAAACAGCTGCAAAGAAACCTGCCGCGAAGAAAACCGCAACGTCAAAGGCAACAGCGACGAAGGCAAGGAAAAGTTCTTCAAAGAAGTCGGAATAAGAAAAGATAATTTCTTCCAATCCATTCGGAGGCTCCGTCAAGGGAGCCTCTTTTGGTTTTCGGTGCCTTTGAATGTGGGTAAATCAGATGGTTTTGTCGTTAAAAGAGCAATGGCGTGACATTTTATCGCCGTATCATTGCCGGCATCTTGCAATT
>JAEESJ010000026.1 GCA_016286235.1 Opitutales bacterium | reverse complement strand
GCATGCTTACCCGCAAACTTCGAGACCGCTTTTGCAGCCGCCCCAATAACCTCTATAGGTCCCATATCATCTTTCTCGGGACCCCAACTCTGTATTCTATTATCGGTCGAAAATGAGAAATGCAAGAAAAAAAATGGGGGGAGAGGGGAAAAAAGGGAAGGGAGGGAAGGAAGAGAGGAAGGGGAAGGGAAGAACGGGCGATGAAAATCAGGATACGGGAATGCGAAGGTCGAAAAGACGCGTGCCGGAAGTGCCGGGATAAAAGTGAGTGCGGAAGATGGAAAGCGAAAAGGAAAAAGGGGAAACAGGGAAGAAAGAGGGTGCGAGCTGTGCCGTAATGAGAAGGAAAAACGATGGCAATTTAAAAAGCGAAGACGGATAAAGAGAGGTGAGAGAGGAAAACGGAGCGAGATGGAGGCGTGGAAGGAGAGGGAGACGGGTGCGAGGTGCAAAACGCTTGAATTCCGTTACGTATAAAATTGTAATAAAAGCAACTTTGTCGTTCGGAAGCGTTCGAAAAAGTCTTTCAAAATTTCGGGAACATGCCGCGTTTAATTGACCGTTACATTTTTAAAGAGTGGCTGAAAGCACTCGGAGTAACGGTTTTGCTGATTTTGGGTATTCTTCTCCTGGAAGATATGTACCGTAACCTGAAAAACTTCCTGGAACGCGGCGCGGATGTTAAAATGTTGCTCTGTTATTACGGATTTGTCGTCCCGAATTGCCTCGGTACCGTTTTGCCGATTTCGTTCTTTATTTCGGTGTTGTATGTCCTCAATGACATGCAGGCGCACAACGAAGTCGTTGCGTTGCGGGCGTCCGGGATGACGGTGTTTTCGATCACGCGCGGCTTTTGGGTTGCGGCTGTTTTGTTAACGGGTCTGTTGATTGGCTTCAATGCTTATTTATTACCGTACGCTTCCGACCGCATGAACACGATTGTGCAACAGATCGATTACAATGCGCAAAAAAAGCACGCAAACGATATTGAGCAAATCGGCATTCGCCGTAACCTTTGCTTTCATCATCCCAAAGCGGGGCGTTTGTGGCGCATCAACCGCTTCGGTTTGTATGCCAATCGCGGTACGTTCACAACGCTTTCGATGCTTGATGCCGACGGACACGAGCGGGAGCGCATTGAAGCGCACGCGGTTTCTTTCGATCCGCATACCCGCACGTGGCGTTTTTTTAACGGCAAGCACTGGTATTTCGAGGAAAATTCAGACGTCGTTCGGAACTTTAAGCCTTTTTCGGAAGAAACATACGACGCTTTTGACGAAACGCCGATCTTCATGGATTGCGTTCACAAGCCGCTGAAACACCTCGGGGCGCACGAATTGCAACAAATTATCAACTTTTTTCCCGAAGACAACACGCACTTTTCGGAACATCGCATCGCGTACGCTTCCGTTGCGTCTTCTCCGCTGATTTGCCTGATGGTGTTGCTTTTGGCGATCCCGTTTTCGCTGGGCGGCGTCCGCACCAATCCGATGGTCGGCATTTCCAAAGCCGTCGGTTTATTCTTTGTCTATTACCTTGCCGGCGGCTTCGGACGCATGCTCGGTACCCGCGGGATGCTTTCGCCTTTGGCGGTGGCATGGTTCCCGAATGCAATTATGCTTGTTTTCGGATTGATCTTGTACCGAAAATTGGCGCCGAGGTGATTCTCGTGTCATAAACGGCGTACGTTTGCAAAGTGCTCTGTATATGCAGAGCCATTGCGGGAGTTGCCCGTAAAAGACGTTAGGAAACCGAACGGGGATAAATAACCGCGACAAGATTCGATGTACTCGGGTGTTTTTGGTTTTAAAAGCGGGAAGAGCGGAACTGGAAGCAATCCGTTGCGGAATAAAAACGGAGCAGAAAACCGCACAAAATTCCGCCGATGTATTCGGTTTTTTGTGCTCGGAAAGTCACTGGAACGAAAAAAACAAGAATAAGCATCCGTATGAAACACACCGCGACCGGTTCTTGTAAAACAGCGGCGAAGGCGGTTTTTCTAAAAATGCGAAATCGATATAAGGCAAAAACAACTCTTTTATTGCACAAAACGGTGCTTTAGTTGCAACATTCCTACAACACGCTTGCCTTTTAACCCAAAAAACGTAAAAATGATTCTGTTCCTCTTTTAAATGCCTCTCATTGCATCGTCCTGTATTCAAGCAATTAAAGAGCGGGTGTCTATTGTTGATGTGGTGTCGCCGTACGTGCGGTTAAGACCCGCGGGACGTTATTGGAAGGGGCTCAGTCCGTTTTCGCACGAAAAAACACCCTCCTTCTTTGTCGATCCTCAACGCAATACCTTTAAGTGTTTCAGCAGCGGATATGCCGGAGATGTGTTTCGTTTTTTGGAGTTGAAGGAGCAACTGACGTTTGCCGAAAGCGTCGAGCGACTGTGCGAACAATTCAACATCCCGTTGGAGTACGAACGGCGCGGCGGAACGATTGTGCGTTCGAATGAGGGCGTGTCGATGAAAAAGGTTTTGTTGGACATTTACGCCCGTGCAACGCAGTTCTTTAAGCAACATTTTTGGTCGGACGATAAAATTGCAAAGCAGGTGCGCGTTTATTGGCGTGAAACGCGGCATTTTTCGGACGAAACGGCAAAAACGTTTGATATCGGTTTCGCACCCGCAGACGGTTCGCTGTTTGTTTTTTTGCAAAACGCCGGGTTTTCGCGCGAACAGTTGCAACAGAGCGGCTTGTTTTACAATCCGAAGCGGGGCTACGGCAACCTGATGCCGCGGTTTCAAGGGCGGCTCATGATTCCGATTAAAGATTTGCAGGATCGAACGATTGCCTTTTCGGGGCGACACCTGCCGTTTATCGATGTTCCGAACGATCCGACTCACGAAGCGAAATATGTCAATTCTCCCGAAACACCTCTCTTTATTAAAGGGCATGTGTTGTTTAATTTGGCGAAGGCGCGGTCGTTTTTGGAGAAAAATACTCCTTTTTATCTGGTGGAGGGGCAACTCGATGTCATGCGTTGCTTCGAATGCGGACTGAAAACCGCCGTTGCGCCGCAGGGAACCGGGTTGACGGAAGAACAGCTGAAATTGCTGAAACGTTACGATGCGCCGATCATCGGATTGTTCGACGGCGATGAAGCGGGTCTTAAAGCCGGTTTGCGGTTCATGACGCTTGGCATTCCGCTTAAAATTCCCTTGCGCTACGTTTGTTTGGGAAAGGACGAGGATCCCGACAGTTTCTTGCTGAAAAATCCGAAAGGTTGCGAAAAACTCGCCGATGAGGCTCTTTCGCCCGTCGACTTTTTCGTGCACGCCTTCAAACGCAACGGTTGCGACGACGGGACGGTTCGGCACAACATCCTCCAAGCGATGTTTCCGATTATCGCCAAATGTACGTCCGCGGTGTTGCGTTTTGATTTATTGCGCGAACTTTCAAAGACCTTTCATCTGCCGCAAAGCGCCTTGGAAGCGGATTTCCAAATGTTTCAACGCCGTATGCCCGTTAAAGCAAATCGCGCTTCGTCGCCGCAACCGTCTCCCGTCGTTTATGAACAACTAGAGGGGCAGGTGCTGGGATTTCTGTTGCACGCACCGCATTGGGCAAAGGCGATTTTGGAACATCTGTCGCTCGATTGGATTGACGAAACGCGCACCGAAGGTCGGCTGTTGATGCGGATTTTGAGCGAATTTCACGAAAACGGCATCGAACCGTTGGATAACCGCGACCGTTGGAATTTGTCCGCCGAAGAGGAGGATTGCTGGTGTCGGCAACTGGCGCAACCGCTTCCGCCCGGCAACGAACGCAAACAACTGACGGTTCATTTGCAATGTATGTATCGGCGCTTTCTGAAAAAGAAAATTTTAGAGATTGACAAACGCATTTCAAAAAATCCCGATGGCAATATCGGGGAAGCGCGGCGTCTGCAATCGGATCGGAATGCCTGGAGAGATGCGTTGGCGGAGGCGGCGTCTTTTGTTTGTCTGCCGAAGGAGTGAGAGGATGTCGAAGGGGGTTCTATCAAAAGGAGGCGTTGTGTCGGAAAAAACGGTTGCGTCGGGAGGCGTTGTGTCGCTTGGCAAACGCAAGGTGAAAGTTGTTCCGTCGCAGGAAATTCTCAATGAAAAAATTCGCGCGTTGATTGCGCTGGCGAAGCAACAAAAGTACCTGACCGTTCAGGACATCAGCCGTCAACTGCCGGAGACCGTCAAAAAACCGGATCAGCTGGAGAACGTCATCAACATTCTCGAAAAGCTCGACATTAAAATCCTGGATGAAGAAGAGGCGGAGCAGTTGCGGGAGCAACAACGGCTTGAAGAAGAGGAAGCCGTTCAAAGCGCACGTTCGGAGGAAAATATCGAAGATCCCGTGCGCATGTATCTGCGGCAAATGGGTGCGGTTCCGTTGTTGACACAGGAGCAGGAAACCAAAATCTCCAGGCGCATTGAAAAAGCGGAATTTTCGGCGCAGGACAGCCTGTTTTCGATTATGCTGTCGTTGCCGTTCCAGATCGATTTGGCGCAAAAACTGCTCGAACACAACGAACGTTTCGACACTGTCGTAACGGATAAAAAGGTTGAGAACCGTACGGCTTATTATCAGACCTTGAAGCAGCTGGTTTCGCAGTGCAACCTTCTCGGAACGCAACTCAACAAACTTTGGGAATCGTATTGGAAGGCGACGGATCCGGAGGAAAAGGAAAAATTTCTGACGCGTTACCAAAAGTTTGAAACGCAGCTGAAGCCTTTATTTAAGCGTTTTTGTTTTAAATTGAAAGTTTTCGAGGAATTTTTGGATCGCTATTCGTCGCTGGTGCGGGAAATCGAAAAAATTCGCGAAAGTTTGCGCGGTATCGAGAAAAGTCCGACCTATGCCGCCATCGATACGCAACCGTTGCAAAAACGCCTCAAAGCCATCGAGTACGAACTCCATCTTCCGCCCGAAAAGTTTGTCGAGTGGATGAAGACCGTGCGTCGGCACATCCGCGAAGTCAATAAGGCGAAAAACGAGATGGTTGAGTCAAATTTGCGTCTTGTGATCAGTATCGCCAAAAAGTACACCAACCGCGGTTTATCGTTTTTGGATCTGATTCAGGAAGGCAATATCGGGCTGATGAAGGCGGTGGATAAGTTCGAATATCACCGCGGGTATAAGTTCTCGACCTACGCCACCTGGTGGATTCGACAGTCGATTACGCGTTCGCTGGCGGATCAGGCGCGCACCATTCGCATTCCCGTACACATGATCGAGACCCTCAACCGCGTTGTTCAAACGCAAAAGCAGCTGGTGCAGGAGCTGGGTTACGAACCGTCACCCGAGGAAGTCGCGAAGACATTGAAATTGTCGCCCGAGCACGTGAAGAATGTCATCAGTATTGCACGACATCCCGTTTCGTTGCAAAGCCCAACCGGTGAAAGCGAAGACAGTTGCATCGGCGACTTTATCGAAGACAAAACCGTCGGCAATCCGTTCGATACGACGGCGAAGAATTTGCTTCGAAGCATGTTTCTGAAAGTGCTCAGGACGCTGTCGGAGCGGGAACGCGAAGTGCTGCTGTTGCGTTTCGGTTTGCACGACGGTTACAGCCGAACCCTGGAGGAAGTCGGAAAAATGTTCCACGTGACGCGCGAGCGCGTGCGGCAGATCGAAGCCAAAGCGTTGCGCAAAATGCGCCACCCGACGCGATTAAGACAATTCAAAGGCTTTTTGGAAGACGAAATCGATACGGAGGAAGAGATTTCTTTCGAAGCGTTCAAGAAAACCGCCAAACAGGGCAAGGCGGAGCGGCTGGAACAGTTTCGCGACCAGATGCGCAAGTTCGGGGTACAACCGAACGGGGCATTTGAGAAAGTTTAGGGTCACAACGCGAGACCTTTGGTCGTGCGTACGGTCGTTCGACGGGATCGGTTGCGCGTCGTTTCATGAGCGGTTCATGAAGGACATTTTGTTTTCGAAGCGTGTGCGTTTGAAAAACAGATAAGCAGGCGGTAAAGGAGATTCCCAACAAGACGGTATAAAGGCACTGCATTAGTTCCGTGGTTGCGTGTTGAAGCGGTTGTATCGGAAATTTCTTGAAAAAACACGTCCGTTACCCTTCTAATCGGGTATGGACGCCTCGACTGCTTCACAAAACCTTTCCTCCGATCCTCACGGTTTTCTGCGTTCTCAACCGCAACCGTCGAAGTCCTTTGTGACGGTCGAAACACCGCTGTGCGATTATTATTCGGGGTGCATGGTCGAAAATATCACCGTCCGACCGAGCTCCAATGAGGTGCAAGCGTTTTTAAAAGCATCCGGTATTCGTTCGATTAACAACATCGTTGATATCACCAATTTTGTTCTCCTCGAGCAGGGGCAACCGTTGCATGCGTTCGATGCGGAACAAATAGAAGGTGCGTTGTGCATTCGGACGGCACGCGAAGGCGAACGGCTGAAAACCTTGGACGGTGCTGAGCGCGCCCTTCCGAAGGAGGCGGTTGTGGTGGCGGACGAAAAGAAGGTTTTATCGTTGGCGGGCATCATGGGCGGAGAGGGAAGCGGCATTTCGGAGCGAACAAATAAAATCTTTATCGAATGTGCGCATTTTGATGCCGGTAACATTCGCATTGTTTCGCAAAGAACAGGGCTTTCGAGCGATTCGTCTTATCGATTTGAGCGTTTTGTCGATAAAACGCGCGCGCCGTCGGCGTTGGTGCGTGCGATTGAATTGTTGCGCGAAACGTGTCCGAATTTAAAGATCACTTTCTTCACCGAAAGCGGTTCCCGGGAGGTACCTTTGCGTACCGTCAGAGTGCATTTGGAGAAAATTCGATGTTTGCTCGGGTTTGAGGTTGAAGAAAGAATTTTTTGCAATGCATTGGAGGCGTTGGGCTTTCACTTAAAAACCGTCGAAAGCGGCGTTTGGAATGTCACGGTACCTTCTTTTCGTCCCGATGTAGCCTTGGAGGCGGATTTTGCGGAAGAATTTATCCGTTATTTTGGTACCGACCGCATCCCGTCGAATGTTCCCGGCGGTATTGCCTGCGAACTCGCGGATGCATCGGAGCATACGTTGCGCCTGAAACACGCGGAAATTTTATCGAATGCGGGTTTTTACGAATGTTACACCGATTCACTGAGCCCGAAGTCGTGGTATGACGGCTTTTTGCCACAGGAGCAACTTTCGGTATTAAGTCTTGAGAAGCCTTTAAGCGAAGAACACGCCTGTTTGCGTTTTTCGCTGATTCCCGGTTTGGTGAATGCGTTGTCCGAAAATCGCAATCGCGGCAATCGCACCGAACGTTTGTTCGAAACGGGTCGTATTTTTAAGGTTAATGCCAAAGGTCAGCTGTGCGAATGCTTTGCGACGGCGTTTGTCGTGTGTCCGTCGCGGGAACGGCTTTGGGAAGCGGGCGAGGGTTGTGATTTTTACCGTGCACAGGCATTGATAAAATCTTTGATAACGGCAGGCGGGCAGATGCCGACGGCGGTTTTGGCGGCGGAAAAGGATATTGCTTCGCTGTGGCAGGACGGTTACGGCGGCAAAATCGGGCGTTGGGAACAGCGCGGTTTTGAGGCAGACCTCGGTTATTTGAATTTGGATTTTACGCAACGGTGGTTTGAGGAAGAAGCGGTTCTTGCGGCGGAATGTTTTTGGTTGCCGGAGCGCATTCGTATCCCGTCGCCCAAGAGCTTCCAACCGTATGCCGAGACGCCGACCGTCACAAAAGATCTGGCGTTGTGGGTGCCGAAGGAAACGTTATGTGAAACGGTTCGCCAAACGTTGGTGAAATTATTGAAGAAACTTACCAAACATCCCGTGGAACTGCACGATGTACGTGTCTTTGACGTCTTTGAAGATTTAAAGAACGACCGAAAAAGTTTTGCCTTCACGCTTACATTCGGTGCGTCGGCGGGCACGCTCAAAGATGAACAGGTGCGCCCGATTTTTGAAGGGGTGCAGGAGCAGATTGAAAAACAGGGAATCTATCGGGTGAGGGACGGGAGTTAGCTTTTAGCGTACATTATGCATGAGGTTCCGTTCATACTTTTTGTGCCTCCGCCTGTTTTTTTCTCTCATTCTCTTCATCTTTGTTCACAAAGTAGGGAAATGAACCCAGATCTTTGTATCCCCCGTATATATAGCCGTGTTTTTGCACTTTTTTCGGAAGTGCCTCGAATTTGGCGAGTGTTCGCCGGCAATCGTTTTTGAATTTTTGCAAACACTCAGGTTCTTCGTTTTCAATTTTTGACGACATCAGTGCGTCATGAAAAGGTCGAATTTTTCCCGTAAATTCGAGGAACCTGCCGTTGAGCTCTTCGCATTTTTCGTCACTCAGTTCCCCGTTTTCTTCTAATGTTGCGTTTATATCGTTGTTGAAGGATGTGACGAACGTCTCCGCTTTGTTCAGAAAGTCGCCCGTGATGCGTGAGAATTGATTTGCAAGGGCGGTGTACAGTTGTTTATGGCAACGACTGCGATCTTTTTGGATAAATTCGCATGTGTCGACTTTGTCCGCAAGTTCTTTGAGCATTTTGCAATCTTCTTTGGTTTCAAGATTGTCCAGTTTTTCGGCGATTTTAATGCCTTCGGCGATTTCCCTTAAAAACCCGTTCCGTTGTACCTTGAAAATGTCTTTTTTGTACAGTTCGCGGAAGCCGTCCCGAATAAATTCCGGAAGGCTTTGGTCGCCGGCGATATTTTCGACGGCATTCGAAAACGTTTCGATGCATCCGGAGATATTGCCAATCACGGTTGAGGTTATTTTTCCGTTGGAATTTGCCTGTGTGTGAATCAATTCTCCCAACGCATCAATGTTTTTTTCAACATTCCGAAGCAGTTTCTTCGGTTCCTGTCGGTAAAGTCCCACATTGGTAAAAAATTGTGCGATTTTTCCGAAAAACCCCTTTTCTGCCATGTTGGCGGTAAAACAATCACCGAAACTTTGTACCGTTCTTGAAGTTTTGAGCAGTTTGGCATCATTTAAGAAATTTCTCTGCAGTTTTTGAACGGATGTTTCAAATTGTGGCGTTTTGTTTTCGGTAATTTTTGGGGAACTCGGTTGCGGATCGCCGACAGAATTTATGTTGGTCGGGATATTGGAATAATTAGTGCCTGGTACCATGGTATTTAATTATTAAATCGGTCTTATTTTTGAAAATTTTCACAAAAATTCGGACAAAGATGTCTTGCGCGCACATAAATTTAGATTGCTTCGACGATTGAGGACGCACATCTTGAAATTGGAAGGTTCTTGAACATTTATGAAAACTTCGGCGGACATTGACCAACTGGCAAAATTTGCGTGCATACGGTTTTCGGAAGAAGAAAAGGCGATTTTTCAGCAACAGTTGCAGGATATGATCGGCTACTGTTCGAAATTGGAGGCAATCAACACGGAAGGCGTCGAGCCGCTGTTGCACACCTTTGAGCAGGAGGATAATGTTTGGGGTGAGGACGAACCGACGACGTGCGACGGTTTGAAGATGTTGGAGCAAAATGCGCCCGAAATGCGCGACGGACAGTTGGTGGTGCCGAAAGTTTTATAGGGACGCGACGCGTGGTGATTTTTTACGTTTTTGAAGGCAGTCGTTGGTATTGAGTGGAGTGGTTTAACAAACAAAGGAACGGATGAGCATGGAGGAGGAAACATTATTTTTACCGTTGGAACAGTTGGTTGCGGGGTTGAACGAGAAACGCTTTTCGTCGGAAGAATTGACGAAGGCGTACATCGAACGCACAAAACGGTTGGAACCTGAAATCAAAGCTTTCTTGTCGTTTGACGAAGAAAAAACACTTCGTGAAGCGCGCGCGTCGGACGAGCGCCGTTCGCAGGGGCGATTGTTGAGCGAATATGACGGCATCCCCATTGGTTTGAAGGATATTTTTTCCGAAAAAGGACAACCGCTTACGTGTGCGAGCAAAATGCTGGAACATTATGTCAGCCCTTACGATGCCACCGTTGTGGAACGTTTAAAGGCGGCCGGTATGGTGCTGTTTGGGCGATTGAACATGGACGAATTCGCCATGGGTTCGTCGTGCGAAAATTCGGCGTTTCAGATGACCCGCAATCCGTGGAATACCAAATGCATCCCGGGCGGAAGCAGTTCCGGGAGCGCGGCGGCGGTGGCGGCGGGTGAACTTCCGCTGGCGTTGGGAACGGATACGGGCGGTTCCGTGCGTCAACCGGCAGCATTGTGCGGCGTCGTCGGTATCAAACCGACCTACGGACGCATCAGTCGGTATGGTATTGCGGCGTTCGGCAGCTCATTAGATCAAGCCGGCGTGTTAGCGCGGACGGTTTTGGGGGCGGCGGCAATTTTGAAGTTGCTGTGCGGTGCCGATCCGAAAGATGCGACGAGCGCGCGCAAAGAGGTGCCGGATTTTTGCAAAGAAATACAAAATAATCGCGGAAAGAAATGGACATTGGGCGTTCCGGAAGAATATTTCGGCGACGGTTTGGATCCGGAAGTTAAAGAGGCGGTTTTAGCGGCGGTCGATTTTTATAAACAACAAGGCTATACGATCAAGCCGATTCGGTTGAAAACATTGGAGTACGGTATTTCGGCGTATTACATTATCGCAACCGCCGAAGCATCATCGAACCTGGCGCGTTACGACGGCGTTCGCTACACGTACCGCAGTCCGAATGCCAAAACGACGGAAGAGATGTTTTCGCTGTCACGCAGCGAGGGTTTCGGTTCGGAAGTGAAGCGGCGCATTTTGCTCGGTCTGTATGTTTTGAGCAGCGGCGAATATGACGCTTATTATTACGATAAGGCACAAAAGGTGCGGCGTTTGGTTTACAACGACTTCGCGGAAGCATTTGAGAGCGTGGATGCAATTGTAACGCCGACCTCACCGACCCCGGCAACGAAAATCGGTGCCAAAAGTACGCCGTTGTCCGTTTATCTGAGCGACATTTATACCGTTTCCGTGAGCCTGGCTGGTCTGCCGGGCATATCGCTCCCTTGCGGTTTTACACAATCAAATCTGCCGATTGGTTTGCAACTGATCGGGAAACCGTTCGACGAAGGTACGCTTTTGTCGATTGCCGAGGCATTTGAGGAGGGGCATGATTTTTTGGAGAGGAGATCGAGGGTGTAAGGAGATCGGTCGAATGGCAGTTCGTTCTCTACGGTTGTTTGGGATGTTAAGGGCGGCGGAGGAAGGAAGAGCAATACGAATAAAGAAAGGTTTCGTCTATGTTACACTATGAAGCGGTGATCGGTTTGGAAGTGCACGTACAGTTGAAAACGCGCACGAAGTTGTTGACGCGTGCGCCGTATCGGTACGGAGAAGAGCCGAATACGTTGACGGATGAGGTCGTCCTCGGGTTGCCGGGGACGTTGCCGGTGTTGAATAAGGCGGCGATTTTGAAGGCGGTGCAGGTCGGTTGTATGTTCGGGTGCGAGATTGCGCGCAGGTGCAAATGGGATCGTAAGAATTATTTCTATCCGGATGCACCGAAAAACTACCAGGTTTCCCAATTGGATGAGCCTTTATGTAAAGGCGGGTTTGTCGAAATCGAATTGGAGGGATCGGCGCGCAACATTCAGGGGGGACATCGCAGGGTGGCACTCAATCGCATTCACGTAGAGGAGGATGTCGGAAAATTAACGCACGGTTCCGACGGATCGACGGTAGATTTTAATCGTGCCGGCGTGCCGTTGATTGAGATTGTTTCGGAGCCGGATATGCATTCGGCGGAAGAGGTTTTTGCTTATTTAAAATCATTGGAAATGCATTTGCGCGCCGTCGGGGCCTCTGATTGCGATATGGAGAAGGGGCAGATGCGTTGCGACGCGAACGTGAGCATTAGAGCGATGGGCTCAACAGCATTGGGTACGAAAGTAGAGCTGAAGAATTTGAATTCCATCTCGGGCGTCTGCAACGGTGTTCGTCATGAAATTCAACGCCAAATTTGCGCGACCGAAGCGGGCGAAGCGATTGTTCAGGAGACGCGCCGCTGGGATGCGGAGAAAAACAACAGCACCTCAATGCGTTCGAAGGAGAGTGCGCACGATTATCGCTATTTTACCGATCCCGATTTATTCCCGATTACGCTTTCGGAAGCACAAATCGAGGAACAAAGAAAGCAGGTGCCTGAGTTGCCGTTTGCCAAACAGGAGCGGTATTTAACAACCCTGCATTTGCCTTATACGGTTACATCCGTGCTCTGTCCCGACAAACGCCTCAGCGATTTTTTCGAGGCAACGCAGGCGCTTTACACCAAAAATCCGCTTTCGACCGCCAACTGGATCGCCAATGACCTGTTGCGGGAGACGGGTAATCAACCGTGGGAGGCGTTGAAACTGACACCGCAACATTTGGCGGAATTGGTGCGTTTGGTCGACGAAGGTGTTTTGTCGAAGCAAAGCGCGAAGGAAGTTTTTTTTGCGGCGTTTCAAACGGGCGAGATGCCGTCTAAAATTGTCAAAGACAAGGGTTTAGAAGTATCGGTGGATACGGATGCATTGCGAACGTTGTGCGAAGAAGTGATTGCCGCATTCCCGAAACCGGTCGCCGAATACCGCGCGGGTAAAGAAAAAGCACTTAATGTCCTGAAAGGGCAGTTGATGAAGCGTACTCAGGGGAAAGTGCCCGTGAGCGCGATCGAAAAAGTACTTGCGGAATGTTTGAAGGGATAAAGGCGGCGGTGCTGTTGGTTAAAAATTCTTTTCGGCGATTTTTTTGATATATGTGCGTCGGTGAGGATGCGATACTTCCGTGAAATTGGGAGGGGCTGTGGTTTATTGCGTTTTGAGCTTATTTTGCGGAGGGCAACGGTGTTTCGGCGCACAATTCCCTTGCTCCGCATTTAGTCTTATGAAAAAATAGCCTCACCATGTCCCTGCCGTCGGTTCTGCTGTTTGGTCGAACGAATGTCGGGAAAAGTACGCTGTTTAATCGGCTGACGAAAACCAAGACGGCGGTTGTGTACGACCAGCCCGGGGTGACGCGCGATTTTTTGACGGCGACGGTAGACGGTTTATTTCAACTGACCGACAGCGGCGGGCTGTTTGCGCCGACGGACGCTTTTACTCAGGCGATTGAAGCGCGCGTGACGGAGGCGTTGGAGAAAGCCGACGCGGTGGTTTGGGTGGTTGACGGGCGGTGCGGATTAACGCCGACGGATTTAACGCTGGCGGAGCGACTGCGGAAGTTAAAGGTTCCGCGCATTCTGGCGATCAACAAAGTCGATCGATCGGAAGATGAGGAGGATTTGGCAGAATTTTATAAATCAGGTTTTGAGATTGTGATTCCGATTTCGGCGGAACACGATCGCAACATCGATGTTTTGAAGGAAGCCATCGTGCGGACGTTGCCGAAGTCTGAAGCGCGTGCGGTTGATGCGCCGATTGTCGCGAAGTTTGCCCTCATCGGTCGTCCGAACGTCGGTAAGTCCTCTTTAACGAATGCTTTATTGATGGAAGAGCGCGCCTTGGTCAGTTCGACGGCGGGTACAACGCGCGATGCCGTCGAATGCCCGTTCGCGTGGACATTCAAAACGGGGCAGACGGAACGTTTCAAGTTGATTGATACGGCGGGGGTACGTAAAAAAACATCGGACTCCGTTGAGTTTTATGCCTCCGTTCGGATGCGTACCGCGATGGCAGAAGCGGATATTGCCGTTGTTTTGCTGGATGCGCTGACAGGGCCGACGGCGTTGGATAAGCTTCTCTTAAATGAAGTTTCGACATTAGGAAAAGGCTGTCTGTTGGTTGTTAATAAGTGGGATCTGGCGCGCGAACAATTGGAAAAAGACGGCGAGGATGTCGGGAAATTCCAAAAAAAGTTTCTGGAGGCGTTGCGCAGGGTTTGTCCGTTCACCGACGCACCGATTGTGTTTCTGTCGGCAAAAACCGGCGACGGATTGGAAGTCTTATTGAAGGAAATCAAAGCTTTACAGCAACGGTTGAGCGCGAAATTGACGACGGGGGTGCTCAATCGTTGTTTGCAGACGTTGCAACTGCGGCAACCGCCGAGCACCGTCGGCGGGAAACGCTTCAGAATTTATTATGCGGCACAAACCGGGCAAATGCCGACGGTTGTGAAAGTGTTTTGTAATCGATACTCGTGGATGCCGGTGACATATGTGCGGTTTTTGGAGAACGGTTTGCGTAAAACGTTTCCGCTGGCGGGTTGCTCTGTTAAGTGGGAATGGGTTGAAAAGCCGCAAAAGGATGTTTTGGAAGCGAAAAAAGCATCAACTGTGAAAGCAAAAAGAGCGGTTTTTCACGGGAAACGTGTCCAAAATGCTCCGAAAGACTGTTAGAAGCGATTATTTCTACATCCGTGTTTTTATGCGCCATGAGTAAAGCGGAGGATGAAGATGCTTCTAAAAATCCGTCGGGGACAGTGTCGTCCCACAACGATGCGGAAGCCGAGTATTTGCGGGCGTTTGAGCAGTATTTAAAACAGCGTAATTATTCCAATTACACACAGCGCGATTACCTGCAATCGGTTTCCAAGTGGTATCGCTTTGTCCGCGGGCACAGGCAGGCAATCGAGGATATGCGCAATTTGAACGTTTTTTTGCAACAAAGAGCCGTCGGGAAGCGGACACTCAACCATGATTTGTCGGCGTTGCGCACGTTTTTTCGGTTTTTGGAGCAGCGCAATAATATCCCGATGCCGCGGGAATTAAAAGAAATCAGTCCGAAGTTTGAGGCAAAATTGCCGACGTTTTTTACCGTCGAACAAATCGAAAAGTTGCTTCAAACGCCCGATGATATGTTTGCGGCGGGGCGATTAAGCGAATTTCTCTGGCGGCGCGACAAAGCACTTTTGGAATTGTTGTACGGCAGCGGCATTCGCATCGGGGAGTTGGCAGGATTGCGTTGCGAACATGTGCAATGGGATCGGCAACTCATTCGAGTGCTCGGGAAAGGGCGTAAAGAGCGCATTGTACCGTTCGGGAAGCCCGCTTTGGAAGCCCTGCAATCTTTGCATCATTACATTCAAACGCCGTTTCTTATCCCGAACAAAGCGGGTCGGGTATTGAGTGCGCGCTCGGCGGAACTGGTCATGAAAAAGTACCTCGAAGCCGCACAATTACCGCTCAATATGACGCCGCACAGTTGTCGTCACAGTTACGCGACCCACCTGTTGCAGAACGGTGCGGATTTGCGGGTCGTTCAGGAGTTATTGGGACATGCGAGCCTGTCGACGACGCAAAAATATACGCACGTGAACATTCGTTTTTTGCAAAACACTTATCACAAAGCACACCCGCAAGGTTGAGTGACGAAAGATACCTGCCGATAACGGAAGTGTCGGGAAGCGTTTAAATTGATTTCAACGCGCGTTGTATTTCATCATACACCCACTCCAATTCTTCCGTCGTAACACACAACGGCGGCAGTACATAGAGCGTCGAGCCGAGCGGGCGCATGAAGATGCCGCGTTCGAACAAATCGCGTACCAGGCGTTTGGCGGTTTGCGGTGAAGCAACATCGAAAGCATTAACGAGCCCGTGTGTGCGGCGTTTAGTGACGCCTTCCAAGGGTTGAGAGCGGTAAAATTGCTCAAGGGTTGCAACCTTTTGACGGGTTTCGGGACGCATGAAAATTTCGAGCGATTTGCATGCGGCGGCACAGGCGATCGGGTTGCCCGTATAGGAATGACCGTGAATGAGGGCTTTTTTCGGGTTATCCGAGAGAAAAGCCTTATAAATCTCGTCGGTTGCAATCGTGAGCGACAGCGGCAAAAATCCGCCCGTAAGTGCTTTCGAAAGACAAACAATATCGGGCTTTTCGCTCAAATAATCCATGGCAAAAAAACGCCCCGTTCGGTAAAATCCCGTAAAAACTTCGTCGAAAATCACCAAAATCCCGAATTTACGTACGAGTTTGACCAATTTTTCCAAAAACTGCGGTCGATACATCACCATGCCGCGAGCCCCCTGAATGAGCGGTTCGACGATGAGCGCGCAAAAGGAAAAGCCTTCCGTTTGAAGTTGTTTTTCAAGATATTTAAGAATGCGATCTTCCGAGGCTTCCAAGTCCTGAACGCTTTCGTACGTTTCGGGAACAGGGATTGTGAGCGTATCGAAGAAAAATTCCGC
Organism: Opitutales bacterium; assembly: GCA_016286235.1. Lineage (GTDB taxonomy): Bacteria > Verrucomicrobiota > Verrucomicrobiia > Opitutales > UBA9783 > UBA3222. The sequence goes on along the minus strand of JAEESJ010000026.1, from coordinate 25,765 downwards.
AAAATTAAAGTGGTACATCGAGTTCTTCCCCGAAACACTCATGGCACCGTAGGTATCGCCGTGGTACGCCCCTTCGAGGCAAAGGTACCTCTTACGTCGGGTGTCGCCTTTATTCTTAAAATACTGATAAGCGATTTTGAGAGCCACTTCCACCGCCGTGGAGCCGTTGTCGGAAAAGAAAAAATTCTTCAACATCGGCGACAGGACGGTTTTCAAACGTTCGACCAACGTTTCGGCGGGCTGATGTGTGAAAGCGGTTAAAATGACCTGTTCCAATGTTGATGCCTGTTGCGCAATCGCGGCGGCAATTTCCTTGTTGCCGTGCCCGTGCGCCGTCACCCACCAGCTCGAAATCATGTCCGCGTAACGCTTCCCGCTTTCGTCGTACAACCAAATGCCGTCGCCTTTGATAATTTTAACGGGCTTTTCGGCGGTCTTTTCCTGTGTGAACGGTCTCCAAATCATGATAAAACTTTCAAAATTTTCGACGGCAACGGCGTTTTGTCAAACAATGCCACTAAATCGTTTGTTTCGGGCAAAACCGCCAGGATAGGTATCTTCGAAAAATGTTCAATCGTTTCAAAAATGTTTTTTTCGACATCGCCGCAGATGACGATACCACAGACGGGGATATTTCGGTGATGCAGAGCGAAAATTGTAAGTAACACATGGTTAATCATGCCCAATTTCGAACGCGCCACAACCAGGGCGGTTGCGTGCGTTTGTTCGATCACATCGAGCATAAAGAAATTTTCGGCAATCGGAACCAACAGCCCGCCGGCACCTTCGATAAGAATTTTATCGCGATCGGTTCGCAATTTTTGAACATCGATCGTTCTTTGCTCAAAACGCGCCGCATCCCATGCCGACAAAGGAGCTTTCAGGCGATACGCATTAGGCAAAATCTCCGTCTGCGGAGCAAACTTTTGAATAACGTCAGCGTCGGCATCGCTTCCCGTTTGGATCGGTTTCCAATAGGTTGTCTTAATTTTGGAGCAAATCCATGCGGAAACCGTTGTTTTGCCGACATCGGTGTCCGTTCCGGTGATGAACAGGTTCATACAATCTTCCGCTTTTATTGAGGGCTTAAAGGGCGAAAAATTCAACTTTATTCCCGACGGCGAAAATCCTATACAAAAGACGTATGACGACTTTCGAAGAGGCGTTTGAGATTTTTAACCGTCCGTTTTTTACGTTGTTGCGGACGGCGCATGAGGTGCATTGTCAGAATTTTGACGAGCAAACGGTGCAAATCAGCGGAATTTTGAGCGTTCGCACGGGCGGTTGTTCGGAAGATTGCGCCTATTGTGCCCAGGCGGCGCGCAACGGAACGAAATTTCCGAAGCAGCCGATGTTGGATTTGGAAACCGTTGTTGCCGCGGCGAAACGCGCCAAGGAGCATGGTGCAAGCCGTTTCTGCATGAGCACATCGGGTCGTTGTTTGGAAGCGGACAAATTTGAAGCGATTTGCGATATGATCCGCGCGGTCAAAGCGTTGGGTTTGGAAACCTGCGTGACGACGGGTTTTTTAACGCAACCGCAGGCGCAAAAATTGAAGGATGCGGGTTTGGATTATTACAACCACAACATCGATACGTCGCCGGAGTTTTATCCGCATGTTGCGACGACGCGTACCATTGAGGATCGTCTGAAAACCATCGAAATCGTTCAATCGGTCGGTATTAACGTATGCGCGGGCGGGATTGTCGGCATGGGAGAAACCAATGAAGACCGCGTGAAAATGTTGGTCTGCCTGGCGAATTTGGAAACGCCGCCGCGGTGCGTTCCGATCAATAAATTGGTGAAAATTCCCGGGACGCGCGTCGATGATTCAAAGCCGATCGATGATTTTGATTTTGTCCGCCTTATCGCCGTTGCGCGCCTGTTGATGCCGGGTTCTTATGTGAAAATCGCCGCCGGAAGAAATACCCTTTCGCCGTCAACGCAGGCATTGTGTCTGTTTGCCGGCGCAAATGCCTTGTTCTCCGGCGAGAAATTACTAACGGTCGACAATGTCGAAGACGGGTGCGATGCGGCGTTGTTTCGAAAACTGAATGTGAAATTGGAAAAGCCGAAGGAATAATGACATTTTGCGTAGAAGAACTCCACGTGGGAATTTTCTTTCGAGAATACGGGAACGTGAAAACAGCAAGCGGTTCATATCCCGAGCGTTAAAGCTTCGCAGGCGGTAAAAATACGAAGAGCATTGAATAGGGGACAAGCAAACTTTTCTACAACTTCGACGCTTCCCTGGCGGAGAGAGAGGGATTTGAACCCTCGAAGCCCCTTTTGAGGACTTACCTTCTTAGCAGGAAGGCGCTTTAGACCACTCAGCCATCTCTCCCGATGATTTTATTCGAAAAAATTCCGCCGAAAACGTCAATGGAAATTAAACTCCGGCAATAGTCGCAAGTCCTTTAACATCGTTTGAAATCAGTAAATGAATGTGTTTTGTAATTTTTTCGATCGACCAATTCCACCATTTGATTTTCAACAAGAGCTCAATGTCTTGGTCAGAAAAACGTTTGCGGATTGTTTTGGCGGGGCTGCCGGCAACAATCGTATAGGGTTCGATATCTTTGGTAACCGTACTGTTGGTTCCAACAACGGCACCGTCGCCGATATGTACGCCCGGCATGACGGTTGTGTGGTATCCAAGCCAAACGTCATTGCCGATAACGGTATCGCCTTTGAAGGAATAATTGGGCTTTTCGGGGTATTGTTCGGCGCAGGTTTTGGAGAACAGAACGAACGGATACGTTGAAATCGCATGCTTGATGTGCCACATACCGTTCATGAGAAACGTCGCACCGCCGGCGATTTGGCAGAATTTCCCGATGATCAGCTTATCGCCCAAAAAATCGAAGTGATACAGGACATTCTTTTCGAAATTCCGTACGTCGGTTTCATCATCGTAATAGGTATAATCACCGACGAGGATATTGGGGCGCGTAATGAAATTTTTCAAGAAGCAGGTTCTTTTCATCCCGCCGAGCAACGGATACGGGCAATCGGGAGAAGGGAATTCGTTTCTCATGCCTTTATTTTTGAAAAATTCTTTCATGAGGGGAAGCATATTGTGTTGAATCGGAAGCGAAAAAGTCTGAGAATAAAACAACTGTTAAAGTACGAAACAATGAAAATCTGCAGTATCGGAGCGGGATATGTTGGCGGACCGACGATGGTCGTCATTGCGGAACAGTGCCCCGAAATCGAAGCCGAAGTCACGGATGTCAATGCGGAACGCATTGCGGCGTGGAATTCGGAGAAATTGCCGGTGTTTGAGCCCGGGTTGGATGAAATCGTCAAAAAGGTGCGCGGCAAAAATTTGACGTTTTCAACCGATATCGATGACGCCATCCGTACGTCGGACGTGATTTTTCTTGCCGTCAATACGCCGACAAAAATTTACGGCGACGGTGCCGGGAAAGCGTCGGATTTGACGTACATCGAAAGCGCGGTGCGTCGAATTACGGAGGTTGCGACGAATGATAAAATTATTGTCGAAAAATCCACGATCCCTGTGCGTACGGCGGAGAAAATTCGCCGCCTTTTGGCAACCAATCGGCATAAATGTAATTTCGAAATTCTTTCCAATCCCGAATTTATGGCGGAAGGAACGGCGGTGGCGGATTTAAGGAATCCCGACCGCATTCTCATCGGCGGCGACGAAACCGAAAGCGGGCAAAAAGCGGTTCAAACGCTGGTTGACGTGTATGCGCATTGGGTGCCGCGGGAGAAAATTCTGACACAAAACGTGTGGTCGAGTGAGCTTTCAAAGTTGGCGTCCAATGCGTTTTTGGCGCAACGGATTTCCTCCATCAATGCCCTTTCGGTATTGTGCGAGCATTCGGGGGCGGATGTGGATGAAATCGCACGCTCGGTCGGTTCCGATACGCGCATCGGGTCAAAATTTTTGAAAAGTTCCGTCGGTTTCGGCGGTTCGTGTTTCAAGAAAGATGTTCTGAATTTAATTTACCTTTGCGAATACGTCGGCTTGACGGAGGTTGCGCGCTATTGGCAACAGGTCATCGACATAAACGAGTACCAAAAGCATCGTTTCGCGCGCCTCGTTCGGGAGAAGCTGTTTGGTTCGTTATGCGGCAAGAAAATTGCGATTTTCGGGTTCGCGTTTAAGAAGGATACCAACGATACGCGCGAAACGCCTGCGATTACCGTTTGCCAAGATTTGTTGGAAGAACAGGCAAAACTGGCGATTTACGATCCGAAGGTTCCCGAGGAAATTGTGCGTCGCGATTTGTGTCCGTATCCTTCTGATTTGATAACAATCTCACAAACGCCGTACGAAGCTGCCGAAAACGCACACGCGATTGTACTTTTAACCGAATGGGATGAGTTTATTGCCCTGGATTACGAGCGAATTTTTAAGGAAATGCAACAACCGGCATTCGTGTTTGACGGTCGCAATATCCTGGATTTGAAACAGTTGCGTGCGATCGGTTTTGAAGCGTACGGTATCGGGAAACCGAGAGTGGCGTAAAGGGGCGGTTACCGAGAGCAAAAGCAAAAACGAGTCGGTGTACCGTCTGCGTGTAAAGATCGGGTTTGTTTAGAGGAAATCTATCCCTTTAAGCAGTGGTAATTTGCCATGGAGATGCCGCTCAACAGCGCGCCGACGATACCCAAAAAACCCTGATCGGTACCGCACAGAAATAAATTCTCATATCCGATACAACCGTCGCGAAATTTCTTTGTTGAACCGTAAATCGCACCGTTGATATGTTCCGTGAAACGTTCGATAGTCAAAGGTGTGAACATGTCTTCGGCGAGAACGGTTTGCGGCGGTTGCCCGCGAAGAATGTTAAAAGCGCATGCACGCGATGCGCCCAAGCAGGCTTTTTTTTGTTCGCGATACGCTTCGGGCGAAAGGTTCTTCCAGGCGTCGTACCCCGCTAAGTGCGTGGTGCGTAATGTCAGACGTTGCGTTGCGATCCGGGAGGAATCGGCGGACGAAAGGTCGGTCGGATTTTGTTGAAGTTTATACGAAACCGTCGGCTGTGAAACCGATGTCGAAAACGAACCATCGGAAGTGCGATCGCCGTAATTTTCGGGGATACAAATCACGCCGCTGCGCAAATCAATCAACGCTTCCGTCGGTTCGTAGGCAACGCGTTCGGAGGTATTGAAAAAGGTAATGGTATCGTCCCAACCGCAAGCTTCGGGTGTTGCGTCGTACGTGGTGATGGTTTCGGCGAAACTCAACCGCGACGGTTCGCCTTCGACGGTTTTGCCGCAGAGGGCTTGCGTTTCACGGTAACCGACGGAGGATAAAAGCTGCGTTGCGTACAAAGTTTCTCCAGAAGCCAACTCAACGCCGACGGCGCGGGAACCGTTCAAAAGGATCGAGCGCACCGCTGTTTTTAATTTCAAAACGCCCCCGCAGGTTCGGTAACGTTCGACTAACAGCCGGCAGATTGTTCGAACGCCAAATTTCGGACGCGCAAAACCCTCCTTGTAAATTGCCTTATACAAAATCGCAAACTGCCGCCAATCGAGATCGTTTGCGTGCGCGCTTCCGTAATAAAACAGCGGCAACAACAGCATTTCAATCAACAGCGGATCGCTCAGATACGAACGCAGTTGTTCGCGCGCCGAAATAAAATCCGAACTGTCCAACGCCGTATCGGAAGTGTTTTCAACGGCGGCATCGAGTTCGAGGAAGCCGTCAATCTGCTTCGGGAATTGTTGCCGAACGTTTTCGGTCAGGAATGGAAAGTGATTATTAAAGTACAGCGCAACATCGGGAAATTGAATGCGCGATTGTCGCTGTTGTTCCAATTTGAAAGCTTCGTACGGGATGCGCAACTGGCGGCAGAGTTTGGTCAACGGATGCCCGCAACTCTTCGGAGGAACGAAGTTCGTCAGCGCGTGCAGACCGACGTCGTACAAGATTTTATCTTTGACATAAAAGCCGTTTAGTCCGCCGACGGAATAATGTTGTTCCAACAAAAGAACTTTCTTTCCCGCCATGGCTAAACGGATACCGGCACCGAGCCCCGACATGCCGGCACCGATAACGATGACATCCCAATGCGTGTTCATTCGTCGTCAAGATAAGCTTTAATCAACGGGGCGCACGGTAAATGCGCCTCCTCCGTCAGTTCGTACAGTCGGCGGAGCGTGGCTTCGTCATGCGTATGTTGCGCCAGCATTAACAGGCAACGGCTGAACCAATGGATGTCGTTCACGGAAAACGTTTGCGGTTCCTTCGAGAACAACGGATAACACTCCGACCACAGAAGCGTTTGAAGATCGGCGATTTTTCCCTGATCCTTATAAAGAATTGCCAGTTGCAGAGCGATTTCCGGGCGTAATGATCGCGGAAGCTCCTCCCGCAACAGACTTTTCAGTTGCAATTCGGATAAGGAAGATGCCTGTCCCGAAAGAATGGCGCATTTTTGAACCATATAGCGACACCAAAGTGCCTGTTTATCTTTTAAATTCGGCAATAAGGTTTCAAAAAGCGTTTTGGCGGCATCCGTTTTTTGCAGATTCAGTAGCAGCGTTCCCTGTCGCAATCGTCCGTCTTTTGCCAACGAATGTTGCGGATTAACTTCGTACAGTTTTGCAAACAACGCAATCGCCTCTTCGAAAGCGTGATTTTTTTCCGCATAATCGGCGGCTCGAAACAGCACCAACGGTTGCCAATCGTTCGGTGCGTTTTCGGCAAAGTTTTTTAAGGTTTGCGTCGCTTTTGAAAATTCACCTTTTTGTGCATACAGATCGCCCTGCAACAACACGGCTTGTGCATTTAAGTCCGTCGGAAGTTTTTTTAGTTCGAAAAAACGATCCAGGTAATGCCGTGCCGCCGAAAGGTTCGATTGTTCTTTTGCAAGCGTGCTTTGACACAGTAAATAATCCACTAATAGGTCATGCGATAACGTGTCCGTTGAAATTTGTTTTAGGGCTTCGGCGGTTTCGGCAAGGTTCCCGAGACGAAGAAAGCATTTGCCACGCCACAAATACGTGCGATTGTGCAACGGAAGCGCGAATGCCTGCGGATTTAAGACGCTTAACGCCTTTTCAAAATCTTCCTTTTCGAAGTGATATTCCGCAAAACTTAAACGCAGACGCTGTTCCGTATCACCCGTAAAAAGGGAACGTTCGCGGCAAACGGACAGTTGTTGCTCAAATTCTTCCGCCGTTTCGTTGCACAAAATGCCACATTCGCACCACGTTTCCGCCAATCGGGACGTACGTTCATCCTTGGGATCGGCGTTTTGAAGAGCCTCTTCGCAAACGCAATAAGCGCGTTGATAATCGCCTGCCGTGCACAGACAGTCGCTCTGAATTTGTGCATAAAAAAGGCGTTTCGACGCATCCGACGTATGGCGGGCGGCTCCATCTAAAGCATCGGCGACTTTTATGTAAGACGGCGATGTTTCGGTTAAAGCCAGTTTGGCGGCAAGTTCATACGCCGATGCCTGCAATGACGAATCAAACGTTGAAAGTTCGTCACCGAGAATTTCGCGTGCTTTATCGAATTGTTTCAATTCGAGCCACTGATGCACCTGCAACAGTTGCAGATAGTGCATTTGAAGTGTTTTGTGCTTTTTTTTGTAGCGATCGTAAAATAATTGCAGTTGACGAAGACGTTCCAACGGATCCGTCTTCGACGCAAGCCATTCGGACAAAACCGCATCCCAAAGGGACGGGCAACGGTCGAGGACGGAAGCATGGTTGCGCATAAGGCTATCCGTGTTTTCGTTTAACCGATTAAAGGTTTTCAGCAACAAAAGCAGACAACGGGCTTTATCGGTCGGTGAGCGCAACTTCGGCAGAGCATTAAGAAGGAATTTTTTCAGTTCCTCGTAGTGTTGCTGAGCCGAAAGGAACGCTGTATATAATTGCCAAACGCGCAGTTTTTGTTTCAGCGGAAACGATTGCGGAAAAAGCGAAAATTTCATTTCCAGTGCCGTTTGATGTAATAACTCCGTTTCTTTGAGTGTGTGAGTGTTCTTTTGCCGTTGCCAAAAGGCTGTCCAACGCACGGAGCCGATCGGTTCATGTAAAACTGCATTTAAATCGCGCAAAAAACATGCCGTCGGGTGCGTTTGCGGCGAAAAAAGCAGTTGCGTCAGCGAAAGTTTTCCGTCATTGCACCATCCGTCAAGCACATTAAGCCATGCCCGATCCGCATAATCTTTCGGCAATAATCGTAAATGACGATGCAGAGACCGAAAGTTTTTTTGAAGCAAATACGATTCGGCAAGCAACAGACGACATTCCGCACCTTTCGGGAATGCATCCAAAGTGTGATTTCGAAGCGAATTTATCGCAAAAAGAGGTAAATTCAATTCAATCGCGACCCGTTCCGCCGGAAAATCCGTCGCGCGTCCGAAAAAGGGGTTTGTAAGCAGTAAAAACAGGAAGTATTTTTTCGGCAACACGCAGTGTTACTGTTGCGCATTTCTCGCCTCAGGGCAACGCATTTCGGGGATACGCGCGCTTTGGAGCTTTTAAAGACGAACCTCATCAATGTTCGATCGATAACACCTGCAAGTCGGTTCGAATGCCGTTCAATTCGTATGTTGCCTCTCGAAGTCCCCACCCCTGCCGGAATTTTTTCAGCGTTTTTAATGTAAAACTGCCGCAATTATCGGTGTACATGTTGCGCCATTCGGCTTTCAATAACGTATTGAAGTTCTTATCGAGAAACAAACGTGCCGTCAGCTTCCCTTGTTGCACGTCCGCCCGAAGCACTTTGCGACCGAATTTTGCGGTTTTAACGCACGTTTGAAGATCCCACGTCAGGAAGGACATGGTCAGTAAATACGCATTCAGCGCACGGTTGACGGGTAACGGTTCGTTCCAACGTTCCTGCGGATACAAACAAAGGCGGTTCGGGTACAGTACCCACTCGGGATGATTTTTATCGAACAGAAATATTTCGCCTGATGCGAAAGTAATTGTTACCCAATGGTGGTCGCCTTCAACGGTTCCCGTGAGCGTTCCGAAGGTAACGTGTTTTTTTTGCTTCCAACAGAGATGCCAATGATAGTGCTTGCTCGGCGCATAGGTTCGCAACGCGATCATACGTTGTTGTGCTTCCCGAAACAGTTCGGAAGTACTTGTGCCGACAACGGGCGATGCGGCGTGTGCAAAGCCTTCAAAAGGCATCAAACCGAGAATGACACTGACAAAGTAAAACAACCGTTGATTTTTTGGAAATCTGCTCCGCAACGGGAAAAAACAAAATCGTCTTAGGATGTGAAACATAACCTTAGGGAAAATACCCCGCTAAAAGGATGCCATAACCACCCGCAACGATCTCAACGACGGAAGAGATCCCTTCCCTCCAACTTTAGCTATCGCGCAACCGTCCCTTTGTCGTCGGCATTTTTTGAGCCACCCTTATCCGAAGGAGCGGATTTTTGTTTGGTGGTCTTTTTTGCGTCCGAACGATAGGGAACTGTGGATTTTGAAGCTTTCTTCGAGGTATCATTTGTTGTAGTGGCATCCGACGCTTTCGAAGCGCTGTTGTCGGTTGCCGATGACGATTGCTTCGATGTATCGGTTACAGTTACCTTCGGCGTGTCGGCTTTCGAAGTTCCCGCCTTTGAGGCTTCGTTCGTCTTTGAATTCTTATCATCCGTCTTCTTCTCCGTCGCATCCGCCTTCGCCCCTTCGCCATCCGTCGGCAGTTCCGTCAGATTTTTCGGAGTTTCGATAACCTCTTCCGCCATGGGAGCGAGTTCCTTTTTGCTGTCGTCGTGGTGATGACGATAAATTTGTCCCAACGACAGCGCCAACGTCAAGACGAAGAAGCCGATGACGCCGTAGACCGTCCAGCGCGTCAGAACATTGGACGCTTCGCCGCCGAACGCCGATTCCGCCGCACCGCCGCCGAGCGCTGCTCCCATTCCGGCGTTGGCACTCGGTTTTTGCATCAAAATCAGCAATATCAGCCAGGCACACAAAAGCAGAAGCGCAATCGATCCGACGACAATCAGAAATGTCAACATAAGATAAACTGCCTTAATTACGGACATTGCCGATGTGTTTGTAAAGTTCTTTGTGCTTTCGTTGTTTGAGTTGATATTGTTCGAAAAACGGACGATATATTCAAATGCAGGCATATGTTCCGCACGTGCAATCGGTTTCGAAACCGGGGCGACCCCGTCGGTCGCAAAGGCGGATTTTTCGGCGGATTTTTCGGAGGATTACCGCTTCCCGTTCTTCCCGGAAAAGTGTTTGAATATCGCGAAATTCAAAAGAAAACCTTGACAAAGATTTTTAAAACACAAGAACTGCATGAGCGTGCTTACATAGGAAGAGAGGACGAGTATGCCTAAATGGGGCAGTTGATTGAATTTGAATACGGCGGTCAAAGTCGGTGCCGGTGCCGCCGCGGGTTATTTCGGTACGGTTGCCGTTTCGAGTTATACGGGTTCCGCGGAAGATCCGAAGGCGGAAATGCATGAGGAACGTCGTGAGGAACGGGAAAAGAAGTTGAATTTTGAAGTCCAACAACGTTCCAACGAGTTGGATAAACGGGAACAGAGTTTAAAAACGCAGGAAGAGGCACTTCTCAAGTGGGAAGCGGCATTGCGGGAAGAGCGGTTGGTGATGCAGTCAATGCAGGCGTCAACGGTTGCGGTTACGGAAGAAACCGCCGGTGCCGTTGCGGCGAAAACGGTGCAAATCGTCGAAGAACCGACGGATTTAAAAATTGAGCAACATAAAACGGTTGTTGCGACGGAAAAGCCGACGGAGTATGTTCCGAAACGTCCGGCGGTTTTTGACGGCGGCGGCAGAGAACCTGTTGCGACGGATAAGCCGTCAACGGCGGGCGAACCGCAATTGTTATACTTCAATGATCCTTCCTTTGCGACGGATCGAGTGCCTTCAACGGACGGGCGTGACGGTCTTCGCCGTCCGCTTTTGTCTCCGACGGATCCGAACGCGCGCCGCTTTGCGAATTTGAGACCGCAACATGTTGTTTCCGTAAAGGCGACGCCCGAAGGGGTGAGCGTGAAAGAAGGGCGTAAGGGGACGGTTTCGTCGTCGACCGAAACGCGGCTCGGAATGACGCTGGATACATCGGGTGTCGGCGGTGCATCGAAGATCGACGGAAAGGGCGGTGCGACGGTCGTAACGCTTCACGGTCACGATCCGAAGCCGCCGTTTGGCGGCAAGGGTGCGGTGTCGGAAGCCGAGCGCAATGCCTTTGACAAGGAGAAGCAATTGTTTGCGAGACAGAAAGAGGGTTTTAAACGGAAGAAAACCGAAAAAGAAAAAGAATTGGCGGATAAAGAACGGGCACTCGAAGATCGCGAGGCGGAATTGGAGCTTCGCGGCAACGCGGCTGATCTTTTCAATTTTGAGGATCGGCGTATGGTAACATCCGCAGTACGAGTGAATGAATATACCCCGTCCGACGCGAAGAAGACCGATGAGCCGTTCGCAATCCGGAAGAATTCCGAGAATTTTTATGATATGGAGGAGGAATTCGCCGAAGAGGATGATAAAGCGAAGGCTTACAAAATCGGTCGCGGGTCGGTTCTTACAATCCCCGCGCAAAAATCCGGAATTCTTTCCCGAACCTTCCGATGGTTCGGCGGTTTGCTTTGGAACAAAAGCGGCGCGGAAACGGGTAAGCCGTTTGTGATGCAATCCGCGGGCGATTTTGAGATAAACGGCGTTAAGGCGGAGGGGAGTGTACGCAGTGAAGACGAGTATGAGGAGCTGCTGAAAAAAGAACAATTTGAGGAGTTTAATCGTAGTTTAAGCGGTGAAGCGGCGGCGAAGGATTGGAAGAACACGATCGAAAACCAACACACGGATAACTTTCTCGTGAACGGAGATGAACAAAGAAAGTCGGATGCGGCGGCTTATGAGTCGGAGCCTCAAGAGGGTCTTTCAATCATCCCTCTCGGGCGTCAGCCGGGCGAGAAGGAAATTGTCGTGGAAAAAAGTGAGATTAAACCTTTTGCCGAACCGGAGCCGGGAAATTCGATTGTGAACGAAATATCGGATACGATTTTACGGAAAGCTTCGAAGAAGAAGTTTGCGCTGTTGGAAGAGGATCGTAACGTATCGGTCAGCGCATTGTCGGAAAAAATGTTTTTTGGGGATAAATTTATTACGATTTCACAGGGCGATCGATTCATGATTTCGGCGACGGAGGGGCTGAAGAAATTGAAGGAAGACTTGCAGGAACTCGGGGAAAAATTGTAAACGGCGCAGTCGAAGCTAAAGAACAACGTGGGACAGAATAAGAAAGTACAAGAGCTGACGGAACGATGGAAAAAACAAACTGCCGAGTGGAAAGCAACGAGGCTAAAGTTGGAGGCGTTGTTGGCGACGGAGCAGGTAAAAGGTGAAATATCGACGAAAGATGCGCAGGAAGCAGAAAAGCAACTTTCTGAGTTGCGACGGGAAGTTGTCAAACTGAAAAAAGAAATTACGTCGCTGAAAGCGAATGCCCATATCTTGGAAGTTCAAGCATTGAAAGCGACGGCGGAGAAGAACGCGGCATTGGGAAAGGCAAAAACCGAACGGGAGAAATCGCAGCGACTGACAAAGGCAAACAACCGGTTGAAAGAACAGGTTGAGGAGTTGAATTTTGAATTGGAATCGAGTAATGAAGCGCATAAAGCAAACATGCAAGAGTTTCTGGATAAAGCGGAAGCCGAAAAGCAGAACATGCAGGAGGAATTGTTTAAGGTACAGGGGGATTATGACGAAGTACGCAGTCGGTTGCAGGCGGTGGTGTCGCAACGCGACATATTGAAGCAAGAGAATGATCAACTGTCGCAGGATTTGGAGGCTGTGAATGATGAAAAATTTGATTTGCGACAGAAAAACGATTCTTTACGGACCGATAATCTGCAACTGGCGTTGAAAAATGAAAAACTGGAAAATGATGCGTCGCTGAGAAATAATGATTTGAAAAGGCTGAATGCGGAATTGAAGGCGAAGTCGCACTTCAATAACCTCGAGAAGAGTGCAGGCAGCATTGAGATAAAGGCACTGAAAAAGCCTGGGTCGCGTATTGAAATTGAAAAAGTGTCCAATTTAGAAGTTAAACCGAAATCGAAAGCAGAGTTGGTCGTTGAAAGCAAAGAAAGCATTGAGATGCTTCCAAAAGAGAAAGCACCATATAGGCCGGCAAGACAAAACAAAGAAGGCATGACGATTGAGGGACAACCGAAAACGGAAACCTTTGGGAAACTCATAATGGAAAAAGCGGAAGAGGGAGGAGTAATCGGAGACGGTTCGAAGTTAAAGGAAGCGGAAGAGAAAATCGAAAAACTGCAAAAAGAAAACGAAGAACTGGAAGCACTGAACTCAATTTGGGAAAAACTGCAGGACGATAATCGGAAAGCGAATGAAGAGGATGAAAAACAAATGGAAAAGAAATTCCTGGAAGAAATGCAGAAGGCGGCAGACACGAGACAGATTGTATTAGGACTTGCGAAACTCTTTAGCTTTGCCGCAGAACGATCGAAAAGTGTAGCGAATGAATATAGTAAAGCGATCTCGGGTGCAGATAATACAGGCAAATACAAGAAAAGAACAACCAAAAGTTCGGGAGACCTGATGAGCAAAAATCAGCGGCTTTTCCCCTTGGAAAACGATAAGATGCTACGGCAGAACATTTGCTCCGGCAAATTTGACAACATCGCTTCTTTGTTGAAGACATATACCAAAACCGCATGCAACCGTCTCGTTGAGTTGTACCGACCGAAGGATTTGCCGGTGCAACAGCCTCGAAAGCAAAAGAAAAAAGACAACGACAAGGAAAAAGCGGCGGAATTGCTTGTGAAGGGGGAAGAGTTGCGGAATTTGGAGAAGGAACTGAAAATGAAAGAGACGGATTTGACGGCTCGGGGAAAGAGAATGTCGGATTACGAGAGGCGGGTAAAGAGCCGGGAGGACGAATTGCAGAAGCAAAAGGTTGCGCAGGAAAAGATTTTGAAAGAAAATCAGGAAAGCTTGAAAGAAAAAGATAAGCGAATAAAGGAACAGAGTAATGAGTTAATTGAAAAGGCGAAGAAGTGCTATAATCTGAAAATGCAAGTACAATCACTGAATTTGCAGGCAAACAAAAATAAGTCGGAAGCGGAGAGAAAAGAAAAATTGCTGAAACAAAAGGAGTCGGAAATTGCCGAACTGCGGAAGAAGATAGAGAGTGCCGAACGGGATAAGAAAACGATTGAAAACTTACGAGCCGATCTTGAGAAATCCAAGAAGGCGTATGACGTACTGAAGACATCGTACGATCAATTGAAGAAAAAACACGAACAACAAGCTCAAAACAATCAAACGGGGACGGAAGGGACTGTAAGCAGGGAAGCGTATAAAAAGCTTCGGGATAAAAAATCGGAAATAGAAGAGCAATATGGGAAATTGAAGCGTGAGTACGATCAACTTTTCAACACGAAGCAAAAGGTTGTTGAAGACCTTAACAAGGCACATCAAGATATGAGAGCGTGGCGTGAGTATTATGAGAAGCAACGAGATATAAGTAATGGAATTTTACGTGAAAAATACGAGGTAACATCGCGCTTCAATACGCAGAAAGATGTAATCAGAGAAGAAGTTTCAAAGGAGTTGACGGCAGGTCGGAACCGCGGGAACAATTATGACAATGACGATTTCGGGGGGGGCATGTGACTGGTCGGAAAGCAATATACCGTCTGTGAACTTTAACGACTTCAAAGCAAGTGTCGTGAAAAAATTTAAGGAGAGCGTGAAAGTAAAACCGAAAGATGAAGAGAAACTCCTTAACACGTTTGTCAATACGTTGGATGAGGTTTGGGGTAGCTTTTCGGGTAACAATGTTGTCAGAAATTTGAACGGGGAGGGAGCTTTCGACGATTCCGAAGAAAAGGAATTCAAGAGTCTTTTCGACAACGGGAAACGGAAAGACAATTTCAAAAACAGTTTCAATCCGACTCCGAACCGCAATCAACAAAACACGATATATAACACAAACCGTGAGGTAAGAAAAAGCAAGACAGGAGCAAGAACCGGTAACGGAAAGTATAAATATGAGTGATGCTTGGAAGCTTCGCGCATTCTGTTGTATGTCGGCAGCGGTTTTGATGCTTCGGTGCCGTTGTTCGGGTGTCGGCGATCATCATATTTTTACCGGGAGTGCCGTGTCCGCCAGACGGGAGAGGGGACGGGCGGAATGAAGGTACGGCGTTAAACAGTCTTTAACGGTACGCCGGAGTACTGGTTCTTCTTGACATTCGTTCGCTTTTTTGCAAGGTTGATGCCGTATTTTGCCCGATGGTGTAACGGTAGCACAAAAGATTCTGGCTCTTTTTGTCGAGGTTCGAATCCTTGTCGGGCAGCCAAGGGGGGGGCGGAAGCGGAGGCTCGCATAAGGTAAATCTTCCTGGTTGCGGTTTGATACTTGTTATTATCGATATTTCCCGGGGCTTTTGCAGGGGCAGTACGGTGTCTTTTTCGCCAGTGTGACGGCAACACAAAAGATTCCGGCACTTTTTATCGAGGTTCGGATTCTGTCTGGAAATCGAGGGGGCGTTTGTGGTCAAATGCTTCGAAATCGGAGAAGATAAAGGAGCGGGTTCTTTTTGCGGTATATGATTTAATGGAAACACGGTTACGGTAAAAGCAGACCCTTGTTTCCGTGGTTTTTTTGACGGTTGTTGTTGTGCTTTTGCAGATTTTCGGATCTCTTTATCCGCCGGCGTAACGGCAGTGTAAAAGCTTCCGGTGCTTTTCCCCGGGGATTGAGCCTTGTCGGGCGATTATACGGAGGCGGTTAAATTTTCGGGTCGCGGATCGCTGTTTTTGAGAGTTGTTTTTGATGAAAATGTGAACGGGGGTGCAGACGTTTGATTTCGGTGATACCGTGAAGTTGTTGCATAGTGTTTTGTAAAGCTCATAGTAAGGCGGATTGAGCAAAGCTATTCCGCAAACAGGTACGGTGCGTTGGGTGTTGAGGTGTGTTTTCGGCGGATATTCCGCGTTGTTTTGTTGCCCGTCGTCGCTGTCTGTCCCTGCTTCTTGACGGAAAGTTTATTCACACTTCATTCACATTTATACCGAAAGCACTGCCTCCGTCTTCATAATAAACCTCCCGCCGTCTCCCCGCCGAACCGCCTTCATGCCAATCTCTTCCTACCTATCTTATCCCAATAACTCGACCTCATCCCCTCCATTATCCCCCCCCCCAAAAAAAACCTCTTGACACCCTTTCTAAAATCCTCCCGATGATTTTATCGGCCAAGAAAAACGGCGGTGAAAATTTGTGAACTTATGAAAAATCATATAAAAAACTGCATAAAAATAATGGGGTTGGTGGCGGTTCCGTTCGGAACCGCGCAGGCGGAGGACTACAAGCTCCAGGCGCATGCTGGTGATGGAAGTTTGTACGTTAGCGCATGTTTCTGTGAGTCGATAGAACCTTTAGAAAATTGCCCTCGCGAGTTACAATTTTGTGGGAATTTCGGAGGTGAGTACGAAAAGTTGTTCGCCGGAGGTTTTCCGAAACTGTATGATGGTCAATGGCGTGTACTGCGAGGTTATCATGATACAAGGGGAGGGAAAGTGGTTGTAACGGATACGAAGTTCTCGGAAGGCAAAAGCGTAACGTGCAAAGATGTGGAAGAACAATGGCAAAGAGAAAATGCTCTGATTAGAGATTGGTGGAAAGCTAGAACTTGGGGAAAAACATTTATGGTGGATTGCAAAATGTATGATTTGCCGAAAGATTGTGAAGTTCTGCATTGTACTCTGCTAAGAGGGCGGGTTCTTAACTTGCTTTTGGTAAGAGACAAACAACGATCATTCGGCGGTTCCGAGTACATGCTTATTATTGTTGTCCCCGATGATTGTGAAACTATGCAAGTGACTTCTGATATACCGACGATTGTCTGCGGCGGTGAGGTGAAGGAGTTTATTTCCGACAACGAAATTTTAGATCCGTCGGTTCGTTCACGCTTTTTATCCGCACTCGGACAGAAAGAGCTTTCCGTAAAAAGTTGGGCTGCTGTCTCGGATCCACAGAGCAAGACGGATGCACCGAAAGTGCTTTTGAAAGATTGTCCGTTTGTGCAACAATCTGCACTGGTCGCACAGGCTTATCCTGTTTCTCAGAAGGGGAGCTTTCTATTTAAGATTTGGGAACGGTTTCCGGGAGGGTTCCGTTTGCATTTTATGGATAGAGAAGTTTGTGGTAAGGTGGATAGACAATATTTTCTGAGTGATATGAAATATTCTTTCGAAGAATATGTTCAAAAAAGGGAGAAATTCTCGGAGCTTCTTCATCGCGGGGCAAAACATAATGCCGTTCATCATCTTAAAGCTTTGGCAAAAGACAATGCCGTTCGCTGTATTGAAGATTTGAAAGAAAAACTTAAAAAGCTGGAAGAAAAACTGGAAGAGGTTTCCAAAAAAGAGGGATTAAAGAAGTAAAGATTCTTTCCAAGTTTTACGTCTTGAAACCTATTGATGATGCACGCCCAAAAAGCGTGCATCGTTGTTTTTCACCTCTTTAGCTCCCGATAAATTCCCTTTCCTTTAAATCCACGCCGTGTTAAAAATAATGCAGGCGATGGAAATTTCCATGATCCATCCGACAGCATGTATAGACGCTTCCGTTGAAGTCCCGAGCGACTGCGTCATCGGTGCATTCAGTGTAATCGAACGCGGCGTTCGATTGGGGCGACGGGTGCGCATCGGAGAACATGTTGTGATAAAGACGGGAACCGTTCTCGGGGATGACGTCGAGGTGCATGCGGGCGTTGTTTTGGGGGACGATCCGCAAATCGTCGGGCAGAATTTTGATTTCGAAAGCGGTGTTGTTATCGGCGATCGAACGGTGTTGCGCGAAGGCGTGACCGTCCATCGGGCGTCGCAACCGCATCAACAGACGCGTGTTGGTCAGGATTGTTTGCTGATGGCGTATTCGCATGTCGGGCACGATACGGTTGTCGGAAATCACTGTATTTTGGCGAATTTGGCACTTTTGGCGGGATGCGTGACCGTTGAGGATTATGTCTTTCTCAGCGGCGGTTCCATGGTGCACCAATTCGTGCACATCGGCGAAAGTGCCTTTATCTCCGGCAATGCGGAAATTTCCATGCACATACCGCCGTTTGTGACGGCACTGGGAAGGAACAATATCTCCAATTTGAATCTTATCGGGTTGCGGCGACGCGGATTTTCGCCTGAGGAGCTGTCTGACATAAAGCAGCAATATCGCGCGGTGTACGGCGGCGATTCGCGTTCGTTTCAAAAAAAGGCTTTGTCGGCATTGGAGAAAGGTGAATTCGGAACTGAACGCGGGCGGCAATTTCTGGAGTTTTTTACGCACCAAACGCACGATCGCGGTTTTGCGTATCCGAAAAAGAGGGGCGAATAAGAAAAAAACAGGCAGGTTGCAGCGCGGGCGTTTTTTTGGTAGAGCAAAGCAACATGGAGACGGATTTTGATGTGATTGTGTGCGGGGGAGGGCATGCCGGGTGTGAGGCGGCGGCAACGGCGGCAAAGCGCGGCGTGTCGGTGCTGTTGCTGACATACAATTTGGATACCGTTGCTCAAATGAGCTGTAACCCTTCGATCGGCGGGTTGGCGAAGGGGCACATGGTGCGCGAAATCGATGCCCTCGGCGGTTTGATGGCGGTGAATGCCGATGCGACGGCGATTCAGTTTCGCGTACTTAATCGTTCAAAAGGATGTGCCGTACAGGCGCCGCGCGCGCAATGCGATAAGAAATGCTATCAATTTTCCATGAAGTACCGTCTGGAGCGGCAATCGAATTTGCGTTTGTTCCAGGATGAGGTTATCGGTCTGTTGACGAAAGACGGGCGGGTTTGCGGCGTTCAAACGCGTTTGGTCGGTGCGATTACGTCCAAGGCGGTCATTTTGACAACCGGTACGTTTTTGGGCGGAACGCTTCATGTGGGATCGACCTGTTTCCAAGGCGGTCGCATGGGCGATCACGCAAGCGTCGCGCTGTTGGAACAGTTGCAAGCCCTGAACTTCCGTCTCGGTTGGCTCAAAACGGGAACGCCGGTGCGCATTTTGGGGAAGACAATCAATTTTTTCGTTTGCGAAGAGCAAAAGAGCGACGAGGAACCGTGTTTATTCGGGTTTTATGACACGCGTACCGAGGAAGATCGTGCTTCGGAAGCTCTCGATGCGCCGTTTGCGTGGCAACCGAATACGCTGGCGCAGTCGTGTTTTGTCACCTACACGACGCCCGAAACGCACGCAATAATTCTCAAAAACCTGCAACGTTCGGCGCTTTATTGCGGCAACATTCGCGGAACGGGACCGCGCTACTGTCCGAGCATCGAGGACAAATGCGTGCGTTTTGCGGAGCGCGAACGCCATCGATTATTCCTGGAGCCGGAGGGTTGCGGCACGGACGAATGGTACATCAATGGACTTTCGACGAGTTTGCCGACCGACGTGCAGGCGGCAATGTTGAAAACCATTCCCGGTTTGGAAAACGCGGTGATGATGCGGTCGGCGTATGCGGTGGAGTATGCGTTCTCCGATCCGACCGATTTGCGACCTTCGTTGGAAAGTAGGCATCTTTGCGGCTTATTTTTGGCGGGACAAATCAACGGTACGTCCGGTTACGAAGAGGCGGCGGGACAGGGGTTGATTGCGGGTATCAATGCCGCCGCGAGTGTTTTAAACGAAGAACCGTGCGTGTTGTCGCGCCACGAAAGTTACATCGGCGTGCTGATTGATGATTTGGTAACCAAAGGCACGCAGGAGCCGTACCGAATGTTCACCGGGCGCGCCGAACATCGACTTTTGCTTAATCATCACGGCGCGGAACTGCGCCTTTTGGAAAAAGCGGAACGTTACCGCACACTGAGCGACGGACGTTTGGAAAAGATACGTGCAAAAAAAGAAGCCGTCGATTACTGGGTACAAACGCTGGAAACAACTTCGACGGTTGGCGGTCTGACGTTCGGCGATCATTTGCGTCGCGAACAGAGCGAGGAAAACTACCGTTGCCCCGAGCTACCGTCGGTGTTTTCGGCATTAAACGAAGCCGTAAAGGAGGAAGTTCTTTACCGCATCCGTTACCGCGGCTATCTGGAACGCGAGCGGCAACAGGTCGAAAAAACGCGTTATTTGGAAGCGATTGCCGTACCGAAAGATTTTGATTGGAACGCAGTGCACGGATTGCGCAACGAAAGCCGCCAAAAATTAGCTTCCGTGTGTCCGATGAATCTCGCACAGGCGTCCCGCATCAGCGGCGTCAATCCGTCGGATATTCAGATTTTGATGGTGGCGGTGAAAAAATGTTCTTTCGGCAAGAGCACAGAGTTGTGACTAAAAGTTCTCTATATCGACGAAGCACAAGCAACGGGCGTTTGGGGTAAACGCGGGCGCGGATTGACGTTCCGTTGTCCGTCGATAACAACGCCTTTGTGCTTCCAGATGGGGCAATTTATTCACACCTTGTTCACACTTTTAATACACAGAAAGTACCAATACAAAAAAAGCACCGCCTCCACCTAGATAAGAACTACTACAACTGCTCAGTTTATTCCAATCTTCTTCACATTCTCAAACACCTCGCCTTCCATTAATAACGGGCTTTTTTACCCAAAATCTTCCCTTACACATCTCATCCTCATAACCTCGAGCACATCTTCTCCACTTCCCCAACTACCCTAAAAAACCTCAAAAAAACTATTGACATCCCTTATAAAAACCTCACGCCGATTTTATCGGCTAAAAAAACAGCGGTGAAAATTTGTGAAAATTATGAAAAATACGATTAAAAACTGCATAAAAATAATGGAGCTGGCGGCAGTTCCGTTCGGAACCGCGCAGGCGGAGGATTGCACGATCAAGGAGACGCAGGAGTACACGTGCGATCCGAACGATCCGAAATGCGAAAAGGACGGTACCATGCACTTTAAAATTTCGGTGTCAAAGGAGGGCGGAGAGTCGCGTGTGGCGGAGATTGTATGGCCGAACGATAAAGAGTATCCGAATCTGATATATGAACCGAATGGGTTTGTTAGGATCTACGCAAATGAATTAAGAGCAGAAATGATGGTGCCCGATGGACAGTGGTTCGATGTGAACAATGAAGCAAACTGTTTAGAATGGGCAATTTTCTACAAGAATGCTTTCAAGAGGGCGTCGACTACGCGCGAGCGCATCTTTTCGGCGTTTGGTGTTTCTCCTGACGAATCCGTGTACAAAACAAAGACAATAAGAGAATTAATCGCTCAAAATAAGCGAGGATTAGAACTTGTAGAAGAGAGTGCTCAGCGGTAGTTAGATATGCAGAAGGATTTCTATTCGAAGCAGATTTACCGTGACGAATACCATTTTTCATGTTACAATGATTCCTGTTTAAGGTTTTATTATCCCCGCTTGAATCTTCCAGAGGGTTGCACTTGCGTTATGTACCGGCTGGAATCCGAAAAGTTTGCTTTTTGGCTTATGAGGAATCCTCGTTGTTTGGTCGGGAGTTTGGTGTATACGCTTGTTATTCATACATTCGGTAAAAACGTTAGGGTGACATCAGATGTTCCGACGGTATGCGTTGGTCCTTTTGGGTATGTGTGTTCCAGCAATGAAATTTTGAGTGAATCTGTCAGAGAATTTGTTACAAGCAGTTTTTGTGTGCAAAGGTTTTCGTGTTTTAAAATGTCGCGATTTTTCATCCTTCAGGGGCATCGTCTTGATGAAATCGAACTCAACGGCGGAAACGCTGACGTCGGGTGCGATTATTTTGTGCAAACAGATCCGTTTTGTGAAGCAATAACCGACATTTTGGAAAATGGTAAGCGTTTAAAGCTAGGTAAGATAAAAGACCGTAAATTTAAAGACCCGAAGGAGATTGTGAAGTTCCTGGAAGAAAAATTCGGGAAAAAAGGAAGAAGCAAAGAAATAAGAAGAGAAGGAATTTACAATTTATTTCAATCCGTCGATGCACGCTTTTAAGACGTGCATCGTTGCTTTTTGCGCCGCTCCGATAGGAGCAACGCGCTGTGTTTATAAACTTTTCTTTACGCTTCAAACCCCTCCCCGAGGTAAAACTTCCTGCTTTGCGGGTCGTTGAGCAACGTTTCGCGGTCGCCGGCGCAGAGCACGCGTCCGTCGTAAAGCAGGTAGGCGCGATCGACCACGCGCAAGGTTTCGCGCACGTTATGGTCGGTAATCAAAACGCCGATGCCCTGATGCTTCAGGCTTAAAATAATTTGCTGCACCTCTTGAACGCTGATGGGATCCACGCCGCTGAACGGTTCGTCCATCAGCAGAAATTGCGGGTGCGTCAGCAAAGCGCGCGTGATTTCCAGGCGTCGCCGTTCGCCGCCGCTCAGGGTAAAAGCTTTCTGTTTGGCAACTTTCGTGAGACCCAAATTTTCCAGCGCCGCCTGCGTTTGTTGTTTAATTTCCAAGCGCGTCAGATCCAAAGTCTCCAAAATCGCGCGGATATTCTCCTCGACCGTCAGTTTGCGGAACACCGATGCTTCCTGCGGTAGATAGCCGATGCCCTTCCGCGCCCGCTTATACATCGGTAAAGCGGTAACGTCCATACCGTTAAAGATAACCCGACCGCTCGTGACGGCAATCAGCCCGACCGTCATGTAAAAAGTCGTCGTTTTCCCGGCGCCGTTCGGTCCCAGCAGCCCGACGACTTCGCCGGCTTTGACGTTAATGTTCACTCCGCGCACCACTTCGCGATCGCCGAAGGTCTTGCGTAAGTTCTCCGTCGCAATAAAAGGTGTTCCGCCTTCGCTCATGACAGCGTTATTCCAAAAACAGCCCGATGTCCAAACGTCGTTGAAATGAACCGACGCGTTTCATTCCTCTTCGCCCAACTGCACCTGTGCCCGTTCGCCGGCATTGGAATTTTCGACCAACACCTGCCCGGAGTTCTGAAAAAAGGTAATCTTTTCGCCCTTAAACGTGCCTTGCGCCGAACATTTCACGACGGGATTTTCCGTCAAAATCATTTTGCCTTCGTTCGGGTAAATGACAGCCCTTTTCGCCGTTGCCTGCTTTGTTTCGCCCGTTTCTTTGTCGGATGTTTTTAAAAATACGTCGCCTTTTGCGACAATCAACTTCAACTGACCTGCCGGCGACAAGGTTGTCTCGGGTGCATTGACCGGGGACAACCAACAAAATAATTTGCACGGCTGTTCCGAAAATTTTTGCACAAAACACCAAAGCGGCACCGCGGCATTGCTTTTCGCCTGTTGTTCCGATTGCGTACGTACCCACATGCAGTCACAGGAGCCGGAAAATTCCTTACCGTTCAGCTGCACGTTTCCCACAAACAGAAATTCGTTGTGGTCTTCGAAGCGCAACATTTCCATGCGGTCGCTTGTAACGGTGGTGGACGGTTTTGCCGCCGACAACAAATTGCAAAACGCCGCCGAAAAGAGGCACAACAATAACTGTTTAGCGGTCATAAAACAGGACGTTGGCGTTTTTGCCGATGAAAACTTTCGAAAAACTTGCCTTTTCGTGCTTCCCTTCCCACACCCACTGCTCACCCACAATGGTGTATTCGGGGTTCGTCACCGTCAACAGCGATTTCCCGGATGCGCGGTGCTTCGGCAACGAAACGACCGCGTCCTCGCTGCGAACCGTCATGTCGACTTTATCCCTTTGTTGCGGATCGAAAAACGTAATGCACAGCTTGCGGACGTTAAACCGCGATTCGTTCAGATATTGCACGGTTTCGCCTTCGCACTGCCACGTTTTGATGCCGTTCTCGTCGAAAAACGGCGTTATGAATTGTCGCATCGGCGTGTCGGAATGAAAGCGGAACAACTCTTCGGCATGCAATCGCAGTGAAGTTGTTAAGAGGAGTGTAACTCCGATGCCCGCCACAACCCAAAAGTGTTGCCGTTTATTAGAAGCCTGTCGAACCGTTCGAAGCATCTTTCGTTACGTCGCGGTGTCAAAAAATCGCACCGACACTCTTATTATAGGCCGAAAACGGCGCAACAAAAGCCCTTTTGTCCGTACAACTGCGCAGGTATGTAAATTGCAACGCGCGTTCCTTATAAAACCGCGCCTTTCTCAAAGAGATTTTATCAACGGCACGCCTCAAACAATCTACGGCTCTACTTATCCGACTTTCCACGATTGCAACCTTTGCACAGCAATTGGAGATTATCGGGTGTCGTATGACCGCCCTCCGACCAGGGCGTAATGTGATCGGCTTCCGTGTCTTCCAATTTGCATGCTTTGCCGCACTTTGCACATTTTCCGTTTTGCTTTCCGTACTGCGAGCGTTTTTGCGAAAGCGTGAAGGCGCGAATGTGAAGGTTCTTTTCGTGTTCTTTATCTTCACCGGACAGGATATATTCAAAAATTCCCCTTTTGTTCGTCACGTCATCGTCATCCATCAATTCCGAAACGCGTTTTGCGACGGCGTCCGAATTGAGATGCATCGTGTTCCCTGCGTATTGATTGTAAAAAATGCCCCACGGAAGCCCCTTCATTTCCTTCACGTAATCTTCGTAATCCCTGAATGTCGCCTTCATCCACCGCATGACGTTTTCGAAGTAGTTGAAAAGCGCGTCGGCGTTCGGATCGCCCTGATGATCCGCCATGTAATCCTTGACGGTGCGTTTCGGGGCGTTGGATTTTTCTTGGTTTTCCTGATTTTTCTTTTCGTTGTCGCGATTTTCTTTGTCGACGATCCACTCCAACGCCGTTTCCAGATACTCCTGACGTTCGGGATCGCCCGTTAAATACTTGCCGTAGGCTTTGGCAATATAGCCGTTTTGTGCCACCGTGCGCGAAAATTTCTTTTTGGCGTCCGTCAGCCACGTGCCCGTATAAACGGCGTTGTTCAATTCCTGTTGTGTCAGTTCTAAACCGGCGGTGTTCACGATTTCGAACCAATCCAATTTTTCGTTTGCTGTACCATCACACTGATAGATGTGCAGTTTGTAATTGAGAATTTGTTCTTGGTCATCCTCCGATAAGTTATGGAAAAATTTTGGGTTATCTTCCCTATCCGTTCCGTGTCCCGGAAGTTTGACGGAAAAACTGCCGCTTTGAACGCCGTTATTGATAATACCGCAATACTCGCAGATCGACAGCGTCCGCTGTTGCCCGTCTAACACCTCCCAGCTTTCTTCGCCTGTTTTTGCCCAATACATGATGTTCAGCGGGAAGCCTTTTAAAATCGTTTGGATGACCGCTTCCTGCTGATGCGGTTTATAAATAAATTCTCTTTGGTACGCGGGGCGAATGTTCAATTTCCCGCCGTACGCCGTCACTTGGTTGGTTTCGGGATGCGTTTTGTAATCTTGAATGAGCTCCCGTATTGTTACGGTGACGTGCTCCACGTGCATTGTTGGGTGTGTCATAAAGTTAAAGGTTGTTGGTTTGGTTTGTGTGTGTAAATTCCTGCATTTTATACAGTGTTGTTTCACTTTTCCTGCGAATTAACAACCTATTGTATATTTTTTTTGAATTTAACAGAGTGTAGCATTCATACCCAATCCATCGTGCTGAATTTGCTATTCCAAGTATCTCAAACTGCTCTGAACAATACTTATCAAAAAACGTGATGGGTACGCCCATGACGCCGAAGTAGTCTTTCGGGATTAACGAAACTTTCGGGACTTCGATGGCATCGTAATTGTCGTACTTCGGATAACGCTCGGGGTGCAGGTTGTATTCCTCCGTCAACGCCAGCGGTTCGTGGGATTTGGCAAGGTCGAGGTTGGTGAACCAACAGGTGTTCCCCATAGTGACCCATTTGCGACCGTCTTTTTCAAAGCAGTTTCCCGGGTAATCATCCGGT
>JAEESJ010000025.1 GCA_016286235.1 Opitutales bacterium | reverse complement strand
TACCCCCCCCCCCCCCCCGTCAAGCGTTTTTTGAAGTATTTCAAAAAATTCGGGTGTAAAGGCGAAAAACAGAGCAAAGCGTGCAATAATGCGGTAACGGGTAAAGGAGATTAAGAGGAAATAAGTTCCGTCAAAATCCGAAAACCGGGAACTCGGATAATTGTTTTTTACTTTTCGCCCGACATGTCCAACAGTACGAGATACTTCTTCAATAATGTGGGTTCTTGCAGTAATGCGTCAAGCGGAACGGCTTGTTCGACGGAAAATTTCCCGATACGCGTGCGGCGTAATTGCGCCAAATGCCCGCCGCAGTTGAGCTTCTCGCCGATGTCGTGCGCTAATGATCGGATATAAGTGCCTTTGGAACAGCGGACGCGAAGATGAAGGTTCGGTGCGTCGTAATTTAAAAGATCGCATTGAAAGATGGTGATGAAATTGGGAGTTGTTTTCGGTTCCTGTCCTTTGCGTGCCAGTTTGTATAAGGGAATACCGTTGATTTTCTTGGCGGAAAAAATAGGCGGTTGTTGATACTGATCGCCCAAAAAACTTTGCAGAACGGTTCGAATAATTTCTTCGGTAATACCGTCGGTCGGTCGGGTTTGTGTAACCTCACCTTCGCGGTCGTAGGTGGTTGTTTCGACGCCGAGTTGAATAACGCCCTCGTAGGTTTTGGTGCCGCACATCAATGTCTGTGAGGCTTTGGTGGCTTTCCCGAGAACAATCAGCAACAGACCCGTTGCCAGCGGATCCAGGGTGCCGGCATGTCCGATTTTGCGAAAACCGAAGGTTCGTTTTAAGCGTCGGATAACGTCATACGAAGAGCATCCGTACGGTTTATCGATCGGCAAAACGCCGTCGACGTTTGTTGTTATTCTTGCACGTTTGGCGTGAACGGACGAGTGTACCCAGGGAGTTTTGGTGTTTAAAGGCGATGACGATAAAGACGACGAGGCTGGTTCTAAATCCGACATACGAATTCAGGATATTCAGTGATAACGGGCTCCGTCAAAAAGATAAAATTGTTAATTTTGTAGTAATTTACAGAAGGAACGGTATAAACGGACAACAAACATCCTCAGGCACGCCGTCGACGATCCCACGAAGCACAACTTTACCATTGCGCCACGCAGGATGCGTACTTTTTAAGACTTGACCAACTTAAGCAATCTCCAACACCACTTCCCAGGCGGTAAAGGGACGGTTTTGCGATTTGGCGACCGCCGGATGCGTCAACTTGCCTTTGAAGACATTCAAACCGTTTCGCAGATGTTTATCGTCGCGCAAGGCTTTTTCGTATCCCGAATTCGCCAGTTTTTCGATGAACGGATAGGTTGCGTTGTTCAGTGAAATCGTGGCGGTGCGTGCATAGGCACCCGGCATATTGGTTACGCAGTAATGGACGACGCCGTCGACCGTATAATACGGATTGTCGTGCGTAGTCGGGTGACTGGTTTCACAACAACCGCCCTGGTCAATCGCCACATCGACAATCACGCTGCCTTTTTTCATCGTTTTGACCATGTCTTTCGTAACCAGTTTCGGCGTCGAAAGCCCGGCGACCAGCGCGGCACCGATGACGATATCCGCATCGGCAATCAACTTTGCAACGTTATCCGGGTTCGAGTAGGCGGTTTTGACTTGATTATGGAAAATTGTCGTAATGCGTTCCAATGTCGGTTGCCAGTTATCCAGAACCGTTACATCCGCACCGATGCCGTGTGCGATAAACGCGGCGTTTTGACCGACGTGACCGCCGCCGAGAATAAGAACCTTCGACGGGGGAACGCCCGGAACGCCGCAGGGCAACGTTCCGCAACCGCCGTGTTGCGTCTGAAGCAAATTCGTCGCCGTCAATACCGACATGCGCCCGGCAATGGTACTCATGGGCGACAACAGCGGCAATTTGCCGAAGGCGTCCGTGACCGTTTCGTAGGCGATACAAACGGCACCCGAGTTGATGAGAGCTTCCGTTTGTTCCACATCCGGCGCAAGGTGCAGGTAGGTGAAAAGAATTTGGTTCGGACGGATTTTCCCGTATTCCGACTTCAACGGCTCTTTGACCTTCACGATCATGTCCGACTTCTGCCAGACTTCATCCGCCGTTTCCAAAACGGTCGCGCCTGCTTTGCGGTAATCCTCATCGGTAAAGCCCGATCCGACGCCCGCATTTTTTTCAACAAAAACGCGGTGCCCCTGCTTTGTCAGCGACGCCACAAAGCTCGGGATAATGCCCACGCGATTTTCGTTAATTTTGATTTCTTTTACGGTTCCGATGTTCATGATGATTTCTTTCCCTATTGCGAAACGGTTGGCAAAAAATGTCAATGTATAACGACGGCGGATGCTTCCGTCTTTCCCGATTGAAAAACTTTCGTTTTTTCCCTACAATGCCCCCGTATGGCTTCCGTGCAGACAGCTTTTTTATCGGATCCGACGGTACATGAAACGTTGGAGAACGGTTTATCGGTTATTTTCTTACCAATCCAACACTCCAATGTGCTCGCCCTCCAGCTGTGGGTCAAAACTGGCAGTATCCATGAAGGGCATTTTCTCGGTTCCGGCGTTTCGCATTTCGTCGAACACATGGTGTTTAAGGGCACCGAAACGCGCGATTACGAGACAATTTTCAAAGAGGCTCAAAACCAAGGCGCGAAGTTAAACGCCTATACGACGTTTGACAGGACAGTTTTTACCTATGATGCCTGTATTAATTCGCTCGATGTCGGACTGGATTTGTTGCAGGATATGACGCTTCGGGCGACGTTCCCCGACGAGGAGTTTAAAAAAGAACGCGAGGTCATTCTCCGCGAAATCGCGATGTGCAAGGACGACGCGGACGATGTTTTGAGCGAACGGCTCTTCGCGGAAGCGTTTCGCCGTCACCCGTACCGTTACCCGGTCATCGGCGTGAAAAGCATTTTCGAACAGCTGACGCGCGAAGACGTACGGAATTATTGGCACGCGCGCTATGCCGTCAACAACATGACGCTGATAGTCGCGGGCAATCTGTCGCAAGAGGCGGTTTTTGAAAAAGTAAGGCAATTTTTCGGCACTCATAAACCGCGCAGCGTTACACCCGTTTTGGTACCGAAAGAACCTCTCCAGTTGGCGGGACGAAGCGGACGCGCCTATGGGGATTACCAAATCGTACGCGGCGCAATCGGATTTCGCATTCCCGGATTGGGACATAAAGACGGCGCAAAATTGCAGGTGCTCGCGACCGTTGCGGGCGGCGGCGAAAGTTCGCTTTTATACCGGGAATTGCGTGAAAAACAACGCCTGGTGCAGACGATCGAAGCGGCTTCCTGGATGGGTGACACGCACGGTTTGTTCATTATTCAGTACGCCTGTGAAGCGGGAAAGCGGAAAGCGGTCGAGACGTATCTGCACGAACATTTAACGGAACTCATAAAAAGCGGTCTGACACAGGATGCCGTCGCCAAAACCTACCGACAAGCGTTGTTGTCGGAACTGGATGCCTGCAAAACGGTTTCGGGACAGGCGCACCACGTCGGTTGGGCGAGCGTCTGTCTCGGCGATGCCGACTACACGCAACGCTATCTGGAACAACTGCGAACATTGGAGGTTGAGGATGTGCGCGCAATCGTCGATACCTATTTAACCTTCGCCCAAAGCACCTGCGTATCGCTGGAACCTTTGACCTGCAAGCCGTCGGTGACCAACGCGACGGTTGTGGTGTCGGAACGGTTGCCGTTGGAGACCGAAATCGTCAACGGCGTACGCATTTTGTACCAACCGTGCGCCTTGCCGAAAACGCACATCGAAGCTCTTTTTTCGGCAGGTGCATTGTACGAACCGTCCGACAAGCGCGGTTTGTCGCAACTGCTGGCGACAATGCTCACAAAGGATACGGAACAGCAATCGGCTTTGAAAGTTGCCGAAGCCGTGGAAGCGCTCGGCGGGCAATGGAACGGGTTCGCCGGCAACAACTACCTTGGATTATCGACGGAAGTTCTTTCGACGGACGCGGCAAATGCCGTTCAATGGCTTCAAAACGCGCTGACGCGACCGTGCTTTGTTTCCGAAACGTTCGAAATCGAAAAAAACGCACAGTTGTCGGAGATAAAGGCCATGCGGGATGATGCGTTTTACGTCGGCTTTCAACGGTTGCGGCGGGAATTTTTCAAACATCACCCTTACGCCGTCGGTTCGTTGGGAACGGAGGAAGGGCTTCTTGCACTGACGGTTGACGACTGCAAACGCTTTTACGGGAAAATTGTTTCGGCGGAAAATGCCGTTCTTTCCGTTGTTTCGTCGTTGCCGAAAGAGCGTATTTTAAAGTTGCTGGATCCGCTTTGTGCGGCGTTGCCGAAAGGGCATTTCAAGACGGTTGCGGAACATATCGACTGCCCGCCAACGTTGCGCACGGAAGAAACGTCTTCCAAAGAACAGGCAATGGTATTTGCTGCGTATCCGATGAGCGGTTACGCGGGTGAGGATTTTTATGTCGGCGAATTTTTGGAGGAACTGTTCAACGGTCTCGCAAGTACCTTTGTGGATGAGGTGCGCGAAAAGCGCGGATTGGCGTACACGGTCGGTGCAACGCGTTTGTCGGGTACGGAGAAAGGTATGTTCTGTCTATTTGCCGGGACGCATGCGGAGGCAACGGAAGCGGTTGAAACGGAAATGTCGCGCGCCGTTCAACGCGTTCTCGACCGAAAACTGACAAAGGACGAATTCGAAACGGCATGCACATCTTTGAAGGTCAACCGTCAACTCGGTCTGCAAAGCATCGGCAAAAAAGCGTTTGCCGCCGCATACAATGCCCTTTTGGGTCTTCCGAACGAACGATGGTTGCGTTACGAGGAAGCAATCGACGCAATGACGATTGACTTGTTTTACGAACGTTGCGAAAATTATTTGAAGCCTTCGCAGGTTGTGAATCTCGTTGTTAAACCGTCATGAAGATAAACAAATCCCTTATTCTCCTTTCATTGTTCGGCGTTTTGCCGTTGGGGCTCTTTGGAGCAACAACCGAAACCGCATCCATTGAAAGTCGCACCGAAGGTGTTGAAGAAAAGACGAAGCATGCCGCGAAAAAGAACGAGCATAAGGTAAAATCGGAGCACCCGTCGAAGCAAAAGACGGCGGACGATCAAAAATCAAATGCACGAAGTAAGAAGCGTACCGTTTCGTCCGCAAAATCCGAACGCCGTAAAACAAATTCGGAAATAGAGCAAAACGCAGAAGCATCATCGGAAAAGAAAGATAAACCGCTATCCAAAGCCGAAATCGAGGCTTTAAAGGCAAAAATCGATTGGAACGAACCGTTGCCGTTGTCGCCCGCCGTGCATACGGGAACGTTGAAAAACGGCATGCGTTACTATATTTACCCGAAGAAGGGCGATTGCGATGCGATCAGCCTGCGTCTGTTGGTGAATGCCGGCGCACTGATGGAAACCGATGCGGAAGACGGTTTGGCGCACTTTTTGGAGCACATGGTGTTTAACGGCAGCAGGCATTTTAAACCCGGCGAGTTGATTCCTTATTTTCAGGAGAACGGCATGAGTTTCGGCGGCGACACCAACGCTTTTACGTATTACCTGCACACTTGTTACAAGCTGGATGTTCCGAAGAACGACGAAGCATCATTGCAAAAGGCACTGACGGTGCTGAACGACATGGGTTTCGAAGCTCTGTTTTTGCAGAAGGAAATCGATCGCGAACGCGGCGTCATTTTGGAGGAAATGCGCAACCGACAAGTCGATACCGTTCGCACGTGGGAAGCCGGCAATCGGTTTATCTTTTCCCAATCGTTGATGTCGAAGCGTTTTGTCATCGGAACGAAAGAAACGCTGGATGCGATGAAGACGGGGGACTTTTTCCGCTTTTACAAGAAGTGGTACACGCCGAACCGTATGTCGCTGATTATAACGGGTCCAGTGGACGTTCAAAAAACCGTTCGTTTCCTTGAACAAACCATGACGCAAACGGCGGAAAAGTCGGCGGAAGAGCCCGACATCGGCACGTTTCCGCCGCCGCGAAACGGTTTGGCGGTGAAGGTTGTTAACGATCGGGAATTGTCGAACACTTGGGTTGCGCTGACGGCGGTGCAGCCGTTCCGCGGTTCCGAAACGGTTACGTTGAAAGACAAATACCGCGAAATTGTTTGGGCACTCACGGGCGTGATATTGGATCAACGTTTGCAGGAACTGGTAAAGACAATGCCCGTAACGGATGCTTTCTTCGATTGGGAGAATAACTTTCGCAAATACGAAACAGGCGAATGTATCTTCTTGTGCAATGCGAAAGATACGGACGAAACCGTTCGTTTGTGCGAGCGTTTCGTGCGCTCGGTAACGCTTTTCGGCTTTGCGCCGTCGGAGTTGGAATATGCCAAGTCCGTTATGCAAAATCGTCTACAATCGAACATCATCAGGGAGCAATCGGCTTCGGCGTGCGATTTAGCGGACGGAATGGTGAACGGTTTAACGAAGCAAAAGATCGTTTTTGCCGCAACGCAGGAACAGGAATGGCTTCAAAAATTGTTGCCGACGATTACGACGGACGACTGCCATGCGCTTTGGAAGGAATTGTGGGGGGACGGCGGTTATCTGTACGTCGGCGGCAATTTCGATTCGGAAGTCACGGAAGCGCACATAAAAGATGTCTTCCTGAAATCGCAAAAAGAAAAATTGTCACGACCCGAACCGTTTGAAACCATCGAATTCAAGTCACCGTTTTCGACACACAAGGTTCCGAAGCTCTCCTACTATCGCTACCATCCGGATTTAGGGACTGAAACATTCACGCTCGGGAACGGCATTCGCGTTACGCTGAAACATACGGATTTTGAGGTCAATACCATTCTCGTCCACGTCGGTATCGGTTGCGGTCTGATGGATTTCAAACAGACTCCGTATCCCGGATTGCCGCAGTTGCTGAGTGCGGCGTTCGTCACCGGAGGGTTAAAACAAGGTTCGCAAACGGCACTCAATCGTTGCTTTGTCGGTAAAAACATCGGTTTGGATTTCGATGTTGACGAAGATTGTTATGCTTTCAAATGCCAAACGGATCGCAACAACCTGAAACAACAGTTGGAATTGATCGGTGCTTACTTATTGGAACCCGGGTATCGAACGGAAGGCGAAACGCAATTTCGCAAAAACCTCCCGTGGCGTTACGAAGAGTTTGCGCACAAACCGAACGGCGTGGTTGCGTCTGCGGTACAGGATTTCTTATCCGGCGGTGACACGCGCTATTTTTTTCCGCCGCGGGAAATTTTGGAAAAACGCAATTTTGTTGAAGCCGCCTCCGTTTTGAAGCCTGTTTTCGAAAAGCAATACATGGAGATAACCGTCATCGGCGATTTCGATCGCGATGCGCTGATGAAATACCTGTTTGCAACGTTCGGGCAGTTGCCGTCGCGTGAAAAAAAGAAAATCCTGCCGAAAGATTCCGGCAATTCCTATTGGCCGAAGTCGCAAACCAAAACGTTCCTTTTTGATTCCGATATCGATAAAGCGGTTGCGTACGCGGTATGGTCGATACAAGCGTCCGAAGATCCACGCGAAACTGCGAAAATCGATGTCCTGTGCGGTATTTTGGAAAATCGTCTCGTAAAAGACATTCGAGAGCAAAGCGGCAACACATACGCACCCTATGCTTCTTCTTATATCACCGAAACCTTCGGTCGCGGTTGCGTGAAAGCGTACGTGACGACTTCGTCCAACAAACTGGAAGCCGTCGGCACGCAAATCGTTCGTCTGGCGGATGATATGGCGAACAACGGGATAACGCAGGCGGAACTGGATCGCGCCGTCAAACCGTTGATTTCGGCGTTGGAGAAGAATCGCGTTACCAACGATTTTTGGATGGAGTTTTTGAAAAACGCACAAGCGCGTCCCGAAAAACTGAGATGGCACCCGTCGGACGAAGCACGCTATCGGAACATTAAACTGAAAGACATCCGGGCGTTGGCAAAGCGTTATTTGAAACGAGATAATGCGATTTGCATGTTGGTAAAACCGAGGTTGGGAGTGGGAGAGAAGAAGGCGGAAGGGGAAAGTAACGGGAAACGTTGACAAGCGGATCCAGTTGAAAGCAGGCGCGATTATTGGAATTTCAGAGTTTCATTGATTATTGCCGTCATGGGTGTTTTTTATAGCCGAAGTACTCGATGAATTGGGCATTGCGTTCGGTTTCACGGATCGTTGCGGAAATTTAGATTCAAACAGGCGGGCGTAGGGCTTTCCCCAAACAAATTCTTTAAATTCGGAGACAAAATTCGGATGCGCTTTTCGAATTTCTCTCCACTGTTTTATCCGCTGCTTCGCCGTTCCACCGCCCACCGATAGACTTCTTCGTAAGCCTGCACCAAGCGTTCCCAGCCGAAATCGCGTTTCATGGCGTTTCGTTGCAGGGTTCGGAATAATTGCAGACGGTCAAAGTATGTAGCGCATGCCCAGCCGACGGTATTGTAAAGCGCATCGTTCGTTAAATCCTGAAAGACAAATCCGCAACCGCGACCGTTGATTTCGTCGCAATTTTCGACCGTATCCGCCAAGCCGCCCGTTTCGCGCACAATCGGCAGCATGCCGTAACGCAAGGCGTACATTTGATTAAGCCCGCAAGGTTCAAAACGGCTCGGCATCACGCAAAAGTCGCAACCGGCGTAAATTTTGTGCGCCAAATCCGCCTCATAGCCGATTTTGACGCGCAGACGGTTCGGGAAATTGCGATCCAAATCGCGTAAGCGTGCTTCCCATGACGGTTCGCCGCTTCCCATGACGACTAACTGCATCGATAAATTCCGCAAAAGGTACGGCAAAATTTCCAGAAGCACATCCAGCCCTTTTTGTTCGCACAGACGGCTGACGACGCCGAACAACGGCACGTGTTCGTTCGGTAACTGCAACAACTGACGCAATGCCTGTTTGCAGGTTTCTTTCGGCTCCAAATTGTGACATGTGTAATGCGCCGCAATCGACGGGTCGTTCGATGGATCCCAACGCATCGTATCGATACCGTTCAGAATGCCGATTAAATCCGCCGCTTTGAAACGCAAAACATCATCCAGACCGCAACCGAAGGAAGGGGTTTGAATTTCCTTTGCATAATGCGGACTGACCGTCGTCAATTTCGTGGCGTGATACAGCGCACCTTTAAGAAAATTCACGTAGCCGAGTGCTTCCAGGGAATGAGGATGAAATTCGGACATCGGAATTCCCGCCCGATACAGCAGAGACGGCGAAAAAAGCCCCTGGTAGTTCAAATTATGGATGGTAAAAACCGTCGCCGTTCGGTATAGCGGCGAGTGGGATAAGGTTGTGTTTAAATATACCGGTAACAAAGCCGTCGTCCAATCATGTGCATGGATGATGTCTGGGCACCAACGAAATGCTTCGCATACGGCGAGCAAAGCGCGACAAAAAAACGCAAATCGTTCGCCTTCGTTCAAACCGCCGTAGACATTGTTCCCGCCAAAATACGCATGATACTCGATAAAATGATACGTTACGCCTTCGGAGCCATACGTCCAAACGCTGCACAAACGTATCCCGTCGCCAAACGGTACCGCGATATTATCGGTTTTTGTCCAATCGCCGTTCGGCCAAACGCTCCCGTACAGCGGTAATCCGACATGAACCTCATACCCGCGTCGAGCCAGCACTTTCACGAACCCGCTCACCATTTCTCCCAAACCGCCCGTGGTAACGAACGGGAAACACTCGGGAGTTGCCATCAAAACGCGCATGGATCACTTCTATTATAATTCCCGTTGCCGACGAACGCAATCGTTTCACACGAACGAAAACATTGACGCACAACGCAGGTTGTGTTAAGAGGGGGGCGTGAAAGAGAAAAAAACGCCGTCGGTTCTGCATTTTCCGGAAGCGGGACAAAATGCGGAGTTCGAGCAAAATCCTCAGCAGGACGTTACGGTTCACGGACGGAAAATTTGGAATTGGCTGGTTCAACATGTGCAACTGTGGGTTCGTATTGCCTGTGCCGTCGTCGTCATCGGCGGAGTTATCGTCGTGTTCCGTTGGATGAACGAACGCAAGGCTCAAGAGTGCCTGCAGGGTTACCAAAGCAAGACAACGCTTGCGGAACGCGTCGTCTGGGCGGAGGGCACTTCTTTGCCATCAGGCGTCGGGAACGTGCGCGGTTTGATCTTTCTGGAACAGGCAAACGAAAGCATGAAAGCAAAGGAGTACGAAAAGGCGTTGCGTTATTATCAAAAAGCCAAGACCCACTTGAAGACCCAGCCTTTGTGCGACGAAGCGGCGATCGGTTGTGGATTTGCTGCGCTTCACGTCAACGATTTGGAAGCGGCGGAAAAGGAATTCCATCCGCTCTGCAAAAGCACCTCCAAATATATTCACTCGCAGGCATTGTACGGGTTGTGTTACGTCGCCGGGAAACGCGGGAATGCGCAAAATTTTTCTCATTATAAAACGCAATTGCTCGGGTACGATCTGAGTAACGGGCTTGCAACGCAGATTGAGGTTTTGTTTCCGGAGATGGGGAAATAGGGGGGTAATCTTTGTTCATCGAAATTTTTTCGCAAGGCGGTGCTGGTAACAGCAAGGCTTTAAGGAAAGTCATAGCGTGCTTCGTGTTAAACAACCGAAGGCATTTATGGACGCCCGATAAGCGGTTGTGCTGTTGAAAATTCTTCAAGTTCGCGGTGTGCACTCGGTGGTGTTTATTGCTGTAGTGTCGAAAGGAACTTCGAGTTTTATCCCTGTTTTTTGAATTTATAAATCGGAGGTATCAGGAGAATGGGGACTGGTTCAATCTACCGCGGGATATTTAGGATGTTATCTTTTGCAAAGGGGTTAGTTTGAATTACATTTTTCCGCGTTGCTCGGACGGTATCGAAACAACCGCCTATTTTTTCCGCCAAGAAAATCAACGGTATTCCCTTATACAAACTGGCACGCAAAGGACAGGAACCGAAAACAACTCCCCATTTCATCACCATTTTTCAATGTACTCTTTTAAGTTACGACGCACCGAACCTCCGTCTTCGCGTTTGTTGCTCCAAAGGCACTTATATTCGTTCCCTGGCGCATGATATCGGCGAGAAGCTCAACTGTGGCGGGCATTTGGCGCAATTGCGTCGCACGCACAGCGGGACTTTCTCCCTCGAACAAGCAATCCCGCTCGATACATTGCTCGAAGAGCCGTCGTTATTAAAGCAGTATCTGGTACCGTTGAAAGCGTCGGTCGGAGGATAGTGTGCTTTTATACGGAAAACTTTTTCTCTTCGAACGACAGGCGAAAAAGGAAAATGTTTTTCCCTTGTAATGTATTTCGCTTTTCGGCAGAATTTTCTTGGTTGATGTTATGAATATGAGCTATAAAAATTTCCCGTTCCGCCTCATCGGATGCACCCTGTTTCTGTTCGTCGGCGCACGGACGCAAAGCGTAAAGGCGATCTTGCCGGATCCGAGCGTTGTGGAGGCGCATTGGCGGAAAAATCCGAAGATCTTCCATGAAGCATTCGATGCGCTTTTTCCGCAAGCGGAAAGTCTGCATCTTTGGAACGAAGGATCTCCGGATTGGTTCAAAGAACAAAACGGGAATCCGTATACAGTAGAAACGGACTCCGATTTGTTATCGTTTCACACGCTTGATGATTTAAGAAAGTTGTCGTGCGATGCCGATTTGAAGAAAATCATCAAAGTTTTGTGCAGCAAGGAATTCTTGCAAAAGGTCTTAACGGAGGAGGTTGTCGGTGCTATTTTTGCCCATGCGGTCAGCGGTAAAGATTTTAAGTTGAGTATCGTGTTTGTGCCGCGTCCGTATTACGATAACGGTTTTTTTAACGTGCTCGGTAAAGGTTCGTTGTCGATGATTATAAGGTGCGATCACAGAGAAGAGGAAAATCGATTGCACTGCTCTTTTGTTTTTGACTTTGAAAAGGAAAAAAGTGTTGCGATGTTGAAGAATTGCACGGTATCCTGCCGTGCAGGCAATAACGAAATCGAAATGGAATTTTTAAAAAAAACGAATAAACTATCCGACTTTCCATGGAATGCCG
This sequence comes from Opitutales bacterium, assembly GCA_016286235.1. Lineage (GTDB taxonomy): Bacteria > Verrucomicrobiota > Verrucomicrobiia > Opitutales > UBA9783 > UBA3222. The sequence goes on along the minus strand of JAEESJ010000025.1, from coordinate 5,798 downwards.
TACGGGAAGCAAAGAAGAAATTTTCGAACATGTACGCAAAATTACGCGACGATTTTAAAAAGGGTCGCAAAAAATATGATTGTTGTAAAATTTCTGAGGATGCAAAGGAAGGAAAATCCGATCTTGAGCGGAGGCTTAAGATGTATGGCAGACCGTCCTGTGTCCGTGAAATGGAAGAGTCGGAATACCTGGAGAACCCTTGGCTTATATGGGTTGACCCGGAGGTTCCGGAAAATTCTCAGCTTCCACGATTATACGATCAGTATAAAATGTCATCCGTGCTGGATGTGTTAATTACCGAAGACTTCCTGAAGGGCATTTTCGGGGAAAAATTTTGGAATATTCTTGAATACGACATATCGGAATGTGCCGGATCCGGTTTTCACGTGAGTTTTGATATCTCCGAAATCTCAAATGCCGACGGATTAGAGGTTCTTTTTAAGTGTTGCCGTTCATATCATGGAAACATGAAACAGGATGCTGTTTCTTTTGAACACACATCCGGATACAATGTCACTCACCGTGATATAAACCGGGAATGGTTTGATTCCAATTACATCGAATTTGTCTTCTTTTATGATCCTCTGGAGGATAAAATTTCTCACGTAAAACTTCGGAATAAACTCATTCTGAATGACGAACTCATAGCGGAAGGCATCGAGCGGGACGTTCTACTCCCGGTTGATGGTCAGGATTACGATGAACCCGGCTCCTTTGAGGCGTTGATGGAATTGCACGGTATCATAAAGAAAAACGGTACCCGTCCGTAACCGTCTCCTTTGTAATGCAATTCCGGTCGTGCAATCGGTTCGTACGTGGAGGGATCTGCTTTCGGAAATGTTTTTTTGAGACGGCGAAAGCGTCGAACCGGCAAGTCCCGCATCGGTAACCGGGCAAAAACAGCACCCACTCAACCGCACGGAAGACAATAAAACCCAATCAATAAACGCGCTTTATCCCAACCGCAACGGCATCACCACGCAACGGAAATTATCGTTGGTTTTAATGACGCCGGGGCTGACTTCGTCTTTAAATTCGAAGAAGATCGTATCTTCGTCCAGGGCTTTCAGCGGATCCGTTAAAAACTTGGAATTAAAGGTGATGCTTACCGGTTTTTCGTCGGCTTCGTACTCGACGGCAATCGATTCATGCGCTTCACCGTCCGCACCGGAAGCCGAAACTTCCAACAGATTTTGATTAAACGTTAACTTAACGGTGTTGTTGTCGAGATTCGAAACCAACGCCGCCCGTCGGATACTTTCCAGCAACAAAGCGCGCTCCAAACGCACACGATGTTCCGTTGTTTTCGGCAAGACCTGCAAATAGTTCGGGAACGTACCTTCAATTTGCTTCGAAACCAAATAAATCGATTGTGCCAACCCGCTTTTTTGTGCATTTTCATCCAATTCCAGCTCGAAACCGACCTGACGATTGTTGAAATAAAGCTTCACGGGAGCGGATTGTTGCAACAAATGCTCCAATTCGCCGACGGCCTTGGAAGGCAAAATAAAGGATTTTCCGCGCAACACCTGCGGAACGTCCATCGATTGTTGCATCAAACTCAACCGCCGCCCGTCCGTCGCTACGACATGCAGTTCCGTTGCGGTATTTTCGCCAGCACTGCCTTCGGCATCCGATGCTTCTTCACCGCCCTTAAACGCAAACAAAACGCCGTTCAACAAGTAGCGATTTTCGTCCTCCGACTGAGCAAACGACACGTGGCGCAACCAACCGCGCAGTTGCTGCTGTTCCACAACGAGCGCTTCCGTTTGTTCGAACATCGGCAACGGCGGGAACTCGGCATCATTCATTCCCATAATGCGGAACTTCGAACAACCGCAACTCAATTTCGCCTGATCGTCCGAACATTCCAGTTCAATCGTTCCCTCTGGAAGCGCCTTTGCGATCGATGCCAGCCGACGCGCCGGCAATGCAATCGAACCAGCTTCCGTCACGTCTGCCGCCACAGTGCAACGAATGCCCATGTCCAGGTTGGTGGTGACCAGCTCCAACGCACCTTCCCTGGCACACAAACGAACGTTGCTCAAAACGGGCAATGATGTCCGCATGCCGACGACGTTCAAAACCTGACCCAATCCGTTATTGAGAACGTTCTTTCCAATCCGAACCTTCATTTTCCTCATTTGGAGCGAAATACGATTTATTTGCAAGGATTTTTGCCGAACGGAAGCGAAAATAAAAGCTTTATAGAAAGCATGTTTTGAGGAATTGGTACAAGTAGGAAAAAGTAAGCCCATGTTTGAATTGTCCTCTTCCTCCAAACCCGATATGCTCGAAAATGTGCGGATCCAATATCGCCAAACACTTCTTACAAATCTCACTATTACGGCGCGCCTCTAACAACTGTTCAGGTGTTTTGAAATCCGTCAAACGCCCCATGCGTGTACCATCCAGGCAACAACACATCACAAAACCATCCGAATCCACCATAACATTGTTCATCATATCGCACGTATGAAGCTGCCTGTTTGGACGATACAAATACCGCTCCATAAATAAGTCCTTCGAAACATTCATCAAATACTCGCCAGGAAGTTCCCCCCTAAGGTACTGTTGCATCCGTCTTGCATCATTAATAAAGGCGTAATACGGCTCAAAGCACACCCCAAGAGAACGCGCCCACCTACGTGCTGGTTCAATTTCGTGGACGTTAAACTGGTACACATGAAACCGAATCACAAAAAATCCAAAAAAACCATGTTCACGGAAGGCTTTTACCATCCATTCGACATTCGACTTAATTCGCTCAAAATCAAACTGATGGATCTTATCGTACGACGCCTGACTAAATCCCGGCATTGAAAGACTGATATTTCCGATACACGTTGCATCAAAGTCATCGGACAATTTTGGTCGAACACTCGCGTTCGTACTCAAACTCATCAAGCAATCTTCTTCCCGTCCCATTTTGATAATTTCTGAGAATTCCGGATGCAAAAAGGGTTCATTCCAGGCATACAACACCAATCGATCGCCTTTTTTGAGGAACTCGTGCGCCTTCAAGTACCGAACTGTTTCCCGAAAATCATCAATCGAAAGATACGGTTTTTTCATGCTCTTAACGTGATTCAAATTATCCTGCCCAACCTGGCAATAATAACACTTTGCATTACACGTTCCTGTAATTTCTATCGCAACCCCGCGATTTTTTGGAGCCTTCCGATAGTCCCAAAAACGTTTTGTTGCCGCTAAAGCTTTTAAAAACTGTGTCATTAGCCTTACTCCTACTTCTTTCTTCCTTCAAAGCAACATTTTTTCAACCACCGTTTTATTCTCCCGCAATCATTTGCGTCCCCGTTTGCCCTCTGTTATAATAAATGCAGTGGATTCGTCCGTTATCGTCGATCTTTCATCCAAAGCCATGACCATGGTGTTGGCGCTGTCGTTGCCGTCCATTCTGCTGGCGACGTTTGTCGGACTCGGCGTCAGTCTGTTGCAGGCGTTGACGCAGGTGCAGGAGCAAACGCTCGGTTTCGTGGTCAAATTGATTTGCATTACGTTGGCACTGGTGCTGACGGCGCATTGGATGGGAATGGAAATGCAACGCTATACGGAATCGATTTTCACCATCGTTCAACAGCAGAAATGCCGATGACGCTCGAACGGCTGCAACCGCTTCTGGATGTGTTGCTGGTGCTGGGATTTTGCAGCAGCCGCATCACGGGATTTTGCTCCGTTTCGGTTTTTTTCGCCTCGCAGTATTTAACGGGAATTGCACGGCGCGCGCTCATTCTGGCGCTCTCGTTGGTCATAGTGCCGCCGCTGTTCGATCCGAGCCTGGCGTTACTCCATGACAATCGCGGACTGTTTGTGCTTTTTCTCATCAAAGAAGTGTTCATCGGCGTCATCTTCGGCTGGCTGACAAATTTCCTCTTCTACATCGCCCAAAGCGTCGGCTTCATCATCGACACCCAGCGCGGTGCTTCCATGGCGAGTTTGTTCGATCCGATTTCGAACTCGCAAACGTCTCCGTTGGGTGATTTTTTAATGAAATTTACCCTGACGCTCGCCATCACCTGCGGCGGGCTGTTGTTGTTTTTGGAAGGTCTGTACTTCAGTTACGAAAAAGTTCCCGTCTTAACGCCGTATAAAACACTGCCGCCGGCCTGGAACGCGTTCTTCACGCATGCCATGGGCGGGCAACTGTTTCACCTGCTGGTGCTGCTCGGGGGGCCCGTTTTGTTCATCCTGTTCCTGTCGGAATTCGGCTTGGGGCTGGTGACGCGTTTTGCGCCGCAGCTAAACGTTTTCTTCCTCTCGATGCCGATTAAAAGTGAATTGGCGATGCTGTTTTTCATCCTCTATCTTTCGTACCTGATGCACTATTTCTGTACGCATTTCGGAAGCGAAACCCGAACGGAAACCTTTTTGAGGCTTTTGACGGGATAAACACCGCCCTGACGATATGAAAAACTTTGTTTCCAAACCTTCCGTCCTTTTGCAACGCAAGGATACGTTGTTGCTTCCTTCTCATGGCTGAAAAAACCGAGCAACCGACGGCGAAAAAGTTGCGCGATGCGCGCAAAAAGGGGCAGGTCGCCAACAGCAAGGACGTTACGTCCACGGCGCTGTTGATTGTGATCTTTGCGTACTTCGGACTGCGGCGCGACGCGATTCTGCAAACGCTTTCGGAAGTGACCGCGGTTCCGGCGCTATTCTTCAACGAACCCTTCCAATCCGCTCTGCAACACACGGCGGGCGCCTGTCTGTTGGTCGGGATACGCGTTATTCTGCCGCTCGTATTGTTGGTATTTCTCACCGGCATTATGGCAAACACCTTTCAATTCGGGCTGCTTTTTGCGCCCGAATCGATCAAGCCGGATTTTAACAAACTCAATCCGATGTCGAAGCTGAAACAAATTTTTTCCCTCAAAAACCTCATCGAATTCCTGAAATCCGCCGCAAAAATCCTCTTTTTGAGCACATTGTTGTACTTCGTCATCCGCAATACGTTGGATCCGCTGTTGAAAACGCCGTTCCTGACGCTGAACGATTTTTTCAACATGCTACCGCCGATTATGAAGACGTTCGTCGTGAATGTCCTGTTCGCCTACATAACCGTCGCCGTGCTGGATTTCATGTTTCAGCGCTTCAATCACAAAAAGCAGCTGATGATGACCAAGGATGAGGTGAAGCGGGAATTTAAGGAGCAGGAGGGCGATCCGCAAATCAAAGGCAAACGCAAACAACTGCATCGCGAGCTGTTGCAAGGCAGTCCGGCGCAGAAAACAAAACGCGCTTCGGCACTAATTGTGAACCCGACGCACTACGCGATTGCGATTTACTACAACGACCTCATCACACCGCTGCCGATCGTGCTGGCGAAGGGCATCGATTTTCAGGCGCAGCTGATGAAAAAAGTCGCCGCCGAAAACAACATCCCCATCCTGGAAGACGTTCCGCTGGCACACGCCCTGTACGATCTGGCAGAGGAAGGACGTTACATTCCGCGGGAACTGATTGAGCCGATCGCCAAGGTGGTGCGTTGGCTGCAGGAGAGGAAGGAGGGGAAGAGATAAACATAATCTTGCAAAATATACAAAATCAATACTCCATGGTAGCATGGTAAGAGCGGAGAAGAGCGGAGAAGAGCGGAGAAGAGCGGAGAAGAGCGGAGAAGAGCGGAGAAGAGCTGGAGGCGTGAAACATTTCCTCGCCGATCGCTTTCCAAATCTGGCTTACCATTATCTGAACGTAAGAACACATTATCGACAGATCGTTCATATTAGGCGTTTTATCAACTTTCTTAATCGTGAACACCCGGAGATTTGTGTTTC
>JAEESJ010000024.1 GCA_016286235.1 Opitutales bacterium | reverse complement strand
GACACGTCATGACCGTTAATCGACACAAACTTAGGATCAAGCATCTTCACCTTGACGACACCCCCGGGCACTATATTAGTAGTACTCAGAATTCCGGTAGCCACATCCCGATACTTTATATTTTTGCCGAACATCTTCCATTGCCGAATCGGATCGAAACCTCCTTTCGCCTTTGCAAACGCGTTGCTTTTTGGAACGGCTGCGGCACCCGGGCCTCTGCCCGCTCCGGAAACCGCCTCCGCGGACAACACCACATAGTAACCGTTATCATCTCGTATGGGCAAATCGCCGCTTTTGACTAATGCCTCGACTCTATCGATATCCACGGAAGCCGCATCCGAGCCGTCAATATCCGCAAAAAGGGGCATCTTCACCTTCCAGGTGTTCACGGGCGGCTTACCGAATAAACCCGCAGAACCATGAGCGGGATTTGCAACATCCTCGTAGCGTATCGTCCGACCGCTGCCGACCCATTGCTTCACCCTTACCGACTTCGCCGCTTCCTCACGCAGTTTGTCATAAACTTCTTTCACATACGGCAGATTTGTTTCCATGGAAACGCGCACCGGTTCCAAAGCTGCCGCACACGTATCCATTTCCGTTTTAAGGTCATTATACTTACACTCGGCCGTTTCGACTTCTTTTTCCTTCTTCGAAAGCTTTCCACTGACGGATCCATCCGACGGATTTTCTTCCGCCTGCGTCTTCAATTCGGCAAGCTCCTGTTTTACTTTAAACAGTGCCTGATTGGCACTCCTTAATTTCTCAAACGCTTCATACAGTTTCTCGTGCATCGGTCGTGCCTTTACAACTTCGGCAAAAACATCAAACAGCTTGCATTGATCTCCGACTGCCGCCGTATAGACTTCCACTTTCCCCGTTCTCGCATTGGAAACAAAATAATGCCAGTACAGGGGCGTATGACCGGCGCAAAGGCTTTTCAGAAAGTTTTTGAGGACGGCGGGATCCATATCGAGCGAAATACTTTGGCAACCACTCAGCCACGCGGACACGTCATCGGACGCCTTTATCGCATTCTGTATCAAATTATCTTTCTCATCCGAACTCAGTTTTCCATAATCCTTACTCTCGACAGTAACACCAAACGGTTTCTTTGCCCATCCCAAGGAAGTGTATGACGGGAAATACCACATGTAACGACTGTCAAATTGCCCTTTTACCGCCACCGTCTTCGTCGTTCCGTTTTCATCGGTAATCTCCACGGTTTTCGCCTCTCCGTCTTCCACTCCGAGAATGATGGGATTGTCCCCGCCGATACGCTCGCGCAAAACCAATCCCAATAATGCCGGAACGGTGAAGTTCTTCAGAACGGAACCGTCAACCGGCACCTTCCGACCGAACAGCAACACACCCTTCTCTATAATCGGGTAAGCTCCAACCACTTCCCGCAACGGATCGTTCAATGCAACGTCGACAGCCTTTTCCTTTTCCTTTTCTTTCGGTTTAGTAGTGAGCAGACACTGAGCAGCTATATACACGGGGTTGAGCTTTTCCGCGTTGTATTCAATAAGCTTTCGCGTAAATGCATTCGAATGAACGGCACACAGACTCACATATGCATCAAGATGGTTCACGAAATTATTGCTGAAATCATTCGATACCCAGTCTGCCAGATTCTTTCCGTCCACCTCTCTTTTTTTAACGATCCCGATAACTTCTTCTTCTTTTTTGGGACTTTCCAGCGCGGCTATTCTGCGGTTGGGACGTTCGGCAATAGTGTAAGTCCCTACTGCTTTAGTCCCAATCGTTAAATCTCCGAACCATTCCACGCGTGCCTTCCCGGATGACAACAACCGATACAGTCTCTGCGGAAAACCCGGCGCCCGCATCATGTCTCCGAAACAACGCGTACAAAGCTTCATCGTCTTAAACGGTCCGCTTTGACGCATCAGGTAATCGAACAGTTTAACATAAGTCTCTTCCGTACAATTCGGAAGCCGTACGCTTTTGAGTGGCATGACGGCCGCCCAAATCTCCTTTGGGTCATCCAACAGCGTCTTCGTATCCTCCGGAGTACCGTCTTCTCCGACACAATACATTTCAAATGTCTTCAGATTCGGAATAAGGGAAATCGCCCTGAAGAAAAATTCTTTCGCACTAGCGGGCATCCCCGACCCGTGAAGACTGCCCAATCTTTCATCGTTCGATCGGATCGCACTTTCGTATTGTCGGAAAAACCCTTTCTTCGCCGAATCTTTAACATCCTCCGCAAAAGAACCTTTTATGCAAAGCTTTTCCAAAAGAGCAAAACGCGGACACAATTTCATAAAATGCAAAAACGGCTTGCCGGCACTTTCGTATCCCAATTTCTCAATCGTCAATTCCGTGATAACGGGAGCCAACGACAAAAGACAGGAATACAGACTCGCACTGCTCAACAGCGAACCGTCGGGGATCGATACGACGTATCGCACTTCTCCGGTTCCCGGATTCGTTACCGGTGTGAACGAAACATTCTCCACGGCTTCCTTAGTCTCTTTCGCCCGATTGAATTTCTCCTTCAGATCCGAAGCGCGTTTCTTAACGGATTTCGCGGTATCCAGAAATTTCTTATACTTTTCCTTTTCCAGATCCGTTAACCTCGTAACAGCCGCCGCCGTTCCGCTTATCCGCTGTTGTCTCAGCAATGCCGCCCCGGTCGGTTGCGCCGCATCCTTCGACAGCCTGTCTTTTAAATCCGTGATTGTGGAATCGATGCGCGACTCCTCCGCGAAACCGCAATCTAGCCACCTCGCTTGAGCCGCCAACAATCTTTTCCCCGGATCGCTAAAAGCATTCGCCCGAAAATCTTTCCACGTTTTCAGAGCGGTTTCGGCAGCCGCAGTCGCATCTTCCAGCTCCTTTTCGGCAAGACGCTTTTCGTCTGACAAACGGTTTTTTTCGGCATCATCGACTGCCTTATTGCATGCCTTCTCGGCTTTTTCTATCTTTCCAATAGCCACTCTACGGGCTTGAAGAGCCTCATCGTGCGCCTTCGTGTTCTTGCGATTCTTATCCTTAAAATCCGGATCCACGATACTCAAAAATTTCGCAAAATCCTCTTTGTCGTCAGACAGGAACAACGAATTACCTCCCGCAGGAACCCCAGGTACTCCGGGAGCTCCGGGAGCAGTAGGTACTCCGGGAACCCCAGGTACTCCGGGAGGAGGAGGTACTCCAGGAACCCCAGGTACTCCGGGAACCCCAGGCACTCCGGGAGGAGGAGGTACTCCAGGTACTCCGGGAGCAGCAGGAATGCTTTTCACGGTTTTTTCACGAGCAACAAGCTGTTCCCAATCGTGTTGAAGATCGCGAAAACCTTTCAACAAACCGTCTTTCCCATCGAAGAGGGCATCATATCCGCCTGCTGCTTCCTTCTTTAAATCCGCAATGGCCTGAGCCGGATCAACACCGCCGCCGGCATTTTCCTTTCCTACAATTTCACTCGCTTTCTTATTCGACGCATCCTTTGTGTCACAAAAGCGCTTAAACTCCTTTGCGGTATCCGCTTCCCTCTTCTTGGCATCACCCGACGACACCGGATTTGTTATCTCCTGGGCGCACTCAGCCGCACTTTCTTCCATTAAATCCGCATATTTCTGCGGAGAAATCGGCTTTTCTTCCACAAGCCCGGTGTACGCCGATACAGCCGCTCTCAAGGCACCGAGCGTTTTCACGTCTTTCAAAAAAGGCATTGCCTGTTTTACACGTTTCAAGTTTTTCTCAACTGCGGCTCTTTTCTGATCATCGTCCACGGACTGTAAAATCTGATCGATGGAGGTTTGCGCAACATCGAGCGGCAGATCATCCATGGTCCCCTTTACCAGCTCGTTGAAGTTGTGAGCCTTTTCTCTGACTCTTTTCTCTTGCTCTTCCTTGGTTGCCGTCCTGCCGCTCATGGTTTCATCGACGGACACAAGTTGCCGGAAAAAATCCTTCTGTTTCGCAATGTCTTCCGAAAGACGTTCCCCTTCCTTTACGGCGTAAGCCTGCACCTCCTCCTTCTCCATTGTAGAAAAATCGACAACCTTTCCGGATTTTGCGGTTTTTTTCTTGAATCCTCCCTCGAAAGGATCGTTACCTTCGGATGCCTCTTCGAATAAAGCATCATCCGTTTGTGTCGCCTTTGATTGCATGTTGCTTTTCCATAGTTTTTCCGATAATGCTCTTTCACGTTCGCGCAACCGTTCCTCCCGTGCTCTCAATGCCTCTTCTTTTGGCGAGCCGTCTTTTTCGGCGAGTCGTCGCCTCAGATCTTCGATTTCTTTTCGCAGGCGATCGATCATCTCGGCATTATCCGCGTTGCCGACGGTCACGACATCGCCCGACGATCCAAAGGCGACCGCCGGTTTCTGTGCATCGTTCGCCGGCACGATCGGCTCTTTATTGCCGCCGCCGTCAAAAACCGCAGGGCGTTTCGGAGCGTTATTCGTCGGAACCTCGGCTTTCTTCGATTCTTCGGATTTCGGTTCTTCCGATTCTTCGACTTGCGCAACCTGTTGCACCGTTTCGACAACCGGAACTTCCGACGCAACAACTTGCGTTGCCGCCTGTTGCATTTGTTGCACTGCCGAACGCTCCTCTTTCAGTGCCGCCTGTTGTTTGGCGATGGTTTCCGCCAGCACTTCCAGTTCTCGTTTCTTTTTCTCCAGTTCTTCCGATCGCTGTTGAATTTCGAAATCCAATTTCCTCCTCCCTTCTTCCCGCATTTCCGCTCTTTGCGGATCTTTCGAAAATTCCGAAGAATCCGGATAGTAATGCTGAACGGCTACGGTGGAAAGCCCTCCCGCAATAACGCCGCTGGCAACTTTTCCCGCCGTGCCTAAACTTACAAGACTGCTTAACTTTGGCATATTTATTCCTTTCGTTTTTTCTTTCTCATTTATGAACGCCTGCTTATGGACGCCTGCTTATGGACGCCTGCTTATGGACGCCTGCTTATGGACGCCTGCTTATGGACGCCTGCTTATGAAGATTTTGATGTTTCGACACTTTTGTCAAGACTTTTTTATCGAAATCACACAAATCCGCGGAGTACGCATTCACGTTTACATATATCGTCCGTTTCCAAAAAAAAATCAAACAAAAAATGAAAGTTTTGAAGCACAGAAGATAGGAAACGTGAAAAAGTACTCGAAAAACAATGCATTTCCCAATATAAACAAAGTGGTTTCCCTCAGGGAAATTTCACCGAAAATGAACGCTTCGGAAACGAACAAATCTTATTTGTACGCCGTCAAGATGCGCGCTTCGAAGGGCGATATTCATCTTTCGGGTGCGGAACGGTTGGTTGAAAAAAAACAAATTCTTCCCGCATCCCAATCGTTACTTAAACGTGCCCTGAACCATGGCAACGGCAATGCGGATGCGGTTCATTTGAAGGTTGAAGCGATTGAATGTTCGGAGGTTTTAAAGGTACCGTCGTTATCGGTGACCGAGGCAGATGCGTCAAATCCCGCCGAAGCGTTTTCGGTTTTGGGACGCTTGCTCAAAGAAAACGGTATTGATGATGCCGAGTCGTGCCTTTCATTGTTGAAAAATGCGTCGCCGATGCGCGGAGCAATGCTGGTGGATATTCGAACCTTGCAACGTTGCGAACCCGATCCCGAACGCGGGGTGCGTGCCACGTACATGGATGGGGAGAAGACCTGCTTTGATACGGGAAAAAATCACTTTCGCGAAGCGTTGATTTTGGCGACAAAGGTTTCTTCGGCACCGTACATCGTCGGCGAACTGTGTATTTCGGACGATTGCAATTACACAACGGGATATTTTGCGTCGAAAAAAAGCGGCTATGTGCGCATCCCGAACTTAAAAGCACACGGTGATCCTCACGGCGGAAGGCTTTTTCTATACGACGGCACAAGTGAGGAGGATTTGAAGGAAACGCTTGCCTACCTGGAACATCAAGCGGTTGTCGTTACAAATTTACCGATGGATGTTTCTTTACCGGTCTTTGACGTTCGTCAGCGCTTGAAAGCATTAAAAGAGAAACATCTGTATCGAACGGAAACCGTCATCGAAGCCGTTGAAAGCGACCGCGTGCGTATCGACGGCAGGTGGTATGTTTCTTTTACGTCGAACGACTATTTAGGTTTTTCGCAACATCCCGAGGTAAAATCATCCGCCGTGCGTGCTTTGGAACAGTATGGCGTCGGAAGCGGCGGTTCGCGACTGATGTGCGGCACGTTCGAGCTTCATCGACAACTGGAACAACTCATCGCGGACTTTACGGGGCACGAAGCGGCGATGGTGTTTAACAGCGGTTTTGCGGCGAATGTTTCGATTTTACCCGCCCTTTTCGGCGAAGGAGACGTGATTTTTTCCGATGCTCTCAATCATGCAAGTCTCATCGACGGTTGTCGTTTGTGCAAAGCGCAAACCGTTATTTACCGCCATAATGATATGTCGGATTTGGAGGAAAAACTGCGTTCAACCTCCTTCAAACATGCCGTGATTGTTTCTGACGCAATCTTCAGCATGGACGGCGATATCGCCGACGGTACGGTTCTGTCCGAATTTGCGGAAAAATATCATGCCTTGCTCTACATCGACGAAGCACACGCAACGGGCGTTTTGGGCGAACACGGGTGCGGATTTAAGGAGCATTTTCATTTTCAACCGAAGCCGTCGTATCTTTGCATGGGATCGTTGAGCAAGGCGATCGGTGTCGAAGGCGGATTTGTTGCCGGAAGTGCGGAAGTGATTGATTATTTGCGCAATACCGCCCGTGGGTATATTTTTTCAACATCTTTGCCGGCACCGTCCGTCGCGGCGGCAATAAAGAGCTTTCAATTGTTGCAGGCTCCGTCACGGTATGTAGAAGCATTGCGGAAAAATATCGCCCTTTTGAACAGCCTTTGTCGGCAATTCAACCTTCCGATGACCGCCGAAACGCCGATTGTTTCGTGTGAAGTCGGCTCGGAGGAAACAGCAATTCTGCTTTCGGAACGTTTATTCGAAGAAGGTTTTTTCGTGAAAGCCGTTCGTTATCCGACGGTTGCGAAAGGTGCCGCGTGGTTAAGAATTACGATTACGGCGTTGCATACGCATGAACATTTGGAGCGGTTCGCACAGACGTTGGCGGGATTGTTGAAGGAAATGACAGTGAAAAATTGAGATGATTTCGGTGTTCGTCATCGGATCATAAACGCACGATATCCTCTGTTTATTCACATCTTCTTCACACTTTCAAAAACCCCTCCTCTTCCTTTAACACGAACTATTCTTCCCCCCTTTTCACACACCTTGTCTCTATAACCCGAGCACATTCCCTCCATCCTCTCTTATATTTTCCCCACAAAAATTCCCCAAAAAACCTCAAAAAAACACTTGACACCCTTTCCAAAAACCTCAGCCGATTTTATCGGCCAAAAAAAACGGCGGTGAAAATTTGTGAACTTATGAAAAATCATATTAAAAACTACATAAAAATAATGGGGCTGGCGGCGGTTCCGTTCGGAACCGCGCAGGCGGAGGACTACGAAATCAAGGTGACGCAGAGGTACACGTGCGACCCCAATGATCCAAAATCCGAAAAGGACGGTGCCATGCACTTCAAGATTTCGGTTGGAAAGGCAGGTGAGGAGCCGCATGTAGCGGATATTGTCTGGCCGAACGACAAAGAGTATCCGAATCCAATGGAGTATCCGAACGGATTTATGAGGGAGTATGGAAATGAGTTAAGAACAAAAAAGGAAGTGCACGATGTCTTTATCAGGGGCTATAGCGATGAGATTCTTAATGCTTTGGAGTGTTTATACTTTCGAGATGAGAAGAATAAGTCGACTGGTTATTTGATCAGGGGGCGTCATGGTACGATAAACATATTTGCTATTTCGTTTTTAAAAAGACACTTAATGGGGCGTTTTAACATTGGGTCAGAAGAAAAGGTGGAAAGAGTTTTTGAATTATTCGAAAAAGGGAAGAGAGCAATCGAATTAGTAGAAGAGGCGTCTGACGAACGTATACAGAGTGCGCAGAAAACAGAAGGTGATCGATTTGAAGAAGTGCGTTCAAAGTTTTATCATCGACGCTTAAATCTTCCGAAAGGCTGTACTTGCGTCATGTACTACTTGGATATCGGAGAAAGAACTTGTTGGTTCTGGCTTGTGCGGACTCCGCACGGTTTCAAACTTGCCCTTCGGCTGCCGGGTTATGGAGATGACAATCTCACAGTGTTATCCGACGTCCCGACAATAACATGGGGTGAGTATAACTCTCTTTGCAGTTCTAATGAAATTTTAAGCACTTCCGCCAGAGAATTTATGTGGGACAACTTTTTTGCTTCGAGTAACTATATTAAATCCAAAGGTTGGAAATTGGGAGCCAGATTTTTCATTCGTCAGGGTTATCGTGCGGATGAAATTGAGCTCAACGGTGAGAACGCTGCTCCCGACAAGTGCGGTTACTTTGTACAAATGGATCCGTTTGGCAGAAAAATAACCGACATTTGGGAGAAAGGTAAACGTTTAGAGTTAGGTGGAATAAAGCAGCGTAATTTTAAAGATCCGAAGGAGATTATGAAGTTCCTGGAAGAAAAGTTCGGAAAGAAGGAAGAAGCAAAGAAATAAGAAGAGAAGGAATTTAAGATTTATTTCAATTCCTCGATGCACGCCCAAAAGCGTGCATCGTTGCTTTTTTATTTTTATCTTCATTCCTTCCTCCCCGATAAATTCCCTTTCCTTTAAATCCACGCCGTGTTAAAAATAATGCAGGCGATGGAAATTTCTATGATCCATCCGACAGCATGTATAGACGCTTCCGTTGAAGTCCCGAGCGACTGCGTCATCGGTGCATTCAGTGTAATCGAACGCGGCGTTCGATTGGGGCGACGGGGGCGCATCGGAGAACATGTTGTGATAAAGACAGGTACCGTGTGCACCCTCGATGTAAAATTTCGATGATGTTGATTTTAAATACCGCTTCGTCATAAAGCATGCATTTGTCGGGCAAAAAGAGGGTTTTGATGAGGGGGTTGTGCTTCTTAAAACGAGCGCGGAGGTTGATGCTCTACAGCTCCTTTTCGGAGCACCCGATACGGTGAAAACGCACGTCTTTTCCTTTACAGACACGCAACATTTTGCCAAAATTTGATGCAAATGCAGAGCGGTTCCGATGCGCTTTCACGTAAAAAACAAAACGATGACTTCCCGGAGCCTTGGCGGCAGGCAAGCGGCAAAGCACTGATTCCGTTCGTCGTTTTCGTGCTTTTTTACTTTGGTTTTGCGCTGGCGACGAAGGATTTTTACAAAGTGCCGATGACGGTGGCGTTTTTGGTTTCGTCCGCGGCGGCATTGTGCCTGAACCGAAAAGAGAAATTAAGCCGAAAGATCGAACTGTTCGCCTTCGGAATGGGGCATCGGGACATTATGATTATGTGCCTGGTGTTTGTGTTGGCGGGGGCGTTCACGGCAACCGCAAAAGCCGTCGGCGGCGTGGAAGCGGCGGTGGCGGTCGCGCGGGCGTTTATTCCGTCGCAATTTATGCTGTCGGGGCTGTTCGTTGTTTCGTGTTTAATTTCGCTGGCAATGGGAACGTCGTGCGGAACGATTGCGGCAATGATCCCGATTGCCGTTTCGTTATCGCAAAATTTGGGATTGGATGCGCATTTTGCGGCGGGTGCTGTCGTCGGTGGAGCGATGTTCGGCGATAATCTGTCGCTGATTTCGGATACCACCATCGCCGCAACACGCACGCAAGGCGTGGAAATGCGCGACAAAATGCTGTGTAATTTGAAAATCGTCGCCCTGCCGGCACTCGGCTGTGTATGTCTGTATGCCCTGCCGCTATTTTCCATGCCGACCGTGGGTGTTGTTGACGACATGCCTGCATTGACGGTTGAGCGGTGGATAAAGGTGCTTCCGTACGTTCTCCTTTTTACGCTCGGGTTGGGTGGTCAAAACGTCATGGGTTTGTTGTTTGTCGGGACGGTTTTGAACCTGTTGATCGGATGTGCGTGCGGAAATTTTTCGCTTTTGGACGCTTTTTCGATTATCGGAGACGGGACGACGGAAATGGTACCGACGATCATTATTTCGTTGTTGGCGGGCGGTATGCTGGCACTGGTGCGCTACAACGGCGGGATTGAGTTTGTCATTCGGGCAACGGGGCGGTGGATTAAGAGCCGCCGCACCTGCGAATTGGGTGTTTGCTTTTTGACGGGACTGATGAATTTGTTCACTGCCAACAACACGATTGCGATTATCACTTCCGGACAACTGGCGAAGGAACTTGGACATCGTTACAATGTCGACCCGAAACGCATTGCAAGCCTGCTGGATATAACCTCGTGTATCGTTCAGGGGCTTATTCCCTACGGTGCGCAGATTCTCATTGCAACGGGCTTATCGGCCGCCGTGCAACTGAGCGCGTTCGATATCGTGCGCGGCTCGTTTTATCCGTATTTGATGGCGGCGGGGGTATTTGGGTCGGTGATGGGGAAGGAACGGGAAAAGTGAGAAAAAGTTGTGTAAAAGAGCAATTACTTCCTGAGTTTGAACACTGGAACCTTGTATGATTAAAAAGTTTTATTGGGAAGAGCAACAATTCCACCGCATTCGATAGATCAATTGCAGCTGTTTTTGCGATTTTGGTTTTACATTTGTATGGTGATGGCTGAGATCAAGAAAAAGATGATTAGTCGTTCGTTAAGAAATTATATATTGGCGATCCCTGTATTGGGGTATTCTGCAAGGGTGTTTTTTGCAAGAAAAGACATGCGTGTGTTTAATCGTTTGTGTCCTGACATGCAGGTGTGTTCCCTTGATTTTGAAGCAAGGAGGCGTGGCAGAGACAAGCGTTTTTAAGCCTCTTGTTTTTTTGAAAAACAAACGATGTATTGGAATTGAACCCGAAAAAACAGAAGTTGAACGGTTAGTTCGTTCTGGAGAATATGGAAAGATTTATGCGGAAGGAATTGCTGGTTATATGAGCGATACAGTGCTCCTCGTGTGGGGGCTGAGTCTTCTTCGAGCATCAGAGAATTGGATTCGGAATTTGTGGAATCCTGTCGTTTTCAACATAAGTGTCGTAAGGTAATCAACAAGAGAATTCCCATTAAAGTAAAAACATTGGATGACGTTTTTGATGAAGATGCTTGCTTTGATTTCATCAAAATGGATATTCATGGTGTTGAGTGGGATGTTCTGAATTCCATGAGTGACGGTTGGTTTGAAAGTTGTGTGGGTTTTTGTATAGAATGCCGTTAGGTTCCGCTCTTTAAGGGAAAGCGTCCATCAAGGGATATTGAGGAGTTATTGTCACGGAAAGGGTTCTTGGTTTTGAAGAGGATTGTAGGCAGGGATGATTACCCGTGTTCTTTGGATTTTGACTTTGTATTTGTTAAGGATGTACGCACGATAAACAGCGTTGAATTGGCGCTAAAGCACTGTTTGTTAGGAATTATGATTGGAAAGTATTCATATGTTAGGTACATTTTAAATTTTTATAAAGAACGGTTTGAACATAGCAAGGTGCTTGCTGGCTTGAAGAGAAATTTATGGTAGGATGTGATCGTCCGAAATATTCTAAGAGGTAACTTATTTCTATGTTGAGATGTAATTGAGATTCTTGTCTCCGTGGTTCAATTTCCTTTTCACACCTCAAAACAAATCCCCATCCGCCGCAGGCGTTTCCGTATCGGCGTTTGCCAGTTTTGAAGCGCGTTCGAAATGATCCGCGTAAAATGCTTCAAAATCTTTTGCCGAAATGTCCTTCGGGCAGTAGTTCGCCGCGCCGGTGAATTCAATGCCGATGTATTTCGTTTCGGGGAAGTTTTGCGACAGAGCTGTTTGTACGTCGAAGTGATTTTGCGGGCGGTCATCGACCAGCACAACGCACTTCGGGGTGTAACAGACGGCGTTTAAAAAGGCGCAAAGGACGGTTCCTTTGGTGGTGTTGCCGCGTTCGCTGTTCGAAAAGAGGATGCCTTTGTAATAGGTCGGGTAATAACCGCGGTATTGCGGGCAGGCGTTGAGGATGATTTTCGACTGCGGGAAAGCGTTCTCGAAGGAAAGTCCCAATCGCTTTAAATCTTCGTAACGTCGAACCTCCATGCGTGTGCCCAAAAAATCGCCCGTGACGGTGGCGGTGAAGGCGATGGTTCTCATTTTCAGCGATGCCAAAACGGAAAGGATATCGTTATCCGTCAGGCGTTGCGGCAACAGAAAATTGAAGCAAAATGTCAGGCAGGTATCCAACTTCGGGTAACGTGCCTGAATCGCACGGTAGATGGCGAGGTGTTCTTTCAGGTTCGGAACGTAAGCGGCGGGGTGAGCCGGTTGCGTCAGGGTCATATCGACGTCGAACAGACAAAGGATGTCTTCGCTCTTGTAAGAAGCTGTTTGCGCCTCAATGTACGCACCGACGTCGCGCATACGTTCAAAGGAAGCACAAATGCCGTTGTCCGCGAAAATCATACTGCTGTTTTTATTGTACCCGCGATAATCCGTATGTTCAAGAATAACATACCGAACGGGTTGCATTCATAAAACGGTCGACTGCTAAAAGATGTACATCGGATACGGCTTTAAACAGACAACCCTGCAATGTATGAGTGTTCCGTTATTCGGGTTCGGGTATGTTGAATTTACGGTAACATTTTTTAAAGAGTTCTTCGGCACCTTTTCGAAAATCATCCTCCGTAACTACATCGGACGGTTCGTCCTTTTTTGTACCCGTGTATAGAATGCCGATAAACTTCGTATTCGGATAGTGTGTTTCAAGCTCCGTTTGAACGGTATCAAGATTGATTTGGCGATCATCGATAAGCACAACGCATTTCGGTGTGTAGCCGATTTTTTTCAAAAATGTGCACAAAACGATCCCCTTCGAAGTTTCACCTGTCAATTTCTGCAACGAAAACAAAATGCCCTTGTGATATGTCGGATGTTGACCTTTGCAGGTGAGAGCCTTTAGTTCGATAAATTGAGTATCGAACGTTGTTTCAAATGTAATACCTCTCTCTTTTAGTTCTTGATAACGATATTCCGTCATCAAAGTTTCGTCGGCGCATTTGCCCGTCGGGGAAGCCGTAAGGGCGATCTTTTTATACGGAAGCGATTTCAGCCACTCTGAAGTACCCAATTCCGTCGATTTAACGTATGTGGGTAAACAACGACGCAAATCCATATCGGTGACTCTATGATACTTTTTCAGAAGTTTTTTATAGACGGCACCATATTTATCAAGATATTGAACCAACGGATGATCGAGGGTTATGAGCGTGTCATCCACATCAAATACACATAAAACGTCATCCGAGTTGTATTCGGCTATTTTGTCTGTCAAATATTTGTCGATTTCCTCTACCGAATAACAAATACAAACATCAGCCCGTACATCACTCATACTGAAAAAACCGCACGCAACAACAAAAACCGATCCAAAAAATCCTCTCACACAGCAGTTTTTAACTTTTTTGGAAGAAAATCAATTTCATAAAGTAATTTTTCGGCAACACGCGCAATCGTACCGTTTTTAAAGAAAATCTTTATTTTTACGGTTCCGAAAAACAATACGGTAAGTTTCGTTTTTTCAAAAATGTCGATACTGACCGTCAATATGCGGAGAAGTGTGACATCGATTTTCCCTTAATGTTTTAAAGCCCGTCGAAACAGCACCACCGCCAGTCCCTGAAAAAGAGCGTGCGGCAGCCAGACCAGCATGTCGGGGCGGTATTGCGGTGATGCTTCCAACCACGAAATCGCCATGACGATGAAGTAAAAACTCAGCGCCAGGGCGATGGCGAGTACCAGATTGGCGGAAGTTTCCGCGCGGCTCAGCCGAATGCCCAGCGGTATGGCAATCAGCACCAGCGACAGGGTTGCGAACGACATGACGGCGTTCTTTTGGATTTCAAGATTGGTTGTGATTTTATATTTGTAATTTTGCGTTCCGGGCGTGCTTTTTTCGACGGATTTGCGTTCGTTGAGCAGTTCCGAAAGCGTCATGTAGCCCAACTTTTTATAAAAGTATTCCCCCCCCAACATCGCCGTTAAAGGCAAGGCAATGTCGGTACTGTCGAAAGCAATCGCTTGTGCGTCCGATGAGCCGTCAGGGCGCGTAGAATACTTTTCGCCGGAAGCGTTCAACAATGTGAGAATGATGGCATTTTTTTTATCATCATAACACAAGATGCCGCGTTTGGAATGTAGAAACAAATTCGCTCCCGACGTTTGCCGACCGTCCAATTCCCACAGCCAGCAATTCTCGACTGTATCGTTTTGCTTTTTTTCGACGTAAAACAGATACCCGGGAAAATCTTTCACGAAGGTTCCCGCTTGGATGAACGACAGCGGCTTTTGGCGAATGATGTTATTCAGGGCTTTGCGGTAGTACACGATGGAATGCGGTCCCCAGTGAAAATTGACGATGAGCGTGAAAATGACGCCGATCGCGGACATTAACAATAACGGTGCGATGATGCGCCACAGGCTCAGCCCGGAAGCTTTCATGGCGATGAGTTCATTTTGCGACGAGAGACGTCCCAGTACCAGCAGGGTTGCCGTGAGAATACCCAGCGGCAGCGAGTAGGCAATCATGGACGGTATGAGATGAAACAGCGTATCAAAGAAAAACGACCATTCGATTTTACCGCTCGCCAGCAACGGCAGAATATCCTTCACGGCATTTCCGGCGACCAAAACAAATACAAACAGCAATACCGTGTTGAAGGCGGCGAAGAAAAATTGCCGCAACAGGTAGCGTTGGAGAAGGTTGGGCACAAGTTTATTGTATGGCGAGAGAGGGAGAGGAGGGAAGGAAAATACAATCTGGCGGAAAATTTGATTGATTGACAAACGTATAACAGAAACAAGTATGAGGATATGGTGAGAATGGATGTGATCTGAGAAGGCGTGAAACATTTCCTCGCCGATCGCTTTCCAAATCTGGCTTACCATTATCTGAACGTAAGAACACATTATCGACAGATCGTTCATATTAGGCGTTTTATCAACTTTCTTAATCGTGAACACCCGGAGATTTGTGTTTC
>JAEESJ010000023.1 GCA_016286235.1 Opitutales bacterium | reverse complement strand
TTTATCGATACGCTTTCTTTTGAACCTTACCGCGAAGAACCGTGGGTTGCGTTCGGTCAGTTTTGCCGACATTTTCTTTATCCGCTCATGCTGATGAGCGCGTCTGATTTGCGTTTTAATAATTTTCTGAAACTGTGGATAGACGGTATTCCGCCGGATGTTATCGATAAATTACTGCCCTGCTCCAAATACTTCTCGCTAAACCGGTGGCTATACATAAAACTTCAAAATAACGTTCAGAAAAAACATCAAAACGATACTCAAAAAGCTTCGGTTCATTTGCGCAAACCGCAACTTTTGCGTCTTATCGACGGGTTGATACACACCGTACGACATTTAAAACCCAACAACGCCAAAACGGTGTGGGGCGATTATTACACGTTCACCAATTATTCGGACGAAAGTTTTGCGGAGAAAACCGCCATTGTTAAGCGATTGATTCAAAATATCCATCCGCAATCCGTTTGGGATTTGGGTGCCAACAACGGACATTTCAGTCGTTTGGCAAGCGAGCAAGGCATTCAGACGATCGCCTGGGATATTGATCCGATTGCGGTCGAAAAAAATTATCAGCTTGCCAAGCAACGCAGGGAAGAACATTTATTGCCGCTTCAGCTGGATTTAACGAACCCAAGCCCCGGCATCGGTTGGGCGAACGAAGAACGCTCGCCGCTCTCTCAACGTGGGAAAGCGGATTGTTGTACGGCATTGGCACTCATCCATCATTTGGCGATCGGTAATAATGTTCCTTTTGAGAGCATTGCGGCTTATTTTTCAACGTTATGTCGTTATTTGATTGTCGAATTTATCCCAAAAAACGACAGTAAAGTACAACAGTTACTGTTAAACCGAAAAGATGTTTTTGAAAATTACACGCAGGAGAACTTTCTTTCGTCCTTCTCGAAATTTTTTACGATTGAGGAAACATTTCCAATTAAGGGAAGTTCGCGCACGCTTTATTTGATGAAAGTCTTGCCCTAACGGATGACAAAAACCCTAAAAAAACAGCCTCCTAACCTTCATCTCTGCCGTATCACTGTTCTTCCTTCTCTTGCCCCAATACTTCCGTCACCGTCCCGTCATCATTCAATCGTTTGAGCAACAAATCGGCACGTTCCAAATACGTTTGGCAAATTTTTTGATAAGCCAACCCTTCCTCGTAGGTTTTAACCAACCGCTCCAACGGAATATCGCCCGCTTCCAATGTATGAACAATCGCTTCCAATCGTTGCATCGCAACTTCAAACGAAGGTGTTTTTTTGATTTTCTTATCGACCACAAGAACTACATTCAAAAGAGCAAACAGTGATTAAAGAGTCAAAAATAATCACAAGACTTTATCCGTCTCCGACTGTCTTAAGAAACGTATGAATGCCACCTCTCCCGTTTACGTCATAACCTACGATTGCCCGCATCGAAAAACATACGATGTGTTAACGTTGCTGAAAACCAAGGGTTATGAGAATGTCACGGCATTTTGTCATCCCATGACATACCGAAAAACGTTCCGACCTTTGTTGCAACATCGTCCGTCCGTTCTGCACGCCATCGGTACTCAAACACTTTGCCGAAATTTAGACTTCCGATGCGTATCGCTACCATCACTCGAGTATTTATCCAACTATATTGGCGAAATCGGTGAAACGCCTGTTTTAATCGCAGGTACGGGACTTGCCTCAAATGATTTGCTCCACAAAATCACGTTCATCAATGCACACCCCGGATATTCACCGTACGCAAGAGGATTGGATGCTTTTAAATGGAGCATTCTGAAAAATTTGCCAATCGGGGTTACAGTACACACCTTAAAGGGGGAGTT
Organism: Opitutales bacterium; assembly: GCA_016286235.1. Taxonomy (GTDB): domain Bacteria; phylum Verrucomicrobiota; class Verrucomicrobiia; order Opitutales; family UBA9783; genus UBA3222. The sequence continues at coordinate 39,448 of JAEESJ010000023.1, read as the reverse complement.
TGAAGAGAAGAGAAGAGAAGAGAAGAGGGGTATCACCGACACGGGGTTGTATATCACACGTATACATCTGCAACCGACCGAAGCGGACACATTTCACTCCATGGCATACAAAGTCTACGAATATGAAATTTCATTGCTCGTTCAATCGCTCGAAATGTACGACAATGCCCTCAAAGAAAATCGTATTATCGAACCGTTATCGGACTTCCCGTCAACGCGACGTATGCCCAATGATTTGGAACGCACCTTGGATTTAACGCTGAAAAGTTATCATTGCGATTTGGCGCAATATCCCTGTTAAATGAGTTCCCGTCACTGAGACAATATATTTGTCCGTGCCGTTATGAATCGCGCTATCTTTGTCTTTCTAATTGCCAAATTTCTCCTTTTTCACAGAAAATAAAGCACACAGCCTCTTATGGAGAAAACCGTTTTCCAGAAAATCATCGATCGCGAAATTCCGGCAAAAATCGTGTACGAAGATGAGCATTGCCTGGCGTTTCACGACGCAAATCCCCAGGCTCCCGTTCACTGTCTGGTGGTTCCGAAAAACCCGATTGCGCGTCTGTCGGAAGCAAAGGTCGAACAGGAGGCGTTGCTCGGGCATTTGTTGATGGTTGCTAACATCGTTGCGGAATTAAAGGGCACCCGTGAGAGCGGTTTTCGGGTGGTGATTAACTGCGGGAAAGACGGCGGCGAAACCGTCCCGCACCTGCATGTCCACGTGCTCGGCGGGCGTTCGCTCCAATGGCCGCCGGGATAAAGATGCGCATCAGCGTCAGGTTGTGCTGTTGCGGTGGCGCGTAACGGTTACAATGGTGCGTTTAGGATTGAAATAGTCACCGAAAATCCGCAGATTGAGAACGGATGTTTTCATGAAACAAAAAACATTGCGGCAATCGGTCACGCTCTCCGGAAACGGTTTGCATACGGGGTTGCCCGCTTCGATGGTTGTTTCGCCGGCACCCGAAAATCACGGTCTTGTATTTCATGTTCGTAACAACGGAAGCATTGTTGAAATTCCAGCATCGCTTGATTACGTTGACGATTGCGTGCGCGCAACGTCTTTAAGCAAAGACGGCGTTAAAATTCACACCGTCGAACATTTATTAAGTACCTGTTACGGCTTGGGCATTACCAATGCGCGCATCGAATGCGACGGTTGCGAACTTCCGATTTTGGACGGCTCCGTAAAGCCGTGGGTTGAAGCATTTTTATCGGTCGGTTTGGAAACGCAAACGACGGAAGCCGCTTGTTGGGAAATCACGGAACCGGTTACCATCGTCCAAGAGGATCGTTCGATTATGATATTGCCATACGACGGTTTAAAAATCACCTGCACCTCGACCGACAATCGCAAAACCCACACGCAACATTTATCGCTGGATATTGACGCGGACACTTACGAACGCGAATTAGCTGCGGCGCGCACTTTTTGCACCTACGAAGATATTGAACCGCTTATTCAGGCCGGGAAAATTAAAGGCGGCACGCTCGACTGCGCCGTCGTCATCAAGGGAGATCGTTTGCTTTCAAACGAACCCTTACGATACCCCGATGAATTTGTGCGCCACAAAATTCTCGACATTCTGGGTGATTTGGCACTGTTGGGACACGCGGTCAAAGGGCACATCATTGCCATTAAAACGGGACACGCTCTCAATATCGCGCTGGCGAAAGCCATCCGCGCGCAGGCAGAACCGTCGTTGTTTCCATTGGCGGAACGCGACGATTCGGCGGCTCTGGATATTTATGAAATCCTGAAACACCTGCCGCACCGCTATCCGTTCGTCATGGTCGATCGGGTTTTGACACTGGGAGAAGACACGATTGTCGCCGTTAAAAACGTCACCGTTAACGAGCCGTGTTTTACGGGACATTTTCCCGAAAATCCCGTTTTCCCGGGCGTGTTGCAACTCGAAGCCATGGCGCAAACGGCAGGGCTGTTGCTCGGCAGTCGGTTAGGCGGAAGCGAAGGGTGCAAGCAGGCGTTTTTCATGAGCGCGGATAAGGTTAAATTTCGGCAAATCGTGCAGCCGGGCGATCAACTGCGCATCGAGGCAAAATTGCTTAAAATCAAAAACAACCGCATCGGTTACGCCGAAGGGCAATGCTTTGTGAAGGATAAAGTCGTTTCTTCCGCGGAATTGATGTTCATGATGGGAAGTCGTTGACATGAACATTCATCCGACGGCCGTTGTCGAATCGGGTGCCTCGTTGGATAAAGGCGTGACGGTCGGTGCCTACGCTTACATCGGAGCGCACGCGGTCATCGGCGCAAACACCGTCATCGAACATCACGCAACGGTCGACGGTTACACGACCATCGGGAAAAATAATCACGTTTATCCTTACGCCTTCATCGGCGGCAAAACGCACGATTTAAAGCACAAAGGCGGTATTTGTCGGCTGGATATCGGTGACGGGAACACGTTCCGCGAGTATGTTTCGGTACATACCGCCACCGCCGACGACGATGCAACCGTTATCGGGAACGATAATTACCTCCTGGCGTATTCGCACATCGGGCACGATTGCCGTCTTGGCGATCGCATTATCATGAGCGCGCAGGTGGCGACGGGCGGTCATGTGCATATTGACGATTACGCCAACATCGGCGGCAATTCCTCCATTCATCAGTTTTGCCGCATCGGTGCGTATTCGATGCTTGCCGGGCACAGCTTTCTGAAAAAAGACCTGCCGCCCTTTATGATTGCTGCCGGTGCTCCAGCCGTCGTCAAAAGTTACAACCGCATCGGCATGATGCGCAATAACTTCCCGGAAGAGGAACGCGATTTTATTAAAGAATGCTTCAAATTACTGTACGAATCGCATTTCAATCGCACACAGGCGTTGGCAGCGGTTCGAAAATTGCCGAATTTCTCGCGCTACCCGAAGATTAAGGGGATTTTCGAGGCATTTTTTGAGGAAAAGTCTCAAAGGGGGCTGATTTGAAGGTTTGGATGTTGAACGATGACCGACATTTCGGGTAACATCGCATTCCGCAACTGCCTACGGTTAAGAAGTTAAGATGAAACTATTTTCGCGCCTTTTTGTCCCCGTAACACCTGCAAAAAACAAAGCCGTTCGATCGATATTGCTCAAAGAAAACAATCGCTGTAAACACTCAGCCAATCGCTCGCATTGTTAGTTTATTAAGCACTTACTTGCTCTCTTGGATACAAACAACCGCTCCCAAGAGTATTCAGATACCTTTAATTTTTTACATACATCCACTTGTTCACGTTAAAAACAGCCCAAAGACGTATCACAACTCAACACTTACCCCGTACCCTACTAGCAACGCCCTAAGATTACGCACCTCCACGATCCTCGGCTTAGGAAAAAACAAAACGCCTTCGAAACAGATGGAACCGAAATAAACCCACCCAACTGCACCGCGATCGTTTAAAACTCAACCGCAACACACGTAACTGTCGCAACGATACACGACCACATCCGCCCCAAATTCTTCAGAATAAAAGCGGAAACACGCCCGTTTTAAAAACAAACGAAACCCGACGAATGCCTTTCACGACATCCCGTCCTCCGCTAGCGCCCTTCAATCGCCGTGTCTACCGTTCAAAGTACGACACACCTTGTCGCGGTACCGACGTCGGAAATTGGTTCCGATGTCGCAAATGCCTGACGGAATGCGACCCCAAGCCGACATGCTCCACGTAAATCGGCGCAAACACCTGATGATTGTTGATTTCTGCCATAATAACCTCCTGTTAATTATTCCTGTTAATTGTTATTTTTCGCGTGCCGCCCGCTCCGCGCTCTCTTTGACGAAACGCTCGATGCGCGCCATCCATTTTTCGACCACTTCCACAAACACGCCCAAACGGTCTTCGAAAGCGGTCAGATCCGTCAGCGGCAAACCGAACGCGCGCGCCAGCACCAGGGATTGCGATTGTTTATCGAGCCCCAACGTACTGCCTTCCGTTTCGTTCCAAAAGAAATTCCCTTCGAGGGCTTTTTGATAAACGGCATCGCGGCATTCAATCGGCACCTCGCCGATATAGGCGTAAATGACCAGCAACCTCCCGGCTTCGTCCAAATCCATGTTGAGGACAATTTTCTCGTCGAACAACAACATGCAGTGGTTGTTTTCGTCCAGGCACAAATCCGACAGTCCCTGCCCGTCGCCGATGCGCTTCAACACCTCGTTCACGTGCGCCTTTAACTCGGCATCGCCCTGCCCCGCGACCTTACGCCCCTGCTTCTTCATTAACTATCGTATAACATGTTGAAAAGGCTTTTGCAAGACGGAAAAAAGAATATAATTTCCGATTTTTATATCGTTTTCGATTTTTATAAGGAAATTTCTTACAAATAACACCTCTTAACCGCCTTGGAATACCGCCGACGGACGAATTTTTCCCGTAACCGCCTGCACCGTTATGCATCTTCGAGCGAAGGAATTTCCGCAAAAACCGTCTTGCCGATCGGCACAAAACGTCTGTAATAAAGGCTATGGAAGAAGTTTGTCCGCGCACGCATCGTTGCAACGCGCTTCGTCGCACCGACGAAGGGCGTTCGGTGGTTTTGATCGGCTGGGTGCAAAGCATTCGCGACCACGGCGGTCTGTGTTTCATCGATTTGCGCGACCGCGAAGGTATCACACAGCTGGTGCTGGATCCGCACGCTTTTTCGAAAGAAATTTCCGTCCTCAAACCCGAATCGGTCGTCGGCGTACACGGCACCGTACGCCTGCGTCCGTCGGAAACCGTCAATTCGGCCTTGCCGACGGGAGAAGTTGAAGTTGCCGTCGAAAAATTAACGATTCACAACCTCTGCCAAACGTTGCCGTTTCCGTTGGACGAAAAAACGGAAAAGGTGAGTGAAGATCTGCGGTTGACCTATCGTTATCTGGATTTGCGTCGCAAGCCGAACCTCGATCGTCTGAAACTGCGCCATCGCGCCTCACATGTCATCCGCAATTACCTGGATAAGGAAGATTTTCTGGAAATCGAGCTCCCGACGTTGTTTAAAAGCACGCCCGAAGGCGCACGCGAGTTTCTGGTGCCAAGCCGCCTCAACCCGGGGCAATGCTACGCGCTGACGCAATCGCCGCAACAATATAAGCAAATGCTGATGGTGGCGGGTGTTGAGCGCTACTTTTCGTTCGCACGCTGTTTCAGAGATGAAGATTTGCGCGCCGACCGACAGCCGGAATTTACGCAAATCGACCTGGAAATGTCCTTCATTCGGCGCGAGGATATCTACGCGCTCATTGAAGGTCTTATCGCGCAACTGTGGAAAACGTGCCTCGGTATCACAATCCCGATGCCGTTAAAGCGCATGCCCTTCAAAGAAGCCATGGATCGCTTCGGTTCCGACAAACCCGATGGTCGCTTCGGGTTGGAACTGCAGGACGTCACGGACATTTTCAAGGGTTCGGCATTTAAAGTCTTTGCGAACGTTGCCGACAAAGGCGGTGCGATCAAGGTTCTGAAAATCGAAAGTTTTGCCGATGTCACCGCGGGCGAATTGGCTTCGCTGGAACAAACCGCCAAGCACAACGGCGCGAAGGGGCTTGCGTTCATCAAAGTCAAAGCGGACGAATGGAAATCGCCGTTTGCGAAATTTTTGTCCGAAACCGAAAAGCAGGCACTCGTTCAAGGCTTGGATATCCGTGAAAACGACTGTTTGTTTTTCATGGCGGACACATGGGAAAGAGCCTGTAATATCCTCGGGAAAGTGCGTCTCGAAGCGGCGGAAATTCTCAAAAAGCGCGGTACATTGACGGTTTCGGATAAAGATTTCCGTTTCCTGTGGGTCGTTGATTTTCCGCTGTTGACCTACGACGAGGAACAAAAGAAGTTCGTCGCCACCCACCATCCGTTCACGGCTCCCGTCGAAGAAGATATTCCGCTGTTAAAAACAGACCCGCAACACGTGCGCGGTCAACATTACGATTTGGTGCTCAACGGCATCGAGCTCGGCGGCGGCAGTATCCGTATTCACACGCCCGATTTACAGCGTTTCGTGTTCGAAAACGTCATCAAAATCCCACACGACATCGTTGAAGACCGTTTCGGATATATGTTGCGCGCGTTCTTGTTCGGCGCGCCGCCGCACGGTGGCATTGCCCTCGGGTTCGATCGCCTGGTCGCGCTCATGGCGGGCACGCACAGCATCCGCGATGTTATTGCCTTCCCGAAAACGCAAAAAGGACAGGATTTGATGTCGATGAGCCCCGGGGATGTCACTGAAAAACAACTTTCAGATCTCGGGTTGCGTTGGTTACCGACGGTCGGGAAAGCGTAGAGATATGTCGAAAAACGGGACGAAATCCGTATTTTCGGAAGGTTAAAATGCCTTTGAAGATGTCTGTTTCGTTTAATTACTCCTTGAAGAGAATATATTTTTTAGGTTCCCGAAACACGAATCCTGTTTTTTAAACGCTTTTTTACAAGAAATATATTAACAGACGGGATTTTCACAAAAACGCACTCGCTTTTATGCGTAAAACCGTTAACCTGAATTCATGAGTTCGTCTCACGCCGATCCAAAGCCACCGCTGAAGCACATTGCCTTTATCATGGACGGCAACGGACGTTGGGCGAAACAACGGCAACTGGCGCGAACGGAGGGGCACAAGGAAGGCGTAAAGCGCATTTTTGACGTCGCCAAGCGCGCATTTGAGCACTGGAACATTCCGTATATCACGCTTTATGCGTTTTCGACCGAGAACTGGTCGCGACCGAAGTACGAAATTGACGTCATTTTTCGGCTTTTGCGGAGTTGGTTGAAGCGAAAAAAATCCACGCTTCTCGAGAACAAAATCCGTTTTCGAACCATCGGCGATCTGTCGAAATTGCCAAAAGCGGCGCAGGAGATTTTGGACGAAACTTTACGGGAAACCGAAAATTTCATCGAACACACGCTGACGGTGGCACTCAATTACGGCGCGAGAGAGGAAGTATTGCGCGCGATACGGGAACTTTCGTCGTCGGAACGGGAAAATTTAACGTGGGAAGCGCTTTCGAAGCACCTGTACACCGCCGACATCCCCAACCCCGATTTGATTATACGAACAAGCGGTGAACAGCGATTGAGCAACTTTTTGCTGTTGCAAGCCGCGTACAGCGAATTTTATTTCACGCAAACCTACTGGCCGGATTTCGGTGCCGACGCACTGGATGAAGCCGTTGGAAATTACCTCCGACGCACGCGGCGTTTCGGAAACATCGAACCATGCTCCGACAACGCCTGAACAGCTCGCTCCTCCTGTGGAGCGTCTTGCTCCTCATCGTTTGGTGCTTCAAATTGAATGCAATCGCGTTACTTTGCGTTTTCGCCGCCTTCGGTGCCGTTGTCGAACTGCTTAAACTGTTTAAAGCCGACACCCCCGTCATCCGCTTCAACGCCTGTCTTTCGGGTCTCTTTCTCGCGTCTTCTTATATCGGGTTGCGATATGAGATCTTTGATATTGCTCTCATCTATGCACTCGCGTTTGCCATTCTGTTCCATTGGAGCGTATTTGTCGCCAAAAGTGCCAAGGCACTGTTTTTGTCGCTGTTCTGCTTCTTTTACCTGACGCTGAACATTCACTTTCTGTTTAAAATCGCACATTTATTCCTGTGGAATGACACAACCGCAACGCTGACAATCTTTTGGGTCGTGCTGATCACGAAGGCGACCGACATCGGCGCATTCTGCATCGGCTGTTCCTGCGGAACGCATCCACTTCTCCCGACCGTCAGCCCGAAAAAAACCCGCGAAGGTGTTCTCGGCGGGATTTTGTTCGCCCTCATCGTGAACGTTTTATTTTGCGTCTATTTCTCAGAACATCTGCCGCTGTCGTTTATAAAAAGTTGCGTCTTTACCGTCTGCCTTACCTGGGGAGCCGTTCTGTCCGATCTCGTCGAATCACTGATTAAACGCCACCTTTCCGTCAAAGATTCCGGGCGCATCATTCCCGGCATCGGCGGCATTCTGGATCTTATCGACAGCTTATTACTCAACGCCCCGTTGGCATATTGGTTGTTGAAATACGGGGTGTGAATTTCGGAAAAGCCGAATTTCCGGTTTTCTTGCAAAACTCATTTAGCGCATTGACGCAATCTCATTGCGCAAAAACCCTTCCCGAATTGACAAAAACACCTCATTTTGTTCCGATGAAAGCGTTGCTCCCGTCGTCCAACGGATAGGACATCGGCCTCCGAAGCCGGAAATTCGGGTTCGAATCCCGACGAGAGCGCCAGAGTTAGAGTTCCGATTTTTATTAAGGTTCGCCGTTTATAAACCGAAACGCTTCCTTTACGGCTTCAAATACTTGCACAAAAACGCTTGTTGCGCTTTGGAAACAAAATTACAGTTCCGAAATTTGCTCAGCGACATCCATTGAAGCGCGATATGCGGTTCCCGTTGTTTCAGCGGTTTGCGAACCTCCAAAACATCACAGGCAGTCTCATACAAAAACGCATATTCGTGACGTTTTCCGTCTGAACACTCGTAGCGTTCTTCGAAGAAACTCAAAAACTTCCCGACTTCACAGTCGCACCCAACCTCTTCGTTCCATTCCCGACAAAGCGCATCCGTCATCGGCTCCCAAAATTCCACGTGCCCGCCCGGCAGGCAAATGTACCCGAAGTTTGTATTCTGATACACCAGCAGATGACCATCCTTCACACAAACACCGCGCACAATCGTTTCGATACTGTCCATATATTTAAGTCGCATTTTCAATCGTTTGTTTTTCGACAAATTGCCGATAGCGGGCATTCGACCGCATCAGTTCCCCATGCGTCCCGACGCCGATTAAAGCACCTTTATCCAACACCAAAATGCAATCGGCTTGTTGAATGGTGCTGATGCGGTGAGCAATCGCAATAATCGTTTTTGTACCGCGAACCGCTTCGATGCTTTTCTTAATAAAGGCTTCGCTCTCGGAATCCAACGCCGACGTGGCTTCGTCCAACACTAAAATCGGGGCTTTTTTCACAAACGCACGGGCAATCGCCAGCCGTTGCCGCTGACCGCCGGAAAAACGATTGCCGTTTTCGCCGATCGGCGCGTCGTAACCGCCGGAGGACATAATAAACTCGTGCGCATAGGCTCTTTTCGCGGCATCAACAACCTCTTCGCGCGTTGCATTCGGCGCACCGAAGCATAAATTATTGAAAAACGTATCGTTAAACAGAAGCGTCGACTGCGAAACAAAGGCGATTTGTTGCCGTAAATGCGCCAAATCCCAATTTCTGACATCAATGCCGTCCAAGGTAATCGCACCGTCGGACACATCGTACAATCGCGCCAGAAGTTTAATAAAGGTCGATTTTCCGGCACCGCTTGCCCCCGCCAGCGCATAAAAACGTTTCGCGGGAATTTTGATATTGATACCCGTTAAAGACGGTTTTTCGGCGCGTTCATAGCGAAATGTCACATCTTTAAACACAAACATACCGTTGCAGGTTCCCGCATAAGCACCGTTTTTCGGCGAAACAATCTCCAAGGGTTGATTTAGAATTTCAAGGATGCGCTCCGTCGAACCCGTCACACGTTGCATCCAGCCGAACAGCAAAGTTAATTTCTTAACGGGATCAAACGCGAAATACAACGCCATTCCCATGGCACTGAACACCGAAAACGGAATTTGTCGGAAGTAGGCGTAAATAAAAACGACCGCAATCACCGCCGCCGAAACCGTTTCCATCATCGGCTGTTGCAAACGTTGCCATTGAATCGCCGAACGCATTTCGCGCATCCACGCTTCCATCGCCATCCGCAGTTTTTCGCACGCCGCAACCTCGCCGTTAAACAGACGCACCGTCTCCGCCGCATGCAAATTTTCCGCCACGCACGCGGTACATTCGGCTTCGCGCCGTTGCGTTTGCCGACCGTACGCCTTGACGCGCGCCCGCAACAGCCGAACCGGCAAAAAACAAACGGGAATGGCGAGCATGAAGATTAAAAAGAGATAAAAATCGCCGTGCTTGACCGACAACCACACCAAGCTTCCGACCGCCGCCGCCATTTGCAACGGCTGTTTGAGAAGCTCCGAAGCCGTTTCCAAAATCAAATCCTGCAAATTCTTCGGATCCGACACCACCCGATGCAGTAAATCGCCAGTGGTTGTTTGCTCAAAATACGCCAACGGCAGTTGTTGCAGCTTTTGAAATAAATCCGCGCGCAGTTCCGTCAAAATCTCCAACCCGCATCGGTTCATGCCGACCGTACTCAAATAGCCGAAAAGCCCGCGCACGGCGAAGCCGAGCGGAACCAGCGCCGCCACGCCGACCACCGTCGCCGCCCCGTACGCAACGCGTTCTTCAAAAATACCGCGAAACACCTTTTCGAAAATCAGCGGCAACCCCAATCCGCTCATCAGCCCGTAAATGATCCCGAAGCCGAAAGCCGTCAAAAACGACCGCTTCCGTTTGGAGACGTAACGCCAACAGAGCAATCGCAACGAAGCCCGCATTTTCCCCATAAAATCTCTTTCACATTCGGACGGCAATCCGTTTCGCAGGGCATTCGTTTTGAAATTTATTCCGCATTGCCTTCGAAAGGAATTTTATTCATATTTACGGCAGGCAAGGATGCCGTGGACGATGCAAGGATGGCGTTATGTACGTACAGGGTAAGTTGTTCGCACCGCAAAAAGATCCGAGCTGGCAATTCTTCGACCGTCTGTTACCCGATCGCAAACAATGGTACACGGTAAAGGAAGCCGCCGCCGTTCTCGGGCGCAGCGACCAATACATCCGCAACTGCTTCGATAACCAGAAAATTCTCGGACACATCTGGAATGGGAAAGCGGCGCGCGGCAAAGAACAACGCCGTTCGTATCATATCCCGCGCGAAAGCCTCATTTTATTCCTCATGGAAACCGCAAATTATTGTGCGGGAGATTTTATCGAGCGGTTCGAGAGAGCGAAAAGGAAAATCTGCCACAATCCACCCCAAAACATATAGTGCGTATAAAACTATCAACATCGCTTTTGGTAAAAGACCCCTCACACTCTCTCCCATCGACTATCAGGAACTTTCGATTGCACTTGTGATGCGAAGAAACGATTTATAACACCCTTTGCAAACACTTTCTTCACGATCCCACACCGACATCGGTTTACTCAAGGTCGAAGACACTCCCAAACATACAAGCGAAATTTATATTCCCGTAAATGAAGTTCTAGGATACACGCACCTGCACTCTCCGAAACAGGAATGACCGTACATCCGACACGCAGCTGACCGCTTTTAACAAGACACAATGACCAAAATAAAGCCAACCGGCAAACGATGCCAACAACGGAACAAAAAACATCACGATCCCTATCCCAAAAAACCGTCGGAGAAACTTGCGCAAAAATTCTTACGCCCCTACCACTCCCACTCTTCGGTGCTCCTTATCCCACTCAACCACTCCGTCAATCAATGCAAACAAGGTAAAATCCCGACCTAAGCCGACGTTTTTTCCGGGATGGTATTGCGTACCGCGCTGGCGCATCAAAATCGTTCCGGCGCGCACTTTCTCGCCGCCGTAACGTTTAACTCCCAAATTCTTGCAACGGCTGTCCCGTCCGTTCCGCGATGAACCCTGTGCAGCATGATGCGACATAACAAATAATCCTTCCCTTAGCTTTTAATCTCTTAATTTTTAAACTCAACGGCTTCCACTTTGATGACCGATATTGCCTGACGAAAACCCTGTTTGCGCTGGAAACCGCCGCGACGACGATGTTTCAGTATGGTAACTTTCTTATCGCGCTTGTTCTCCAAAACTTTAACGCGCACCGTCGCATTCTCCAGAACCGGCTGTCCGAAACGAACACCCGCGGCATCTTCATACATCAAAACATCCCTCAATTCCAACTCGCTCCCCGCTTCCGTGTTCGGATAACGCATCACCTTTAAAATGTCGCCCGTTTGCACGCAAAACTGCTGTCCCTGGGTTCTTATAACCGCCTTCGCACTTGTCTCCATAACACTACCGCTCCCTGATTAAAAAACATATTCCAAACAAATGGCAAGCTTTTTGAAGATATCCGACCATCGCAAGCACTTCACCCCGTCACAACCCGATAAGGCTCCCTAAAACACTTTCTTCCAAAAATCAGGCATATCCCACAACAGTCGCCTTGATTCCGCTTGCTTCCTTTGCGAAAACAGAACTACTTCTTCTCAAAAATCGTAAAAGCTTTCTTGAAATAAGATATCGGTCTGTTCACGACAAACTCATCACATACCTCAACTTTTTCGATTTCATCCTCGAATATATTCCACGTCAGCCTTAGAAGGACACAAAAATCCGTAAAAGTTTTTTCATGAATACTTTTCCCTGCATCCGCCATTTTTTGAGCATCATTCGGATGTATTTTGATATATGTACCGGAAGTTTCATCCAATATCTCCGTATGTTCTTGTTCAACCTTCATATTTATCATTATCCGATTGGTGATCGGCGGCAAACCGCAAAAGGGATTTTCAAACGAATAAGTGAACGAAATTTCCGGAACGGATACCTCCGTATTGTATTCTTTAATCAGCGCATCGACAAAATCCTTTCCAAGAACACGGATCAAAAACGACTCACTGGCAACAACGCGAAGACAACGGAAAATCGCCTCTTTCCCATCTGCAGCAAAATTCCACTTTTCAAGAACCCGTTTTTGTTCTTCGGAAAGACAACCCGCGAAAAAACGTTTCAAATCAAATATCCGCATCCACGTACTCCCATCCGATTCTAATCCCGAAACAGAAAAGGCTGCCCTGCACTTGTTGAGTTTTCTTTTAAATTTTTCACCTTTTTTCTCTTCTTCCAAAAAACATTTTAATTCTTTCCATTTTTTATCTTCGCAAGAAATTCCCTCTTTCTCTTCTGCTTCAAATTGTTTTTGCTTTTTGGATAACGCCTTATAAGCATCCGGAATCGTACGCCCTTCGTTGTTGCTTCCGCGCAAGTGTCGCCACAAGATCCCTTCCGAAGGATACACAGCGTGCCCGGAACACGTCCCGAAAGCAAGGATACCGGCGCAACACAACAACACCTTGTGTTCCGCGATATTAAAAATTTTCATACACTTCATACATCCACCTCAAAAATACGAACAACCGACATGGAAACAAGGAAAAAATCAACATCAATCAAAAACCGCTCACACCGCTCATTCGCCAATTTGAACGATCCGAAAAGTTTTTTACCCTTGCTTTTACCTTCGAACGATTTTTCGCCATACGCACAAGATGCTTATTTTGCCTTGCTCTTTCCCGCAAACGCTTACGAGCATTCGCAAGTACATGACTTTTGTTACACTGCACGCGCAGATGATGTCTGACGGGATGGCGAAACGAACGCGCGCCATGAACGGTTGCGATACCGGCAGTCCAAATGCCAACGCACAACAAAAATACCCCATACCTCAAAACCCCGAAAATTCTTACACAATCCATGTGTCTGATCCGAACAAAAGAAAACCGAAAATCAATCCTGCGCCGACCGCACCCGCGGTCATTTCCTGGCGTCCCGTAGGAGAATCGAACTCCTGTTTTCGGGATGAAAACCCGATGTCCTAACCTCTAGACGAACAGGACAGACGCTAACTAATTTTAGGATGGTTTTTTTTGTCCCGATGGCAAGCCTGTTTTTTGCGATTTCAAACTTTCGGCTTCGCGCACCGTTTTTGATTGCTTCGGAGAGCCTTTAAAATACAAAATAACGGTATGCATTCCCATGAAATTCGGCAAAGTTTCCTGAAATTTTTCGAAAGCAAACATCATCGCATCGTTCCGTCGGATTCACTGCTTCCGAAAGCACCGAATTTGCTCTTTACCAATGCCGGCATGAACCCGTTTGTGCCGTATTTTTTGGGACAACAAACACCGAAAGATACGCGTGTGGTCGACACCCAAAAGTGCATCCGCGCCGGGGGAAAACACAACGACTTGGAAGAAGTCGGTTTTGATACGTATCATCATACGTTCTTTGAAATGCTCGGGAATTGGTCGTTCGGCGATTATTTCAAAAAAGAAGCCGTTCAGTGGGCATGGGAACTGCTGGTTGACGTTTGGCATTTTCCGAAAGAACGACTATATGCCACCGTCTACGAACCGCTCAACGGCGAACCTGCAACGCGCGACACCGAAGCATACGCGCTTTGGAAGGAAATTTTCACCGACGCAGGTCTTGACCCGAACGTTCACATCGTTGCCGGAAACAAAAAGGATAATTTTTGGATGATGGGCGACACGGGACCGTGCGGATCGTGCTCCGAAATTCATATCGATTTGACGCCGGACGGACGCACCGACGGTCGCTTGGTCAACAAAGGCGATGCGCGGTGCATTGAGATTTGGAATCTGGTGTTCATACAATACAACGCGTTGGCGGACGGTTCGTTGGAAGCACTGGAAAATCATTATGTCGACACTGGCATGGGGCTGGAACGGGTTGCGGGTATTCTTGCGACGACACGGAACTTTACGGATTTTTCAAAAACACCCTCCAATTACGAAAGCGATTTATTTCAGCCGCTCTTCGATGTTCTGGCGCAATGGTCGGGACATCGATACGGCGGACGGGTTGCGCAAACAAATGTTACGTTATCGCCCGAAGAAAAAAAATTGTTGGAAGCGGACATTGCGTTTCGCGTCATTGCCGATCACGTGCGCGCCGCAACGTTCGCCGTTGCCGACGGGATTTACCCCGGCAACGAAGGTCGCAACTATGTACTGAGGAAAATCATTCGACGCGCCGTCTACTTCGGGCAAAAATTAGGCTTACATCAAAAACCCGAGTTTGCATCCGTCGGCTTTTTTGCGCGTTTGGCTTCCGTTGTTGCCCGTACGATGGGCGATGTTTTCCCGGAATTGAAAAACAAAGCCGTCTGCGAACCGTTGGAAGTCGAAGAACATTTATTTAAGCAAACTCTGGATAAAGGCATACGGCGATTGGAACAGCATCTCGGCATCTGTCACACGGAACTTTCCGGCAAAGATGCATTTTTGCTCTACGATACCTACGGTTTTCCGTTGGCACTGACGCAACTGATTGCCAAAGAACACGGCGTCACGGTGAATGAAGAAGAATTCCAAAACGAAATGGCGCAACAAAAGGAGCGTTCGAAAGCGGCTTCCAAAAAAACATCGGTGCAGGTAATGCATTCGGATGCGCACGAATGTCCGACGCGCTTCGTCGGGTACGATCTCATACAGGAAGACGGAAGTTTGAAAACGGTTGAAACCGTTATAATCGACGTAGTATGCGGAAAAAATGCCGAAGGTGCGGGTGCGGTTTATATCATCGTCGAACAAAGCCCGTTTTACGGCGAAAAAGGCGGTCAAATCGGTGACAACGGTTTTATGTGTTTAACAACGGAACCGAAAGTGTTATCCGTCAAAAATACGATTTGGCAGGGGAACACGCTGTTGCATGAAGTTCAAAACAACGACGGCAAGCCGATTGATTTTGAAGCTCTTCGCACCGAATGGTTAAATAAAAAAGTGCGTTTGGAGGTCAATATCGAACGACGATTGGAAATTTCGCGCCACCACACCGCCACGCATCTGTTGCAATGGGCACTGCGGCGACTTTTAAATCCCAATCTGCATCAGTGCGGTTCATCGGTCACGGACGAACGCCTGCGCTTTGATTTTAATCATTACGAAAAAGTCTCCGCGGAACAACTGGCGGAGATTGAAAAGCTCTGTAACGAGGTGATTTTGGAAAATGCGCCCGTGACCGTCGAAGAAAAAAACAGGGACGACCTGCCGAACGATTGCGTCGCGTTGTTCGACGAAAAATACGGCGATGTTGTGCGGATGGTCAGTATCGGGGAAGTCAAAAAGGACGGCTTTTGGTTGCAACACGGGAACGGATCGCGGGAATTGTGCGGCGGAACGCATGTGCATCAAACGGGTGAATTGGGCGCGTTTTATATTCTCAAGGAATCGAGTGTCAGTGCCGGCATTCGTCGCATTGAAGCCTGCGTCGGAACGGCGGCGTATCGTCGATGTTTGGAATTAAAACAACGGTGCGAAACGCTGGAAGGGGAACTTGAAAAAATTAAAAAAGAGAGGAAGAACGAAACCTCCAACACGTCAACCGCAACGTTAAAGGCGGATATCCTGCGCGCTTTAAAAAAAATTCCCGCTCCCGAAATCGACGGCGGTGCTTTAAAAATTGCTTCCGCCTGCTTAGCGGAAGCCGTTGATATTAAAACCCTGCGCAGCATCTGCGGCGGCATTTTTAAAGAGCAATCTTTGGATGTGCTTGCGGTTGCGTGCGAAAAATTATTGCTAATCTTCTGTTCCGACAAAGCCGTTGAAAAACAATTAACCGCCGACAAATTTTTGAAGCATCTTCTTGCGCAATGCGGCGGACGCGGGGGCGGAAAAGAAACATTCGCCACGGGAAGCGTTGAAGATGCATCGCGGTTGGCAACACTGCTCAAACAACCGAGTACGTTTGCAATCGGGTGACGGTCGCTTTGGGTATTATAAAAACATCGGTATTCCCCATAGAAGTTCCAAGCATGAATATCGCTGAAGCTCTGCACGAAGTTGCACAAAAACAACCGAATACCGTCGGTTTAAAGGTCACGCGAACGTCCGAAGACGGCACATCGGCGGTTACGGAAAAAACCTTCGGCGAAATGAATCATGAAGCCGACATATGGGCGACGTATTTTTTCGAAAACAATGTTTCGCGCGGCCAAACCGTTTTATTATTGGTACCGCCGGGGGAGGATTTGCTCATCGCAACCTTTGCCCTGTTGCGATTGGGTGCCATTCCGATCGTCATCGATCCCGGGATGGGATTGAAAAATTTCTTCAACTGCGTCCGAAGAACGAAACCGAACTTTTTTTTAAGCGTTCCGCGCGGGCGCCTGCTTTATTACCTCCTAAAACCTTTCACAGGTTTCGAAAAGGCTCTTTTTTTATCCGATCGCTTGAAGCGCAAACTTTCGAAGCGTAACTTTGCCTGCACGTTTCAACCCGAAACTCGTCCCGAGAATACGGCGGCGGTTTTGTTCACCTCGGGTTCCACGGGACATCCGAAGGGTGCCGTGTACACGTACGGCGAACTGAATGCCCAAACGGAGGCTTTGATACGAACTTTCGATATTCGCTCCGGCGAGGTTGATTTTCCGCTGTTGCCAGTATTTTCCCTCTATAATCCCGCGATGGGACTGACGACGGTTCTGCCGGAAATAAATCCTTCGCGTCCGAGTACGCTCGACCCGAAGAAAATTATTCCTTCCATCCTGAAGCATAACGTCACGCACAGCTTCGGTTCGCCGCGCCTGTGGACGAAACTGGCAACGTACTGCGAAGCAAACAACATCCTGTTGCCATCCGTAAAGCGTCTCTTTCTGGCGGGCGCACCCGTACATCCGATGTTGCTGAAACGCGTTCAAGCGCTGTTGCCGAACGGTCGCGTTTTCACGCCCTACGGCGCAACGGAAGCCCTGCCCGTGGCGTGTATTTCCGCAGAAGAAGTCCTGCGGGATACGTACGAACAAACATTGCAGGGGAGCGGAACCTGTGTCGGTTATCCGTTGCCGGACGTGCGCGTTCGCATCCTGCCGATTACGGACGAACCGCTCGACACTTTGCCGAATGCTCTGCCGACGGGCGAAATCGGTGAAATTACCGTTTCGGCACCTTATGTCAGCAAGCGTTACCTAAATGATGATGTGGCGACGAAAAACGCGAAAATTTACGATACCGACGGCATCCTTTGGCACCGTATGGGCGATATCGGTTATTTGGATGCACAAGGGCGCTTGTGGTTTTGCGGACGCAAAAAAGAACGCGTTATAACGGCGGAACGAACCTTTTACACCGACTGTTGCGAAGCGATCTTTAATACCCACAAAGCGGTGTTTCGTTCAGCACTGATTGCGTTTAAGGTAAACAATCAAATCGTTCCCGCCATCGTGATTGAACCAAAAAACCGCCTTTCGAAAGATGAAACACAATCCTTATTTCTGGAATTGCGACATTTGGCAAAAGCCTGTACGGTCACTGCAAAAATTCGAAGCTTTTGCGTGTATAAAAATTTTCCCGTCGACGTACGCCACAACGCCAAAATCCACCGTTTGACATTGATGCGTTATTTCACTAAACACCCGCGGTACATTCATACGGTTGAGGATTGAGTTTCGACGGCAGTATTTTTGCATACCGCACCTACCGTGCACATAAGGCATCCGCGTCAAAATTTCGGACGAAGAACTCAAGAAGCCAAACCGCAACGTACGTCGGAAGGAAATTTTTCCGAAAAGACGGCAAAAAATTCGCACAAAGTACCCGAAACGAACACGCATGTACCGTGGGGATATCATCTTTTTTCGCGATAAGCAGGACAACATGCTTCAAAAATCGCCCATCGCCCTCTCTCCTGCACTAACCTCCCGAGTGGTTTCCGTAAATTCCAAAGCACAACAATACTTTTTAAAACCCGTCTTTTCCAAAAATTTTTCCGCCTCCGGCACAAAAAATGCTTCTTTTGCAGGCAATGGTTGACGGTGCACTGAATTTTCAAACCCAAGCGGCGGTGCAAACGGATCAGGCGTTTGTCAATGACGAACAGCCCGTTTCGGAGACGCAAACGGGAAAACTGGACAACCAAACGGTTCAGGTAGCGACGAACGAAGTCGATCCGAGCACGAAAGACGACGAATGTATGTCGGGCTTTATGGCGCAAAAGCAAACGAAAAAAGCGCAACATAAAAAAGGTCTCCGCAACAGCCGAAAACCGATCAACGGCGTTCGGGAAGCCGCCGATTCCCAAAAGGTGAACGAACAGGACGCCCGTAGCAAACGCATTACGAAGCAGACGGAAGTGCGCCTGACAATGATCAACAGCCAAATGCAAAAAGATTTGCAGGGCACGATCCAAGAGCGTTCCAATGCGCTTTTCTCGGGCAGCGAAGAAAAATATAAAAGTTATTTCCAAAAGCTGGAAGAACTGTCGCTGAAAAAACAATGCACGGAAGCGACCGTCAAAGATGCACTGAAAACGTTCGAAGATGTTGCGGAACAACACAACGCGTTGCAGATCGTTCGCGACGTTTGGGAACGCAAGCTGGCAAATCTTAAAAAGTTTGCCGACGAACGCTCTTCGGCATCATCGAAAGAACCGCGGGATGAAGCCGAACAACAGCAAATTCAGCAGCAAATCCGCGCGTTGGAAACCCAAATCGGCGAACTGGATAAGGTGCGGACTCAGTTGTTAAACAAACACGGCGATCGCATTTTGGACAGCTACCAATTGGCACCGCTGTTACGGGAAGTCACCGCGCATTTCACGCACGACGTTACGCTGCCGCCGAAGGATTTTAATGCCCTGATTTTGGATAAACTTTTACCGTTAAAAGGCAATCCGCTGCAAACGTTCCAGTTGCTCACACAAAATCTCATCGACGGTTTCAACGACACCCGAAGCGCCTTTGAGCATTTCAGCGAAAATTTATCCGTCGTCACGCGCTGTCTGACGTCGGAGCTGCAAAGTTGCCCCGATCCGTCAATTGCAAGCGCCATTGTCAACACCTGCCGAACAACGGAAAAACTCGGCACGATACAGGATTTAAACGTACAACTGATGCAAAAAGCCGTTCAAACTTTCCCGCATCTCGCCTGATTATGCCGCAAGAGACTTCCATCCAAGAAACCGCTTATATCCTCACAAAGACCCTCATGCAGGCGATTTTGAAGGAATATCTCGACGAAAATCAACTTTCGCAACTGATGAAAACCGTCGGCATCCGCACCGACGAAGAACGCATATTCTTTCTAACGCAACTGACGGTGTTTCTGCGAAAATATCCCGATTCCGTTTTTTCATCGCCGGATGTTCGCACGCACTTTTTGGCAACCATACAGGAAATGTTGGATGCGAAAATTTTGGAGGAAAATGTTTGAGTTATGTTAATTGATATCGAACTGAAGGCGTTTGGCGAGAGCATCGGATTGCAAAACCTGCAGCTCAACGAAAACGGCTGTCTGAAGTTTATTTTGGAACAAAATCGCACCGTGCAAGTGGAAAAAGCCGACGACGAAGTGTTCTTTTTTATCCTTAAAACCTTCGATCTTGCGCCGTTGCCGTACGAAACGTACGAAAAAGCCCTCGCCCTTCCGTTGCAACACGCACACGCGCCGTTCGCCCTGCAGGCCGTCGCCAAAACGGATCACGACATCGGATTTTTCACCAAACTTCGTGAAACCGAATGCGATCAACCGACGATTTATAAACTTTTCAAGTACTTAATCCTCTGTTGCGAATACGTGGAAAATCCAAACTAATTGCGCTTAAAGTACGTTTTCGGTCAATAAACACCGCGCCCGCGAACATTCTTCGACGGAACATTTTCGTAATGACGAAGCGCCGAAATTTTCCCGTTTCCGTCCCATTCGACGGCAATAATATCCAACCGCCAATGTTGAATGCGACGATGTTTCTTTAAATAGGCATAAATGGCACAACGCAGAGCGTGCTTTTTATTTTTATCGACCGAATCGTAACCGCTTTGCAACGATGATTGCTGCCGACCGCGCACCTCGACAAACACGATGCAACCATCTTTTTCGGCGATAATATCCAATTCATACCGACCGCTTTGGTAATTGGTATCGAGAATTCGGTAGCCGGCTTTTTTCAAAAAACGCACCGCTGCACGTTCTCCTTTTCGACCACGACGCACCTGCGGATTACACCATTTGCGCCAAGCGGCACGCAGACGGTGAAAATATCGGAAAATAAACTTGAACACCCCCATCTTATCGGGAAAATTTTTCTTTGACTATCTTCAACCGCCTCCGCAACTTTTTACTTTTTTTATCCGTGCAAACTTAACAATCGGAGCACATCACCCCGTTTTAACGGATATATATCGTTTTTTTGAAACAAAAAACCCGCTCTGACCCGTTAAAACGCAAAACCGACGATTGATCGCCTCCGTCCCTCGAAAAAAAACAAAAGACTGCTTTCGTTCTCCATGAAAAATACCCAAAGCACTTTCCCCAAAAAACACGAAGGCCTCCCTAGCTCGTTCTTACTCCTCAACCTTGCGCCGCCTCAAATGACGGATCAATCCGTAAAAAACATACGTAAGCGACAAAATTGCGCACGACAGCTCTTCAAACATGAAAATAATCGCCAAAACACCGATAATGCCCACAAATGCACGCAGTTTGGTTTCCGTCGTCCAATCGATATGCTTGAAGCTCGGATAGAGAACATTGCTGATCATCAACCAGGCAATGAGCAACATCAACGGCGGCAACAACAATGCCCAGGCTTTCAAATCGAAGCGATTGATCACCAACACCAACGACGCAATCACGCTTGCGGCGGCGGGAATGGGCAATCCGATAAAAAACGAGGCGGCGTGCTGCGGCAATTTCTGCTCTTTCGGCAACAGCGGATGGGTGATAACATTAAAGCGCGCCAAACGTACCGCACCGCACAGTAAATAAATAAACCCGATCAGCCAGCCGATTTTTCGAAAAAACGGAAAATTATTTTCCGGCGAAAGAATGAGAAAAAACACGATCATCGCCGGTGCCAGACCGAAGGAAATCACATCCGCCACCGAATCAAACTCCTTCCCGAACAGCGATTCTTTGCCGCCCAACCGCGCCAGACGCCCATCCAGACCGTCGCACACCAGCGATCCGAAAATGCACCAAACGGCTTGGTTATAGAGCGCAAACGACGTCATTGCTTCCTCGCTGTAACGTGCCTGAATGCAACGAATAAGGCACAAAAATCCGAAAAACAAATTGCCCGCCGTGAACAGATTGGGCAACAGATAAATCTTCGCCAACGGAACGTCGTGCTTTTTCTCCGATGCCATTACAACTTCTCCAAAAATTGCCAAAAACGCTCATCCTTCTCGACGGCTTCCTCGTCGATCGGCAAATTGGCGCGCAACAGAAAATCATTCCACGTGTGCTTCGGCAAAAGGTAATGAACGATAAATAAATCCTCCTTCGCACATTCGAAATAAATGCGCAAATCCTGCCATCGAAGCCGGTAAAGCGTCTTATCGCCGCGCTTAAATTTTCCGATTTGCGCCGTATTTTCAAAATTCAAGTCGCTCAAAAACGCCATTAATTGAAGCTGCTTTTTCTGCGATAAACGCCGAAAAACGGACTTGCTTTGCGTATCAAACGTCAGCTGGTGCATCGCCTCATCTCCCGTTCGATGCTTCGAAGTTGTTTCCGAACCGCCTGCGCCGCTTCGAAACACTCGTTCTTCGCCAAGGTTTTCATCTTCTCTTCCAGATACTGCAAGCGCGGCTGGAAGGCTTCTTTCGTGCGTTGTTTTGCGGGGATTTTGCCGAAATAAACATTACAATCCTTAAAACCGCAGAGCTTCAAGTCATCAAACGCGCGATAACACTGCGGGCAACCGACACGCTTGTGCGCTTCAAGCCATTCGTGCGTACAACCGCAGTTCGGACAAATGCGGTTCGAAAGCAACAACCCGCACTCCCGCGACGGCAATCCGTCGATCAAGTCATAAGCGTTCGGCGTCAAAATACCGCACGTTTTCGCACATTCATCGCACAAAAACGCCTCCCGCATGCAACCGTTGACATCTACGTCCGTCAACCGCACCGTTGCCTCGCGTTCGCACCGACCGCATCTGCTCATGCCCGCTCTCTCAGCCACGCGCGCGCTTCCAAAGCGGCTTGAATGCCCATGCCGACCGCCACGCCGGCTTGGCGGTAGTACTTATCGACGCAATCACCCGCCGCAAACACGCCGGGAACGGAGGTGCAAACCGCCTTTGAAGCAATTTTAATGTACCCCTGTTCGTCGACTTCGACAAAATCGTTAAACACCTGTGAATTGTGCCACCCGACCGCCAAAAATACGCCTTTGCACGGGAGCACGCGTTCCGTTTTGTCGACGACGTTCCGCACAACCAACCCTTCGATGCAACCGTCCGCATCCAACTTAAAATCTGTCGGAATATGGTTCCAGACGCAGGTAATTTTCTCGTTTTTCAGCACCTGCTCGGCGACAATTTCCGACGCACGCAACGCGTCGCGCCGATGCACCAAAAAAACCTTCTTACATAACGCACTCAAATGCAACGCCTCACCGCAGGCATGATCGCCGCCGCCGATAACGCACACAACTTCATCTTTGTAAAAAAAACCGTCGCAGGTGGCGCACATGCTAAGCCCCTTGCCCTGAAGCAACTCCTCTTCGTGCGGCAACGAAAGCCGATTCGGTTGCAACCCCGTCGCAATAATAAGTGCCTTTGTCGTCACCGTCGTTCCGTCGGAAAGCGTTAAAATCGTCTCTTCCTTCTCATCGTGACGCCTCGCCTTCTGCACCGATGCCTTCACAAAGCGCGTCCCGAACCGCTCGGCTTGTCGACGCATCCGCTCCATCAACTCTGCCCCGCCGATGCCTTCCGGGAACCCGGGATAGTTGTCGACTTTTGCCGACGGCATCAACGCACCGCCGGGCTTCTCACCCTCGATGACCAACGGCTTCAACTGCGAACGCGCCGTATAAATTGCCGCGGACAACCCCGCGCATCCGCTTCCGACAATCACAACGTCTTCGCAATCCGCCACGGTTTTATTTCAAGGAATGGGCGCGGATTGTCAATTTTTTAAGGAAAGATGCGGCAATGGAAGGAAGAATATGTATTGCAACATTTCCCGTACAACCGCCTCTATCGCAAAAAATTCTTTTTCTGTTATTTATGCATCAAAAAACGACAAAAGTTATTCTCAAAAATCAATTCATTAAAAAACGCCGAAACATTTATCCGTCGTTACCATTTCCTCGACATGTACCGATTATGTGTTATCGACCCCGCATGCAACCGAAAAAAACATACAAAAACACGTTCCGTGCTACTAAAACCTTTCGAGCCATCGATATTTTTCGCATCGAAATCCATCACGCAGTATATTAGGATTCTCGCGACATTTTATCTCTGTTCTCCCTCTTTACTTACCCGCCAATCAACCACCTGTACCTGCAACGTGCGCCGTCCGTTCCAACACGACCAACCGAGTTGAACGGCGAAATCGAGCGGTTTGTTCTGCGGAATGCGCGCATCGCCCATCCCCCAACCGACGGCGCGATGTCCGTTTAACATTAAACGCAAATGTACACCGTACTTCCCGAAATGTTCGGCAGGTTTCGCCAAAACAACGTCTTTCAAGGCAAAAATCGGCATTTCGTTTCCATGACCGAACGGCGCCAGGTGTTCCAGTTCATCCAAAAAATCCTCTGTCAGTGAAGTTTCGGACAAAACAGAAGCAATCGACAATGTCGGTTGCGGCCAATCGTGAAATTTTTGAAATAAAATTTCATTCAAGCGTATCTCCAAAGGTAAAATGTTGTCGATTTCGACTTCCAGACCGACCGCCGCCGGATGCCCGCCCCAATGACGCAACAGCGGTTGTGCCTCCGAAAAAAGTTCCGTTAAATTTACTTCCTCGATACTGCGCCCAGAGCCTTTCGCAAATCCGTTTTGTTGTCCCAAAACAAACACCGGGCAGTGATATTTACGCGTTAAACGCCCCGCTACAATCCCGACAACACCGACATGCCAATGCGGTTGATACAATACATATGCCCGTTGATACGGTCGTTCGTTGATGAAAACTTCCGCCTCCGCGGCGATGCGACGTTCCGTTTCCTGACGCTCCGCATTTTTCCGCGCCAGTTGCCGCGCCAACAAACAACAACGAGCTTCATCGTCGCTCGTCAACAATTCAAACGGCAGTTCCGCCGATTCCAAACGTCCGCCGACATTGATGTGCGGTGCCAATTTGAACGCTATATCCTCCGTTGTCAGCGGATAAGAAGGATCGCCACCGCAGACTTCCGACAACGCCCGCAAACCGACGGATGCGGTTCGTTGCAGTTCGCGCAAACCGAAAGCCGCGAAAAGTCGATTATCGTGTTGCAACGGAACCAAGTCCGCAACGGTCGCAAGAGCAACCAAATCCAAAAACGAACTCAAACGCAGTTCTTGCGCGCCGCGAACATTCTCCGAACGCAGAATTTTCAGCCACGCATGCAGGCACTTGAAAATCAAACCCGCCGTACATAAACCCAATGCCGATTGCGAATGTGAGGCTTCGTTCAGGTGCGGATTGACAATCACGGCGTTCGGTAATGCGTCGCGGGAACGTTGATGATGATCGACAATCAGAACCTCAACGCCGGCATCGCGCAACCGTTGCACCGCTTCGACCGAATTGGTACCGCAGTCCGTTGCCGCCAACAGGTCAAAAGGTGCATAATCTTTTAAAACCCGATCCGTTACCGCTTCCGTCAATCCGTACCCCTCCTTCTCGCGGTTCGGGAAAACAGGTATAAATTCGTATCCGAAGCGGTAAAAAAAACGATGCAACAGTGCCATCGACGTCACACCGTCCACATCATAATCGCTCACAACCACGATGCGCTGATGTTTCACACAGGCGTCATGCAGGCGGCGAACGACTTCCGGAATGTTCTCAATTTTCTCGGGCGGTTCGATGTTTTTCAGCGACGGCGAAAGAAAAGCTTCGTATTCCGTTTCATCCCGAAAGCTTTTTTGCAACAACAACTGTTGAATTTCGGGACGATAACCGCTTCTTTCAACGCACGCCCTCAGCCACTCGGGCGGTTTCGGCGGCGACGCAAAAACCCAATGCATCTAGGAATTGAGAGTCTCGTAGGGAGCAGATTCGACCGGCTTTGCCTCTAAACGCTTCCGATCGTTGCGGTTGTACTTGCAGAAAATCGGAACGGCGACAAAAATCGACGAAAACGTACCGATGAGAATACCCAGCATGAACACCAACGCGTAATCGCGGACGATGCCAGAACAACACAGATATAACAGCAACGCGGGTATGAAGGTCGTCATCCCGGTCATCAACGTACGAGATAAGGTCTTGTTGATCGACAAATTGACAAGTTGCGGCAACGGCGCGAACGGATTTATTTTTAACTCCTCGCGCACGCGGTCGAAGATGATAATTTTATCGTTAATCGAATAACCGATAACCAGCAACACTGCCGCCACCATCGGTGCCGTGAACTGGTGCCCGAAAGCGATATACAAACCTACCGTGATAAGCGTATCGTGCAACAGTGCCAGGACGGAACCGATGCCGTAGCTGACCTCAAAACGCAACGCAATGTAGATAAGAATTCCGATAAGAGCAAACGTAATCGACAAAAGCGCATTTTTTTGGACATCCGAACTGACCGATGCCCCCATGCGGTTGTGCGCCAGACACTTAAAATGCCCATCGGGATTGGTTTCTTTCAGAGCCTCAAACACGGCGGTGCCGCGATTTTTTTCGGTCTGTATCTTCAACAGCGGCATCGCCTCGCCGACCGTCTTTTGATATACGGCATTCACTTCTCCCAAATGACGTTGTTGCGCGATTTGCCGCACGATTTGGCAATCGATCTCTTTATCACCGCGCACCAGCAGTTCCTCACCGCCGACAAAGTCGATACTCAGCACGCTTTTCCCGCGGACGCCCAACGCAACGCAACCGATGAGAAACAAAACAACCGAAACCGTTGTCGCCGTTTTTTGGCGCGACAAAAAATTAAAATTCGCTTCACCGAGCCATGCACGCGGCGAGAGCTTAAATTTCCCTCTTTGCGTCAAAAACTCCAAAAGCGCGCGATTGAAGCACAAAACCGTGAACAACGTCGTCAGCACACCGACCGCCAACGTAATACCAAACCCTTTTACGGAACCGACACCGAAAAACACCAGCAATACCGCCGTCAAGAGCGTTGTAATGTTGGAATCCAAAATCGTCCAAAGTGCTTTCTTATGCCCGACCTCCAGTGCCGTTTCCGTATCCCGACCGTTCCTTATTTCTTCGCGCACGCGCTCAAAGATTAAAACATTGGCATCCGTCGCCATCCCGAGTGTCAATGCCAGAGCCGTAATACCGGGGAGCGTAATCGTCGCATTTAAAACCACCCAGGACACCAGGATAAAAATAAAATTCAGCACCAGCGCCAATCCGCAAACAGCACCGGGCAGACGGTAATAACCAATCATCACCGCCATCAGCAGACCGACACCGATGATCGACGCATTCACGGCAACATTGCGAGCTCCCGCCGCCAGCGAAGGTCCGATTTCGTAAATTTCCGCCAAATCCAGCTCGAATTCCAACGGATTGTTCAAAACATTCGACAGCTCAATCGCTTCCCGTTGCGTAAAGTGCCCCGAAATACTCGCCTGCCCGCCGGTGATCTCCGACTGAATCACCGGTGCCGAACACACCTTCCCGTCCAACACAATCGCCAACGATTTGTGCAGATTTTGACGCGTCACCGCCGCGAAACGCTCTTTCCCCTCCGGCGTCATTTGAAGACTCACTTCGTACTTGCCGTATTGGTCGACAACGGGATGCGCTTCCTTCACCGATTTCCCCGTCATTTCGGGAATTTTTTTGACAATCAACGGCACTAACACCGCTTCGCCCTTGTCGTCTTCGCGCTCCAAAAATAACTTTTCGTACCCCGTCGGAATCGGCTCGCCTTCGCGCACATCCTCGTTGACCAAGCGAAATTCCAGCTTCGCAGGCTTTTTTAGCGCACCGACAATATCGGAATTGCTTTCCAACGAAATTCCCGGCAACTGCACTTCAATTCCGCCGCGACCGCGCGGACGCACCAGCGGCTCCGCCACCCCGAGCGCATCGATGCGCCCCGAAATGACCTCAATGGCTTTTTGCACCATCCGCCGACACTCGTCATCGGACTTTTTCTCAAGCAACTGCGGACGGATGTTCAGCGAAAACGCCACGCCGCCCTTCAAATCCAAGCCCTGCCTGAAAACACTCCGCGATTTTTGAAGCAAATGTTGCAACAAAATACGGTTACGTTTATCGATGTTCTTAATATCGGCGATGTTGAATTGCGTAAAACACGTGCTCAAATCTAAATTTTTCTCGTGACACAACGTCAACAGCGCGTGCATCAGATTGGGAGCCTTTTTTTCGGCAACCTGCTTACGCGCCTCCTCCCAAGCACCTCGGAAAGTATCCCGATTTTGCTTTACCTCGCTCAGCAAATACGCATCGTACGGTTTATCGTGCCACGGCGTTAATTGCGAAAGCCCAACCAACAAAGCAATCGCCGTAATCCACAGACGCGCATTCAACCTTTTCATTTTTTACTCGATTTCGGTGCGGTCTTTGTTTTCGGATCGGTGATTTTGCTTTGAACAAAGTTTTTATGCAGTTCCAGCTTTGAATCGCCCGTTTTGATAAGCAATCGATCGTTTTTTACCTGCATCACCGTCGCAAACAATCCCGAAGTCGTCAGGATTTCGTCGCCCTCCTTCAACGCAGAAATCATTTTTTCCTGCTGTTTCTGCTTCTTTCGCTGCGGTGCAATCATCAAAAACCAAAACGCCAGCGCAAACAACAGCATCATCAGAAACGACGACGCCCCGGGTGCCCCGGGCGTCGCAGGCGTATTCAGCAAAAGCGGCGGAAGAACTCCTGGCATACTCAGTGCTCATTGGAAGTTTTTTTACCGCAAACCGCAAGTGCTTTTTTACGCACATAACCCGTCAAATCAACGTTGTGCTCCGAAGGGTTGTGTACGTACGGGAAAAGAAAGCATCGCAGTATCCTTTGAACGATGACGGCATAAGCCGATATCCTCGGGATATGCCAAATGCTTCGAGATAACGGAACGGGCGCAGGATCCAAAGATCCTAAAAAACTCACAGACAGTGATGCATATTTAACGTCCGAAAAAAAGCGCCGCGGTGTCCTCTGAATAATGGCAACACAAGCCAATATGCTCGGAACATACCGAATTACCTCGGGATAACGGTATGCGAGGCGAAAATCAACTATCCATAAAACGACAAAAAGCTCCTGGGATATTCAAACATATTCAAAAATGTCCGTTTTTCAAAACACCGATGCAAACCGTTTTGCACACTCTTCAAAACAGATCGAATGCCGATGTCTTCATACTTTTAACCGCTTTAACGCCCAACAAACGCTATACGTTATTTTATACTCCTTACGCGACGGATGTCGGTCTTACAGTTCCGTACGAAAACTTACAATAACGAGCACATACGGAATGTTCGGATGCGCGAACAACCGAAAAAACACCTTCCTGTCGACACCGAAAAGTAAAATTTCTACGTCCCCTTCTTTACCGATTGCAACGCACGCTTTAAAATGCCTTCGACGGTCACTTCGTCGGGAAACGTTTCGCGCACCTTCTCCGTCAACGCTTCGGCTTGTTTGGGCGCATAACCGAGCACCGTCAATGCCGCCGCCGCATCGTCGTACACGGAGGCTTTTTTCGGCGCATCGACCGTAACCGTCGTCGGCAGTTTTTTCAAACAGCCCTGCAATTCCAACACAAGGCGTTGCGCGGTTTTTTTGCCGACACCGGGGCATTTCGACAACGCCGCAACATCCTGGCGGACAAGAAGCTCGCACAGTTCCGACATTTTAAAAGCCGTCAACAACATCAGTGCCAGTTTCGGACCGACGCCGTTCACTTTTTCGACCAAAAGCTTAAAACAGTTGCGTTCTTCGAACGTCGGAAATCCGTATAATTGCTGATTATCTTCGCGATAAACCGCGTACGTGAACAACCGAGACGTCTCATGTAACCCAAACGTCTGCGGTTGCGGTACGAACACTTCGTAACCAACGCCGTGAACGTTCAAACAGATGCCGCTTTCGGTTAAAAATTCGACCGTTCCCTCCAGAAAGACAATCATAACGCCTTTGAACCTATACCGACAAAAGCGGAATGCTTTGTAAAATTCAAATATCGGAAGCGTATTTTGAAAATTTTTCAGTACCCGTTTGGAAGAAGAAAAAAGAACTTGCAAAGTGTTTTATTTTCCGCCTTAAATTCGAAGCGTGTATGCGCAGTAATATCCCCTTTAATCTTCGTTGCATCCCGTCGGCGTTGTTGTTTTTGTACATCGGAAGCTTCTCGATGTTTGCCGACATTTGTCCGTCGTGCAAACAATCGTATCCCGATTTTACGCGCCTTGCGGTTCACTGTGCTTTGGAACACGGCACTTGGCTGTGTCCGAAATGTCCGCAAACTTTTCACGTCAAAGACAGAAAATTATATTGGCATCACCGAATAAAAGAACACCTGGAAGCCGTTTGTTTTGCCTGCAATCTGCGTGCTTTTCGTGATCCGCGCGAATGGGAACGCCATCGAAAACAGCACGGGAAGGACAATTCTCTTTTGAGCTTAAACAACGTCTCGTGTTGTCCTCAGGCACCCGTACATTTCGGAAGCCATTGGGTTCGGAAGCTTCATACGGCTCATTTTCACGGATCCTGGCTTGATTTTTTTGCGACGGTACGTGTCCTGTCCGATTGTTGCGAATCGTTCCGGGGAGCGATTTTAACCGATTATTCGGATTATCTCAAAGACGATTTAGAAGGCGACGTAAGAGAAAAGTTTCTGAAAGGCATAAGGAATTTTTCGAAACACGTTTATCACAAGCACGGTTTGTGTTTTTTATGCGAAAGAGAACTGACGCCCGAAATTGACAAAGATATTTTTGACAATCAACCGCACATCAGTGCGGATGTTTTTTTGCGCTCCGGAATCCAGGTATTGGTTTTATCGAAAGAACAAAACCTTCCCTGTTTTTGCGGTCAAAAAGCACAACACAACGTCGAAAGTCGACTGTTCGCCTTAAAAATCGACCGCCTGCCTTTCGGAACCGGGTTGGATACGGTCACGCACCCGTTTTATTGCATTATTGACGGAAGCGGTGACAAGAGCGGGAAAAATCTGTCGGATGATTTGAAGATTGCAAATGAGATTGCGTCGGAATGCGACGAAAAAAGTGTCCGTAATTACTCCGACGGACCGATTAAAGACAATCCCGAAGTCCCTCAATCGCCGTCGTTTTCGACCAAATCCGTCGATACAACGCTTACGAGTACGGACAACAAAAAACATAAAAAGGTTCCCGTATCCGACATTGACGTCGTACCTTTGACGGGGCACGAAACCAACGGAAACATATTCGAAAATTTATGAAAAAATTCATATTGCTCATCGTAACAACGTGCCTGCCGACAGCGGCTTCCTACGGAGTTTTGGAATGCCGAAAATGTATGGAGGCGCATAAAAAAGACGGAACGAAGTCACCGTTTTCGTGCCATAAACTCGAAACCATGGCAAAACACCTTCTCCTAAACCACCGTACGTACTTGTGTTGTGATTGCAGACGGCATTTTAAAGATCTCAATTCTTATCGGAAACACATGCTCGACGTACATAAAAAGACGGCATGTCGATACTGTATATGGCGTACTTTTGAAAAAATAAAGGATTACGAGTTACACAGAGACGCTTCACACGTTGATTACGGATGGCGTTGCCATGTTTGTCGTGAAGGCATTCCGACGCTTGAAAGATTTATCATTCATACCGCCGTTCGTCACAAACAATACATTTGTCGGCATTATATGAAACAAATCCGTGAAAACGAGAATGTCAAAAAGGAAATAAAAGCTTTCAAAACAGAACGCGATTACTTGGCGCATGCGATTCACGGTCACGGTGAATTTATCTGCATGGAGTGCAATATGCGTGCTTTTGACAGCCAGAAAGACTACAATGAGCATTGCGGTTCCTGCGCAGGCGGACGGCAAAAGCAAAAGATTACAGTATCGTGCG
The DNA here is from genome assembly GCA_016286235.1 of Opitutales bacterium. Lineage (GTDB taxonomy): Bacteria > Verrucomicrobiota > Verrucomicrobiia > Opitutales > UBA9783 > UBA3222. Next base: position 7,786 of record JAEESJ010000023.1, on the reverse strand, counting down.
AGTATTGCAGATCTCCGAAGATCTTTCGTTGCGAAGCCGAAAAAAATCTTCATGACTTGCAACATGTGTTTTTGTTGTATTTTTTAAAGACCGCAATTCCGGGTTATGCGTGTTGTGTTCCGTTTTGTGAGGCTGTTCGCAACGCGCAAAAAGGCAACAAACAACCCAAGGAAGAAGAGACATCGGCAACGAAAGCCGTACAAGCATTTTCAACACATGTCGCAAACGAACATAAACGTTGTTTGTTTTGCGAAAATCCCGTAGCGAAAGAATCCGCCGGCATATTGGAAGGAAATCTCGCCAATCTCACATACAAACAAATACGGTATGATGCACGCATGTTTATTCAACTGGACGCAACCACATTTTCCAAAGGAGAAATTCCCGCTATTCCCTGCGACATGTGCGGTTCCGCATTGCAACCCAACCGAAAAAGTCGATTGTTTTTCGCGAGTATCAAAGAATTACCGTTCGGGAAAGGATTGAATATCCGGGATTATCCGTTTCATCACCTGGAATATGACGAACAAAAGGCGGAGAAAAACACCGTGCTGTCCGTCATAAAAGAAGTTCCGGCAAACGAAGAGGAATCCTTTTTTGTTCCAAAGCAGGATGAAAAAGATGCTGTCATTTCAGGAGAAGAAGACGAAGCGGAAGACGAGGGGAGCAGGGAAGAAGAAGAGGATAAAGAAGACGAAAAGGAACCCGAAACGAAGGAAGGGAAATGAACTTGCGGAGAGCAGTGCCGTTCGGCGGCATTCGACGTTTTGACGGATTTGTTGACGCTTTTCGGAAGCATTGTTTCGCGTTGCCGCCCGACATCGTGCAAACCGCCGTTTCCGTTGCACTTATCGTTTAAAAAGTAAAGAAGCGTTGTTTTGATTCTGATTTTTTATCTAAACGCAGGCATTTCGTACCGTCGCAACATAAAGCTTATCTCTCAAATCTCTCCCTTCAACGCCTCAACCGCTTTCTCCATCACCGCAACATTTTTTTCGCTCAACGGGCACAGCGGCAAGCGAACTTCGGCACTTTTAATCAAGCCATTGCGTTGAAGCAGATATTTGATCGGCACGGGATTGGTTTCAATCGTCAAAGCGCGAAACAGTGCATAATAGCGTCGATGGAGATCCGCCGCCGCTTCAAAGTTATTTTCGGATACCAAACGATATAATTGTACAATTTCATTCGGAATTAAATTTGCGGCAACACTCACGATCCCTTTGGCACCGAGCGAGAAAAACGGCAACATCATGACATCTTCGCCTGTCAACACCCGAAAATCCGCATCGTTCTCTTTGACCAGTTGCGCAACGCGATTGCACGAACTGCCGTTTTCCTGAATCGCGACGATGTTTTTGTGATTTTCCCGCAAACGTCGAACGGTTTCGGGCGCAATCTCCACACCGCAACGAAACGGCGACGAGTACAGACAAATCGGCTTGTCGGTTGCCTTTGCCAGAGCTTCAAAGTGTAAATACAAACCGTTTTGCGTCGGCTGATTGTAAAACGGCGTTACGGCAAGAAAACCGTCCGCCCCGAGTGCTTCATAAGCCGTTATTTGTTTCAATGCCCGCCGCGTATCGTTGGCATCGACGGTCATCAGCAGTTGCAACCGACCGCCGACCGTTTGAACGACGAACGACAGTAAATCTTTGCGTTCTTCATCGCTCAATGTCGGATTTTCGCCCGTGATTTCCGCCAACACCAAACCGTGAACGCCGGAAGCGCATTGGCGTTCGATCAAATTTTTTAGCGACGCATAGTCAATTTTTCCGTCGACAAACGGCGTCACGAGAGCGGTACAGATACCTTGAAACGAAGTAAAGGGAACCATGCCTTATACATCGGTCGATTTTTGGATTTTTTTATACCAAAATACCCGCCGTTTTTTCGTGCGTTTCGGAGGATTTCAGGGCTTCGATATGGTTGAGCCAGTACTCAAAGGTATTTACAAAACGTTCCAGCGAACGATTAAAGAGGGCGTAATCGCACGAAGCCACCGGCAGGTTTTGCACCAACTGCGTTTTTTCGCTTCCGAGTTGCAATCCGAAAGCCGCACCGTCAGTATCCTTCCAACCGAGATTATGCTCCAAAAGCGCGTTGTAAAAGGTCTGTTGCGGCACGCTTTTGCTCTCCAAAGCACCTTGAAAGCGGAATGTTTGCGCCGACGGTTCGTAGCCGATTTCAACCAGCAGTTTTTCATCAAACATCAAAAAACAACGTTGATCGGCGTCCAATACCAACCGACCGCCCAACTTCAGCTCTTCGTCCAACTGCTTTAACCATTCCTCAAAGACCGACATGCCTTATTTTAACACGCCGACAAAACGGAGGCAACGACTTACGACAATGAACGATGATAACGTTGCCAATAATGACAACCGGAATGAACCGTCAAAAATGTCGCCGTCACAAACAGGATATTATTGATAACCGTCAGAATATGAAGACCTTCCGTCGGGAACCATGCGGCGGCATCGACGCGCAACATTTCGATGAGAAAAAACGCGCCCGTGAAGACGATTTGCAGGACGGTTTTCAACTTTCCCGATGCTTCCGCCGCCATAACGGTTCCGTTCTTTGCGATCATCACGCGCAGTCCGGTAATAAAAAACTCGCGACAAACGATGAGCAACATGCAGAAAATGCCCCATGTCGGAACCAGTCCCTTCCCCGCCAGCAAAAGGAACATGCCGATGATAAAAATTTTATCAATCAGCGCATCCGCCAGTTTCCCGAAGTCGGAAATTTGATGATATTTGCGTGCCGCCCAGCCGTCCAGCCAATCGGTGATGCCCGTCAGAACGTACAGAATAAACGCCAGCGTTTTCGAACCCGCAAAAGAAGCATAAAAGAAAAAACCGATTGCGAAAATCAGCGGAATACGCGCCAGCGTGATCGCGTTCGGCACATTCACATTCTCATTGTTTGTTTCCGACGACACTTCGGCAAGTCTGTTTTTGGAAAGCACCGCCTGCGGGCGGATAAAAGCGAGAAAAACATATCTCGATGTTTGACACCTTGCACCTTGATTTCGCACTTGTCTCTTGTATGCTCTTCAATCACCATGAGAGGGTCGTAGTTCTGATACCGAACGCACGCTTTTTATGCTCATCGACGCTCACTGTCACTTGGATCACCTCGGAACCGCAGGTGCGAGTGAGTTTTTGTCGCATCTGGACGAGAACAATCTTGAGGGCGTTGTTGTCTGCGGGCTGAATACGCATGATTGGGAATTTTATGCCGATTTAGCAAAGCGATACCCGAAACTCAAATTTTGTTGCGGATTGTACCCGTTGGAACTTTCGGAGCATTGGGAACGGGATTTGGAACAGATGCGCACTTTTTTGCCGCAGGCGGTCGGCGTCGGAGAAATCGGGCTGGATTTTCACGGCATTTTCGATACCGCGCACATCCCGCAAATGAAATTGCAGATGAAGGTTTTCGAGCGACAACTGCAACTGGCGCAACTTTACGAATTACCGGTCGTCATTCACTGCCGCAATGCCTTTTTTGCGATTAAGGAAATTCTGCAATATACGCACTTCGATTTAAAAAAAGTGATGTTCCATTGTTTCGTGGAAGATCTCGAAGCCGCGCAGTGGATAACCGACAACGGCGGTCTGTTGTCTTACTCGGGCGTCATAACCTTTAAACGCTTCGGGCATACGCACGAAACGGCGATCGCGACAGATTTGTCGCAGATCGTTATCGAAACCGACAGCCCGTACCTGACGCCGGCACCGTTTCGCGGTCAACAAAACTTCCCGACTTATGTGCATTACGTTGCCGAGAAACTGGCGGAATTAAAAGGTATTTCATATGACGAATGCGTGCGTGCGACCACCGAAAACGCAAAGTGGTTTTTCGGATTTTAAAAGTTTTGTGTCTCGGGCTGTTGAAGCAAATTCGGTTTAAACAGACACAATCAAAATAAGAGATACTGCCGAAAACGATTTGTCGTTTTGTTTGTTTTGAAAATTAAAATTTCGAAATAGTTCGGATTTCAGACGGTGCAAAAATTGCTTACAAACAAACCTTCGACCACTTTCATAAAATCGTATGGCTGTTTGTAAAAAACTTACGTTTGGGGTATGTGCCGCGATGATGTGTATATCGGCAGGGCACGGGGAGACGTTTCGGGAAAAAGTGGATCGGGTTTTCTTGGATCATGCACAGGAAATCGGAGAAAGGATTAAGGCGTGGAATGATTTCAATTCAAACAAACCCGATTACATAATCACCGAGAAGGAGTTGAAAGATGTCGTGTTGCGTGCGCGGGAAGAAGCCGTCCGTTACATGCAACAGTGCCTGGAGTATCAGGTTGCGTTTTTTGATTATTTTAAAACACATCGCCGCGAAGGCTGTACGGAATTTCTGAAAAAACGGTTCGACGCGGAGCAAAACCGCATACGTGCGTTGCTGGATTTGGAAAGCATGATTGAAGAGTTTAAGCCGAAAGGCATTAATTGCGAACCGTTGGTTTGTTGGAAGAAAATCGTTGATTCTTGGAAACCGGATCCGAACGATCCGGGTGATTTGTACCGGAAAATTATAGCATACGACATGATAACGGAAAAATGCGGTGACTTTCATGAAGCTTGGCACCAAACCGCACAAAACTTCCGTGTTGATCAGAGAGTAAGAAATTTTTTTAGCGAAACGCTCTTTGACGGATCTGAACTTCATTGGATAAAGATGCCGAATATCAGCAACGTTGTGCGCGTATTCAGAAGAGGTTATTTCCTATATACCAAATGCAACGTTTCCAGGGAAAAATGGGAAGGCAGATGTGGTGCGCCGGCGTATTGCCTTTATGAAGTGGCCGGAGACAAGGGTATCTGTGATGATATATTCAAAAGTGACGAACTTGTATGGCTGTACGGCGCGGTTGAAGAGCTTGTTCAGATGTACATCCGTTCGGCGTGCGATCTCTGTGTGCTCCTGGAAAAGTTTTTTGGAACAAAAGAGAAACCGAGTGAGAATGTAATGTCTTTCATGTTAAATCAGTTTTATGACTTTCAAGACCTTCGTTATACTATTGTTCGCGCGTTGACAGGTACCGCTTTCGAGACGGTTGCGGATGCTGTAGTAGGCGTGTATGACTATATAGAAGAACTGTACCCATCAGAGTACATGTAAACAGAAATGCCGCCTCTCATAACAAAAACACCCGCCTGTTGCGGGTGTTTTTGTTTTTCACCGTTGCATCCCCCAAAAAAACCATCAAAAAAACAAAATCTTCGTGAGAACAAAAAAATACCGAAAGATATAAGAGCAACTTGGAAATCCCCAACGGCGACAATGCCCCTGGTGGTAGGAGAGGGATTCGAACCCCCGAAAGGAAAACCCTGACAGATTTACAGTCTGCGCCCTTTAGCCGCTTGGATATCCTACCAAAGGAAAAGCTAACTTGAGGATGAGAGAGGAGAGAGGGGTTGGCAAGTGTTTTTGTGATTTTTGGAATTTTAAGAAAACACACGCTGTCCAGTACAGATACAGCAACATTGTTCATTTTTTCAATCAAACACATATATTTTACGTGTTTGTGCACCTTTTTCTCTCTATTGCCGAAATTACCAAATTTGCTTTAATGAGAATAGACAGTCATTCATTTAACCCAAGCGATCCGAAAGGAAAATCTCTTGAATACATCACCCTCTCATCCTCCCGTCTCCGACCCTACCGAAATCAACCGTCAATACCGCTATTGGCGATTTCGGCTGACGTACGCGTTGATTGTCGGTTACGCCGCGTACTACCTGGTTCGGCAGAATTTTACGATGTTGCGAACATCCGAAAAGTGTCCGTTCTCGATGGAGGCGATCGGCTGGGCATTTTCGGCATTCTCCGTCGTCTACGGCGTTTTTAAAATGGTGGCAGGTTCGATTTGCGACCGATCCGATGCGCGTTTGTTTATGCCCGTCGGGTTGGCTTTGGCGGCGTGTTGCAGTCTGTTGGCGGGTTGTTGGGAAGCATCCGTCGTTTTCGGCATTCTGTACGCAGTGAATGCCGTTTTTCAATCCATGGGGTGGCCGTCGGTATCGCGCACACTCACGCAATGGTTCGGACCGCAACAAATCGGCACGCGCTGGGGCATCATCAACTGTTCGCATCAAATCGGTTCGATTGTGGTGCTTGTCGGCGGTGCCAAGCTGTTGGAATACGGCAGTTGGCGTTTGCTTTTCATTATTCCGGCAATTATCAGCCTTCTTCTCAGCCTTTGGGTATGGGAACGGCTGCGCGATACGCCGGAGTCCATCGGTTTACCATCCGTCGAGGAATTTGAACATTTGCCGGTTGTCAAAACAACGACCGATGCAGAGGATGCCGATGAATCGTTCGGGCAGATGTTTCGGAACCACATCTTATACAACGGTCGCCTGTGGCTCGTTTGCATCGCGAACTTTTTTGTCTACTTTGTGCGCTCCGGACTGCTTTGCTGGGGACCGGTTCTCATCGTCCAAACGCAAAAATGCACCGTCATGGAAGCCGGATTGAAGTTTGCCGGAACCGAAATCGGCGGCTTGTTCGGCGGTTTGTTTATCGGTTGGTTCACGGATAAGTTCATGCACACGAGGCGCGGTTTATGCGGGTGCCTGATGATGACGCTGATGGGGATTGCGATGGGATTTTATTGGGCATGCAACACCGTTTGGCGGGAAACGCTCGGGCAAATTTTCGTTACCTGCCGTTGGGTCGATTATCTCTTTTGGTTCTGCGTCGGCTTTTTCGTCTACGGCTCGCAGGTGCTCGGCGGGTTATCGGGTGCGGAATTCGGTTCCAAGAAAGCCGCGGCGACGGGTGCAGCGATGACGGGTACCTTCGGATATTTGGCGGCGTCCGCGAGCGGCATCGGTCTCGTCAAACTCTCCGATGCGTACGGCTGGCAGTCGGTGTATTTAACTTTTCTCGTTGCTTCCTGCCTCGGCGGTTTATTCTTCATGCTGACATTGAAAAAACCGAAACGGGGAAGGGGTTAAACGTATCGGTTGTGCCCGAAGGTTTTCGAAAAAACATTCCTTCGCCGCCTTGGAAACGGTGTCAAAGGTTAGTTAAAACGGATTGGAGGTACGGAAAAAGAACAAAGCGGGATGCGGCGGTTACATTACGTTTTGCGGTGAACGACGGCGGAGCACATAGCCGCCTGCTCACTCCGAAACTCCACGAAATTAACACGTTTATCTTTTTGACGGAGCACGTTATCATTAAGTACCCTGAGTGTGTATATGTCGGATTTGGGACCCGCCTCGTTGCCTTTTTCTTCGTCGCCTTTAAATTCCAAAACCCCTTGGGTACACTCGTCCGTCCATACAAAACGCGCGAGAATAACAACAAACATCGACGGCATTTTACCGATCGATAAGCCCTGCGGATGCTCTTCGTATGACGTCATTCGACGTTTAAAATATACTTTCGGTTTTCGCAAAATCGGGCATGCCGGCACACTGGATCCATTAGCAACAGGTCTATTGCTGATTGTTCTCGGGAAAGCGACCAAAGTCTCGCAGACGTTGATGTGTGGGACAAAAACCTATGAAGGCATCATTCAACTCGGCGTCGAAACCACCACTTACGACCGTGAGGGCGAAGTGACGCAAACTTGCTCCGTCGAAGGCATTGCGAGGAAAGTATTCGAACCGTTCTGCAAAGTTTTTTGGGCGACCAATACCAACAGCCTCCTATTTTTTCCGCCAAGAAAATCAACGGTATCCCTTTGTACAAACTGGCCCGAAAAGGACAGGAGCCGAAAACGACTCCGAACTTCGTCACCATTTTTCAA
>JAEESJ010000022.1 GCA_016286235.1 Opitutales bacterium | reverse complement strand
GTTCCCTTCAAAGGTTCTGTTTATCGCAATACATCGGCGACGTTTGATAAATTTTCACGTCTTTTTAAACGTGTCTCGGTATCTTTTTTCCCAAAGCGCAATACGCGAAGAGCGTCGAAAGAATTTCTTTGTGTTTTCCCGAAAAGAATGGTTTTCTGTGGGTATGAATCGGAGGATGTTTGGAGTGTGGTTGTTGTCGACGATAGCGGTATTTCGGTTGTCGGTTGCACAAGCGGCGGATGAGGATGTATCTTCGGCACTGACGTCCGCTTCGGAGACATCGGTTGACGTCCGACCGTTCGGTATTGCCGCCTGTGTCAACGGCGAACCGATTGCCTGCGACGAGATTCAAAAAGCGGCGGCTGAGTTGAAGGTTGCGCCTCAGGAAGCGTTAAATCTGTTGATCGAACAAAAACTGCTCGAAGCGGATTTTAAGAAAAAGGGCGGCAAAATTTCCGATATGCACGTGGAGGCGCAGGTGGAAACAATGGCAAAGGAACACTTTAACGGCAATCGCGAATTGATGCGACAGGTATTGCGGCAACAGGGACAATCGCTGTACGGTTTGAAGAAAGAGCTTCGAAAGTCCATGGTTACAAACGCTCTGCAGTCAGGGCAGATGCCGTCGCGTTTTACCGTTAGTCCGCAACGTATTACGGCGTATTACGAAGCCCACGCGTCGGATTTTCGCGAAGAGGCGCGCTATTGTTTAAAACAAAACGGTTTTAAGGCGAATGAAACAATTGATGTGCCGCGGAAATTTGTTTCTGGAGAAACAGCGGATCCGAAAGCGACCGAAACATTGACGAAGAAAGCGTATTTGAAGCGGCTTTTAGCCGAAAAAACGCCTCTGTCGGACATTCAAAAGCAACTGGATACGTTTCATACGGAAGCGATTTGGTATAAAGCGTCGGAATTGGATCCGAAGCTTGTGCGAGCCTTGGAGGAACTTTCGGACGGTTCTCAAACGGCGTATCTGCATATCGGTGATGTTTGGGTGACATCGGTAGTTGTCGAAAAAAAGGGAGGGCATCTGAAACTCCTGACGGATGTTCAAGGCATGATTGAAGATCGGTTGTTGGCGGAAAGTGCCCGAGAACGACACCAATCCTACCTGCAGCGGTTACGCGAACGGGCATCGGTTGTGATTTTTTAGGATTGTCGCGTTAAAAATTGCCTTCGAGCCCCGGGAGGCAATACGTGAATTGCCGAGTGAGTTCGGCTCTTTTTTCCCTAAAAACCGTAAAAAGTATGCCAAAAAGACGAAGGAAGCACCCCGCGTCGGTTGTACTGCGCGTGTAACAGATGTTTTTTGTTCGGTTCTTTACAGCTTAATGGTACTGCTGAACTGCATGATACTCGAAACGATACCGAGTGCCAGAATGCCGACAAGGAAAAAAGCAAAACCCAACGCACCCGAGGTAATCGCCTTTGTCAATCGACCGAGGCGCGTATCCAGTTCCGCGTTGTGCAGTTTATAAACTTCCTTGAAGCTGTCCTTCAAATTGCCCGTGCTTTCGCCCACCATCAAAACATCCAGCGCAAGGTCGGTAAAAAGCGGCGTTTTTTCGGTTTTAAACGCATTCGTCAGCGCAACACCGTCATTAATTTTTTTGCGTGCTTCCTGAAACTGGTTGCGCAGAAAGGAATTGCGAATGGCGCGTTCCGTCAATCGCATCGATTCGGTTAAATTGACGCCGCTGCCGAGCAACGTCGCCAGCAGATTGGAAACGCGGCAAATCTCCGTATATTGCAAAATACCGCCGAAAACGGGCAGTTTTAACGCAACACCGTCGGTTTTAACGCGTGTCGCCTCGGATTTTCGACCGGTACGCAGAACCACAACCCCCGCAATCGCCGCAACAATCGCAATCGGCATGCCGTACAGCATCACGTTCGAACAACCGATGAGAATTCTTGCCGGAAGCGTTAAATGCCCGCCCATCGCCGTAAGCATGCCTTCGATACGCGGCAGAAGGAAAAACAGGAAGAAAATCACCAAACACACTGCGGCAATCGTCACAAACAGCGGATACATCATGCCGCCGATGACCTTCTTTTTGAGCTGTTCGCGTTCCGTCAGCAGACGAATGACATCGGCGAGAACGGGCGCGATGTTGCCGGTGCTTTCCGCCGCTTCCAGCGGATAAACGATGTCGCCGCCGAAGATGTTCGGGTACATTTTGAGTGCCGTTCCGAGGCTTTTTCCTTCGCTCAAATCGCGCCAGAGAACGATCGCCAGATCGCGCAGTTTCGGATCCTGCAACCGCGTCTGCAAAATGCGCAGGGTATCGCCGATCGCCAATCCGGCTCCGTGCAACTGCAACAGACGTTTCAAAAACGGTAACGCCAGCTTGGTATCAAAGCTTTTAATACGAGCCGCCGCACCGTTCACGTCCGATGACGATTTTTTGGAAACTAAAGCACACATAAAAATAACAGAATACTATTTTTAATATATGCTGTTTGCGGCGGGAAGACAATGCTTCTTTTAAAGGTTCTCTTTTGAGCTACGGGATACAGCCGTCTTTTTTACAATTCCCGTTGGTTAACGAAATGAAATTTATTCGTGATCGATAACTCTCGACTTTTAGAATAAATTTTAGCGAAAAAATACCCAACCGACTAATTTGCTCGATCCATAACGGAATGCTTTTGCATGTTTCGAATACATGAGGCGGATCGATGTTTTTGTGCTCCGAATGTTTATTTTCTAAGCTGGTTTGTATTATTAAAAACAGACCACTCTTGAAGCACGACCCCTCTTATAAACCGTTTAGTAACGGACGTTGCTTTTTGTTATCTTGCCAAAAACAAAAACTTTCAAAACGGGACAATACGTTATACGAACGCCTTTAAGCGGTACCCTACGCCGCCGCATCCACACCTTCGACGCCCGTGCTGGCTTCCGATAAGTCGATGGCGGCAAAATGAATGAGCGCACTCCAACTCGTTAAGCCGCGCTTGACCTGCTCCCAGCCGTTTTGTAACAGCGTATGCATGCCTTCCGCCACGGCAATTTTCTTAATCTCCATTGCGGATTTATTTTTCAGCATCGCTTCCCGAACGGGTTCCGTAACGCTTAGAAGTTCAAAAATTCCGACGCGCCCCTTGTAACCCGTATGGCGACAGGCATCGCAACCGACCGGTTCCTTAATCAAATTCGCATATTGCATTTCCGACAGAGGAATACCCAACTGTTGCATCTGCAACTCAAGCTTTTTCGGTTCGATTTCCGCCGTTTTACAACAATGCGGGCACAAACGACGCACCAGACGTTGCGCCAAAATCAATTCCACCGACGCGGTAATGAGAAAGGGCTCGATGCCCATGTCGACCAGACGCGTCAGACCGCCCGCGGCATCGTTGGTGTGCAACGAACTGAGCACCAAGTGACCCGTCAGCGAAGCGCGAATGGCAATGTCGGCGGTTTCCTTATCACGGATTTCACCGACCATAATAACATCCGGATCCTGACGCAGAATACAACGCAACGCACTGGCAAAATCAAAACCGATTTCGCTGTGCACCTGCGACTGGTTAATGCCCTCGATTTCGTATTCCACCGGATCTTCGACGGTAATAATACGGCGATCCGGCGTGCGAATGCGACGCACAAAGGAACTGAGCGACGTGGATTTACCGGCTCCGGTCGGTCCCGTCACCAAAATAATACCATAGGGTTTGTGAATGTTCTGATCCACAACCGCGACGTCGCGTTCCAACATTCCGAGTTCCTCAATTGTCACCGGGCGATTGCTGTTCGTCAACAGACGCAAGCTGACGCTCTCGCCGTACATCACAGGAAGCGTGGAAACACGAATATCCAGTTCAATCGGACCGGACGAAAAGTGAATACGACCGTCCTGCGGGCGACGCTTCTCGGAAATGTTCAACCGCGCCATGATTTTGAGACGCGAAATAACCGCCGCCTGCACCTTTACCAAATTGTCCGGCACTCTTACGGGCACCAGCTGCCCGTCGATACGATAGCGGATTTGAAGCGAATTTTTCTGGGGCTCAAAGTGAATATCGGTGGCGCGTTCCGTTACCGCCTTTACGATAATTTCATTAACAAAGCGGATAATGGCGGCGTTTTCATCCTCTTCAACGACTTCCTTCGTCTCCTGCGCTTCCTCCGCCAGCTTCGAATCGAGACTGTCGGAGCCGACACCAAAATTGCGAACAATCGCATCGGTCACCTCCTGCGGGTATGTCAGATACCAAACGGTCTTCTTGCCGCATGCCATCTCAATCCACCGAACGGCTTCCGCGCTCGGCGGCCATACGGTCACCAAATGCAACGCACCCGAATCGCCCCCGTCCGGTTGGATCGGAAGACACTGATAGGTGTGAATGAGTCGCAGAGGAAGAACCTTCGTTGCGTTCTCCAAAACCTTAAACGTTTCGACGAACGGAATGCCGAACTCCTGCGAAATCTTTTCGGCAACGGATTTCAGCGGACGATTAGTCAGCTTCGAAAGCTGCTGCATGCGTTCGTGCAACGGCGCACAAAGAAGCTCCGCCTGCTGATTTTCATTCAGCTCGGCAAAGGCATTGGGAACGGAAGCGGTACGTTGTGATAAACTCATCGGTTGAAACTGTTTGATAAAAATTGTTCAATAAAAAATCGACATTTGCGACGGAACAAACCGAAAATGCCGTTGATTTTGCTCGCGCGCAACAGTGTCCGAAAAAACTTCGATTTTGTTCGAAACGGCAAATGCATCAGAGGCAAAAGAGATGTATTGCCGGAACTTCATCAGTCAAAATCAAAGAAAAAATCATCGTCATAGTAAGACGAACCATAATCGCCGTAGCCACCGTAAGAACCGCCCGAACCGCCCGATGCCTGCTTCTTTCTCTCCTGCTGACGAATTTCCATCACATCGCCGGTAACGGTGTTTTTTACCGTCAAAATCTTCTTCTGTTTATCGCCCTCGCCTTCCGCGCGATGGCTCACATAAACGAACGGCACTTTGTCGCTTGCGCGATCGGAACGGATCCAGCAACGCTTTCTGGTCGAAATGACCTCAATACTGAATTCCGTATATGTCGGATATTCGGTTACGCTTTGAAGATTAAGTTCGTCCGCCTTCTTGGACGCCCAATCGTCACCGCTTTTCTTTTCCTTTTCTTCGGTTTTCTTCTCAGCCGTACCGAAGGACAAGAAAGGATTACGTGCCAAAAGCGACGCCGTCCATTGCGCTCTTACATCGCCCTCCGCGGCATCGGCTGCCGCATCCGCTTTTTTGTCATTCGAAACCGTCGGGATGGGAGTGCCCGACTTCTGTTGTTCATTGGAGGCTGAAGCCGTTAAGCGACCATTGCCTGTCGCCTCGGCGGTTGTCGAAGCAACGCCGCCGTTGCCGTTTTGATCCGCCGCACGGAGCGGGGATACAATCCCCGCTCCCGTACTGTCCCGCATAAGAACGGACAACAACAAAAGAACAACAACCTTCTTCATCATAACAACCGACAACATGAATAACTTATGCGAGACACGGTATTCCTGCTTTTAATTGCGGTGACGCGCACGAACCCGCGGTCTTTTGTTGACTTCCGACTTTGTCGTTTCCGTGATCGTCTGACGTGCCCTGCGAACTGTCGCCCTCGATGCCCGTCGGCTTTGAACCGCCTGTTGAGCCTGAACCTTCGGCTCCGCGACGGCACGGTGCGCTCTGCGAATGTGAGCACGTTTCGAAGTCGACGTCTCGGAAACGTTCGTTTGTGCACGAGCGGCGACTTTTCTTGCGTGCGCCCTTCTCGAAGCCTTCGAAGCGCCTTCTTCCCGTGCCTGACGCTCCGCGCGTTCCGCACGTGCCTGCATTCGCTTTTCCTTGCGAATTTGCTTTGCCTCTTCGGCTTCGGCTTTGCGTTCCGCCTTCAATTCCCTGATGCGCTGTTTCCGCTTGTCATCTTCGTCCATCTCGGGCTTATCGGAGAAACGTCCCGTTTCTTCGTAGGCGTTGACTTCATCGCGCGTCTTAGGTGTCAGGTTCGCTTTGTACATCTCCGTATCTTCACGAACGGCCTCGTTGTTTTGCAACAGAACCGGGTGGATAAAGACAATCATCTCCGTTGTTTCCTCGGATTTACCCTTTCCCGTAAACAGTTCGCCGATGCCCGGAATGTCGCCTAACAGGAACATTTTACGCTTGGAACGGGTTGATTCCTTCTTTTTGAGACCGCCGAGAACAATCATTTCACCCGACTTCGCCGCCACAAACGACTTGATTTGACGCTTATTGATGTACGGAATGGTCACGCGGTTATTCGTAGAACCGACAGACATGGAATTTGCCGTAAAGTTGTCGATCTTTTGATCGATTTCCAACTGAACCGTACCGTCGGTTCCGATCCACGGTCTGATGGTCAACACGATACCGGCATCCACCTGATCGACCGTGCTGTTGGAAACATCCGCATCGGCCGTTCCGGAACCGGCTTTCGTCTGCAACGCTTTGATATACGGACGTGTTTCAACCACGCTCAGGGTTGCTTCGCGCGCATGCGTCGTTAACAACGTCGGAGACGAAACAATCTTGATATTTTGGTTCGTCTTGGCGGCATTCAAAACACCGTCTATGGAGACTTTCTGATGCCGTCCCCAGTTGAATACGCCGTTGGCAATGGGTGACGTCACGCCCGGAATGGACATAAAGCCCTGCGTGAGCTGATTGGCGATGCCCTCTCTTGTTCCCGTTTCCCGACCGTCTTTATCATAAACCGCTTTCGTCTTTGTATTATGCTGATATCCGAAGCTTTCCAAGCCGCTTGCCTGACCGTCGGTCAATTTCACCTCTGCGATCACGACCTCGAGACGAATTTGCGGCAACGAGACATCCAACTGATTGAGAAGGTCCTCGATTTGACGAATGTCGGACGGGGTTCCGTACGCTACAACCCTGTTTGAACGCTCGTCGCACTCGATGCTGAGCTTTTCGCTGAAAACCGACGCCGACGCATTCGCCTGCGTACCGCTGTTGTTTTCCCTCTGTTGCGACATCAACTTCTTGATCAATTCGACATATTCCTTGGCGGAACCATGCTGAACGTCGAACTTTTGGAACCGTACCAACGGGTCGACCGTCGCATCCAGCTTCTCGACAAATTCGCGAATCATCGGTTCGTTGCCCTTCGGCGTTACGACGATGAAGGAATTTGTGTTCTTATCCGAAGCAAACGACGTGTTCCCCAACAGGTAGTATTTCAACGCACCCTTTTGCAAATCCTCGAAGCTCGCTTTCAGGCTTTCGACGCTCGCGTTCTTCGGCTGGAACCACAAAATGGCATCCTGTACGTCGCCGACGCGGTCGATGCGACTGAAAATGTTGTCTAAC
Organism: Opitutales bacterium; assembly: GCA_016286235.1. Lineage (GTDB taxonomy): Bacteria > Verrucomicrobiota > Verrucomicrobiia > Opitutales > UBA9783 > UBA3222. Next base: position 741 of record JAEESJ010000022.1, on the reverse strand, counting down.
TGCTGCAAATTCGCCAGCGAATCGGTGACAAATAACGCATTGGCTTTATCCAAAGCGACCACGGAGGACGTCAACGGCGTTACCCACGGCATAACGGTGCGGGCACCTTCACGCGCTGTCAAATTTTCCAAACGGAACATGCAACAGCAGACTTCCTGACTGCTCGCCATCTTCGGCAACGCCTCGCGGTCGACAATTCGCGGCGCACTGCTCTTCGCCTGATTGATCGGGATCGCTTTCAGCGTATCGTCCCCCATCGGAACCACGGCAACCTTATTGGCGGCCAGCGCACTCATCAGCGTCGCAACCGCCTTTTCGCGCGAAAGCGGCTTCTGGATGTCCAGGTTGACGGTGCTCTTCGGCAACCCCTCCCCCTGGATGACGATGCGATCCGTCCATTTGCCCAGCAACGACAGAACCTGTGCGATCGATTCGTCCACCAGCGAGAGCGAATCGATGAAGGTTTCATCGGCACGCGTATGTGCAACATTCGAGGAACGCCGCGCCGTACCGCGCCCCGCGCTTACGGGTGTCGACGGTCGCGTAATCGCCGTATGAATGTCGCCGCCAGAGGAGCTTCCCGCGAGATCTTTATCATCGCCCGGCGCTGCATTTGCCGGCGATAAAGCCGCAAAAACACCGCCGAACAACAAACACGCTCGCAACCTTTTGTTATTCATGTTGTTATTCATGTTGTTATTCATGTTGTTATTCATGTTGTTATTCATGTTGTTATTCATG
>JAEESJ010000021.1 GCA_016286235.1 Opitutales bacterium | reverse complement strand
TCCGAACACGCCTTCAAACGGCTGGAACGGAGTTGCGCCTGGCATCACGCTTCGATTATCGCCTGCAAAGTCGCGATCGAGCGCACGATTGGCACTGTCTGCAACACATTTATTACGCCGAAAAAATGCGGTCTTAAGCAACATTTTCGTATTTCTTTCTGCTGTTTTCGGAACGCATTTGTTCCAAGTGGTAATACGCCAGTCCGAGCTTCCCCAAGCGGGAATCGCACGAACACCTTAAAATTACCTGCCCGTTTTCCTTCACCAGGCATCGACCGAGACTGTCGCGTTCGAACGTAATCGTCGAATCGTCCGCCTTGCGAAATTCTTCCAACAACGGCTGTTGTTGCGCCTCCTCCAACAATTCCGCCTGCATTTCGCGAATAACCGACTCCTTACGCCCTTCTTTTTCCAAATGCGCCATAATCGCCCAGAAGTTGAAAACGTATTTCTCGCTTTCTTTCTTCGGACGCAACGCCTGTTCCAAAAACGACGTCCCGATGTTCGCCAACCCGTTCACAATCCATGTGTGCACCATATGCCTTGATTGCAAGCATAAATCGTGCCAAATTAAATTATCCTTTTCATCCGTTTTTTATCTCTTCCGACGCATTCCTGTTTCCCAAAACCCGTTTTTCAAGCGAATCCGTGATTTATTTTCAGGAAAACTTTTCCATTTTAAGTAAAAAAGAAATTCTTTCACAAATCGATTGTAAAATTTTCTTGAAAGAAAAAATGAAACCGCACAAACCCGAAATAACCTTCGCGAAATCGTCGAAAACCGAGATTGGAAGCCGTCAAAAGGTATTTTAATGCATTTTTAAGAATCATGTCATTTTTTCTTATAAAAACAGGAAAGTTTTTCTTAAAAAGAGAAAAAACGGCGATTTTTTGTCATAAACAAGCGGGAAATTTCGAAGATAAAATCTTTTTTCGAAAAATTTCCAAAAATTATTTTTCAAAAACTTTAAAATTATTTTCGATACCAAAGCAATTTTTTGGTGACGGCATACCGCCCTTGAAAAAAAACTTCCAAATCGATAACGCATGTATGTGCCTTCAGAGGTTGCGGAGCCAAGGTTTCAACAGCGCCGCCCGACCAATAAAACACGGAACCGTGCGGCTTTAAATGCTTGGCAGTTGCAGCAACAAAACGCTCAAATGCCGTCACGCCCCTCCCGACGCACGCATCGTACCGCTCCGAAAGGTTCTCCAAACGTTCGCACACGACTTGCACGTTCGGTAATGCAAGCGTTTCAATCATATCCGCAACGGCAACGGTTTTTTTACGAATCGAATCCAGCAACGTAAAGGAAACCTTCGGAAACAGAATTGCCAGCGGAATGCCGGGAATGCCTCCGCCCGTTCCGACGTCCAGGATGTTTTTGGAATTCGCAAAGTACGCATGCGCCTCGGTATCTTCCGCCAACGGCAGAATCGGCAGGATATGATTTTCGAAAAGGTTCGTTTCTTTGCGGGAGACGAGATTGATTTTTTCATTCCACTCCGACAATAATGCCGCATATGTCTCTAAACGTCGCCATACGTCGGGAGAAAGAGTCTTAAAGAAAGACGAATACGTTTGCACGGATGAAGAAGGAAACAGCGTTAGGATCGCTTAAAACGATTTAAAAGGCAATTTTAAAGCATCATTGTTTCCGATTGTAGGCAACCCCCCTCCGTTGTCGGGTATAACCGTTACTACGGACAAAAGGCGAAGACATACGCTTTTGGTGTCCGCAGACAGCCGTGAAAAAATGTGTCTGCACAACAGGTCGATCTATAAACGCGGCATTCTCCAAACGTAAAAAAGCCTCCAACCGTCCGAACGATCGGAAGTATTCCTCCAAAGGGCATCCGACATCTGCAGTTCCCGCTCCGTCAGGCATCGAAACGTTAAATAAAGCCCCGTACAAACACGGATGCCCCGTAAAAGGTCAGAAACGCGTATGTACTTCGCTTTGTTTTTTACCAAAGCACTTTGCTTCAAAACGCAACCGCATCCTTCTTTGTTTTTTATCAAAAGTATTTCTTATCAAGAGGACTTCGATCCCTTCCCAAAGCACCCCGTCCTCGCCGCCTCCCGCCGTTACGCCTCTTTTCCGTTTTCGATGCGCCGATTGAGCCGAAACACCGCGAATATCCAGGCAACGGTGAACAGCATGTAGATCGCACAGGCATACGGTGCCACATCGTCGTAGGTCGCCGGTATATTCGAAATACTGCCGATGATCGTCAATATCAACACCTGAAAACCCGAACCGAACGACTTCCCGAAGCGGTGCCCCATGCCGTCCACAAACGCTTTCCCTTTCGCCTTCAAATCATCGCTCAGCGGAATAAAGGCAATCTCCTTGCTCATATCGAAGAATGACATTTTCCCGGAACGCCCGAGTATCATCACCGCCAATCCGACTTGCACGATGAAAAACGAAAAAACGCCGAGGGTTCCCATTTTGCTCAAATAATACTGTTTGGACAAAATCGAACCGAACAGGAATAAACCGCCGAGCAACATGATCACCGGCGTCACCAGCGCGCCGACTTTCCAGGAGAATTTTCGGAAAATCGCGGTGACGAAAAGCGTGAACACAATCGATAAAATCCCGTATCCCATGGTGTAACGACTGATGAATTTACAATAGTCGTTCGGATTCGGAAAGCAAATTCTCACTTCATGCTTCCAAAAGTTTTCAAGCATGTTGTCGGTGAAGGCGTAACTGACCACCAAAATTGCCAGCAACGCCAGGTACGGCGAATGCAACACCACTCGCAGTCCGTCCCGGAGACCGGCTTTCTTTTTGGCTTTGAGGCGCATTCCCGGCAGTTCGGGTTTGTCGTAAAAGCGCTTATCCGTCAGTATGTGGCGATACACCCAGCGGTATAAAAACATCGCAAGGCAACTCGTGACTGCAACCGTTCCGATCAACACATTCAGCGTCAGTTGCCACGCATCCTGTCCCTTCGGTACGTGATTACGAATGTCCGACGCCAAACCGCCGACATAACCGGCCGCCGCAACCGCCAACTGTCCGAACACCAACAAAAACCCATAGGTGCGTTTGGCTTCTTCTACCGTGGTGATTTGCGCCATAAACTGCCAAAACAGGATTGTCATCACGAACGTGCTCCAGAGCTCGGCAAACACAAAAAAGATCGCGTAGCTCCAACAGCCCCAGATGGAAAACAACCAAAAAAGAGACGGACATGCCCTCCGACACGCAACAATTGTTTCTTGTGACGGATGGAAGGCATCCTGAAACGGGTATAAAACGGTTGTGAAAAAGACAAAAAACAGCACAAACGTTCCCAATACCGCCGCGTATAAACGCTGCCCCTGCAATCGATCGCTCACTTTGGCATAAAGGAACAGAAACAGCACGGTCACCGCCGGCATACAAAGCTTCAGGAAGGAAATCGCTTCCACGCCCGCCGCCGTGACGATCAGCGAATCCTTCAAATTTTTCAAACAGTAATGGTTAAAAATGCAAAAGCAATGGATGAGCAAAAGCGGCAGGAATTTTTTCAGTTCATAACCGCGAATCGGGAAAAAAAACTCACGCAACGCCGAAAAAACACGACCAATCTTTACCATCAAATGCTATGTTTTCTTTTGGCACCCAACAACGGAACCGTCAAGATTTTTCCATATAACGCGCAAAAGAAACGCGTATTTTAAGCCGTTTGGACGCTCACGATACGCCGCCGCGGTATCACGGTGCAAATTTCAAAGGTGCCGTTATCCGCCGCCCGTTGCGGTTCAGCCGTTTTCGACGAACCCCCTCTGACACAAAACCCGTAAAGCACACGCCTTCGCGATCACCTGCCGAACACGGCACCGTCGTACTCTATCCCCTCCCGACCCGACCCGCGTCCCAACCTTGAACTCAATCTGCCTTCCGCAACCGATCGGGAGGAAAACAATCTTTCGGCGCACCTCAAGAACTTCTCTGCTTATACACACATCAGGTTCTTAAATCGACATGTGCGGCACGCGATAAGCGGTCATTCAGCGCACGCCCGATGCCTTCATTCGGTGCCGCTTCCGCCCAAATCGACCGCCAACCTTGCGTATCCAGCGTTTGGAGGCAGTCAAACAGGTGCGATGCGGCTTCGTTTAAGTCTCCGTTCGGACTTAAAACCAACTCACCTCCCCGCAGCGGTCGCGACGGCGGGAATAAAAAGATATACGCGGCATGTGCTTCGAAGATTTCCTTATAACGGAGCGGCGGTACGTAATCGGCGAGGTTTTTCACTAAATACAGCGGTGTTTGCGGGCTGTAATGCTTTTTGTACAATCCGGGCGCAAGGTGCGGCTTTTGATCAGAAATCACACCCGACGGCGTTATAATCGGATGTTTCAGAAACGCTTCCAACACTTCCGTCGCAATCGGTCCGTAACGCAACAGCGTCGGTTGTGCTTCGTCCAATAAAGATAAAATCGTTGATTCCAAACCGAACACACACGCTCCGCCGTCC
>JAEESJ010000020.1 GCA_016286235.1 Opitutales bacterium | reverse complement strand
TGCGCTTGCCCAAAAAAGCATAGCCGCCCTTCAAACTCGCGTACGGATTGAAGTACGAATAGTCTTCATCCCCCGCAAACACATTGCCGGCAATCGCAACCGCCGCGCACCCGCCAATCATGAACTTTTTATTCATCATCTTTCCTTTGTTTTATTTTGTTTCGTCCTGCCCGCGCCTTCACCGCAAAGACGTTTCGCGAACTCTGCTTTTATTGGACGATAAAGCGAGAGGAGTGTCAAGAGGAAAAAGGGAGGAGATTTTCGCAACCCGGAGATGAAGGGAGGGAAAAGGGACGGAAAAGGAGGGGGAAATCGGATTTTGGGAATTTCGCTCGTATGTGATGCCCGCCGCTCGATTTTAAACTTCCGTCGGTCAAAAATCATATTTACCCTGAAACTATGTTCGAAGCACTGGCGGATCGTTTTTCGAAGATTTTTTCGGTTTTGTCGAAGAAGAAAAACCTGACGGAGTCCAATATCGGCGAAGCACTCGGGGACATTCGGCGCGCATTGCTGGCGTCGGATGTGGCGTTCGAGGTTGTTGAGACGTTCATCGAAGATATTAAGCGTGAATGCGTCGGACAAGCCGTCTTCAAAAATGTCCAGCCGGGGCAGCAGGTTGTCAAAATCGTTCATGACCGTTTGGTTGATATTTTGGGTGACGAACGGAGTACCTTAAACGCGCAACGTCCGTTGAATCTCTTATTGGTCGGGTTGCAGGGCTCGGGAAAAACGACCACCGCGGCGAAATTGGCGCTGTATTTGAAGAAAAAAGGCGAGCGTCCCGTTTTGGTTGCCTGCGATATTCACCGACCGGCGGCGATTGAGCAGTTGGAGATTTTAGGGAAAAATATCGATGTTCCCGTGTTAAATTACGGTTTAATCCCCGTGAAGGAGATTGCCGAGAAAGCTCTCGTTGATGCCAAAGAACGGCAAGCGTCGGTCGTGATTTTCGACACTGCCGGGCGTTTGCAGATCGATGAAGTCCTTATGGACGAAGTCCGTCGGTTAAAGGAAATCGTCCGTCCGCAGGAAGTGCTGTTGGTCGTCGACGGTGCGTTGGGGCAGGAGGGCGTTCGGGTGTCGAAAGCGTTCCATGAGGCTTTGGGACTGACGGGCGCGGTGTTGACGAAGATGGACGGCGATGCCAAGGGCGGTGCGGCGTTGTCGATGAAGCGCGTCGTGAACGTACCGATTAAATTTTCCGGCATCGGCGAAAAAAGCGAGGATTTCGAAGTTTTTCATCCCGATCGCATGGCGAGCCGCATCCTCGGTATGGGCGACATCGTGTCATTCGTCGAGAAAGCCAAAGCGGCGTTTGAAGTCGGGACGGAAGGTAATTTGGCGGAAAAATTGCTGAAAGGAGACTTTACTTTCGAGGATTTCCTCGTGCAGTTGCGCAAAACGCAACAGTTGAACCCGAACCGACTGGCGCGTTTGTTGCCGAGCGCGTCGACGTTGAAAATAAAAGACGACATGGCGGATACGCTCAAACGTCACGAAGCCCTGGTGTTGTCAATGACGCGGCAGGAACGACGACAGCCGAATCTGGTACTGTCTCCGCACCGACGGGCACGTATCGTGAAGGGAGCCGGTTCGACGATTGTCGAGTTCAATAAGCTCATCAAGCAGTTTCAGCAGTTGAAAAAGATGGCACGGCGTTTAAATAAAATGGATACGTCGCAGGCGAAGGACTTCGTGAAGGAAATGTGCGGCGACACGTCTTTTCTTAATAAAGATTTTTTGAACAATAAGGATTTGTTTAAATGATTTTGTTTTTCGGGAGCGGATTTCCGCCGCAAATCAGTACGAAAATTGCCACGCTCGGGCGCATCGGCTATTGGGGAAAAATGCCGGGAACCAACGGCAGTTTTGTCGGTCTCATCTGGTACACGCTGCTGTTTCACGATTTGTCGCCGTTCTTTTACCTTTTGCTCTGCTTTCTGACCGTTCAGACGGCGATTGGTTTTTGTACCCAAGCCGAGCGGGTGTTGGGCGAAAAAGATCCGTCGTGCGTGATTGTCGACGAAATGGTCGCGATGCCGATTTGCTTTCTCGGACTGCAACCGTACATGCACCGTTATCCCGTCTGGTGGTTTATGGCGGCGGGATTTTTGTTGTTTCGCCTGTTCGATATTTTAAAACCGTTCGGTATTAAAAAGTTGCAGGAACTTCCGGGCGGGCAGGGCGTCGTCATAGACGATGTTGCCGCCGCCGCCGCGACCTGCCTGTGCTTGCATGTAATCGCGCAGGTTTTTTTGAGGTAAAAGAGGGTTGTTTAAAGGTTTTTTGCGTATTGCCTGTTGTAAATAAGATGGGGCGTTCTGTTTCGAGATTATTTCTCTTTTTGGCGAGGTGATTGACGGTGTTTAAGAAAAAAATTCAACTTAAAATAAAATCTTGAAAAGATTAAACATACATGTCGCGATGAAAGTATGAAAAGCTCACGGATGAGGCATGGTACGGAAGGGGATGCGGTTCTAAATCGAAAAAGCGACGGTTTTACGCTCATCGGAGTGATGTTGAGTTTAACGGTGACGGCGATTGTCGGCAGTGCTTTGTTGGCTTTTTTTAATCGGTTTCGTGTGTGCAACGGGGAAAGCGAGGTTAAAAATCAGGCAGAGCGCGTGATAAGGGGGATGGCAAACTACAAAGATTTTTACGGTCATTGTCCGTGTTTCAGAGAGCGAAACGGGGAACCGAAGAGGAGTATGTACGGAGCGGTTGATTATGTTTTCCCCGTTGATAACTGGATTGAGGTTGAGCATTATGCCCGCGAATTGCCTGCGATTTTATCGGGAGAAAATCGTTACGGATGCAATCCGATCGAGCAATGTTTCGAGAGTTTTTCGGATGCCGAGCGAAAAGGCGAAAACATTCACCGTTTTTGGATTTATCTGCGCGAGAGAAGAGCGGAAAGTACCGAAGAGTTCAACAGACCCTATCGGTTGTGGAAGCAAGTGACCGTGAAGGTGATTGGGAAAGACGAGTACAATAACGACGTTACGGAGAAACCGGCGAGCGTGCCCGTCGATGAGATTTACGGCGATGAAGTTTTGTTTTACATACCGAAAAAAGGTGAAAAGTTGCATTGGCAACCGATGGCGCAAGGACGAGAAGGATGGGAGGACGGCGGCAGACGGCGCAGAAGAACGGATGCCGGAATACGGAAAAAGAGTCTTTGGGACATTGTCGGAAGGAACAGCAGTCGACACCCAAAATAGGTAATTTATCGACAGGAACAGATAAAGGCGATCCGTGTTTCGATTGCCGGCGGTGGCGTGCTTGCGGTTTTGACTGAGCTTCATCCGTGGAGAGCAGAGGCGTCTTTATCCGCTTCCGTATTTTAGCAATCAACATATCTGCTTGCCGTTCGCGGTCTTTGGCAACGGATTCAATCGGAGGCGGTATTTGAACCTTGAAAAAGAAATTTGCGACGGGTACGCTCTTTTGCGGGGTGAAGCGGATAATCTTTCGCCTTTTGTCTCCTTGTCTTCATGGGTTTGAAAATCGACATTCTCGGCAGCAGCAGTAAGGGCAACTGCGGATTGTTGACTGTTGATGGTTCTCATTATCTGATCGATGCGGGGTTTTCGGGAAAACAGTTGAAAGAGCGATTGGCGCGGTACGGTTTGACGTTATCAGATATCGAAGGTGTTTTTCTTACGCACGAACATCAGGATCATGCGGCGGGGCTGAAGGTTTTGTCGAAGCTTTCGGAGATCCGTTTTTTTGCCAATTCCAAAACCGCACAAGCTATCGAAGAACGTTATGAAATTACGTCTCGGCCGTTTGCCGATCCGTGGAATACCTTCGAAACGGGCGATACGTTGACGTTCGGAAATTTTTCGGTGCAAACCTTTTCGATCCCGCACGACGCGGCGGATCCGGTCGGCTTTCTGTTCCGTTCCGAAGAAGCCTGCCTGGCGTGGGCAACGGACATCGGGCGATTAACGCCGAAGATTGCCGAGTATCTGTCCCAAGTCGATGCGTTGGTGCTGGAAGCCAATCACGATGAGGAATTGCTGTGGAAGCATCCGCATCGACCGCAGTATTTGAAGGAGCGCGTTGCCAGCGAAACGGGACATTTGTCGAACGGCGATGTGTATAAATTTTTGCAAAACGCGCCTCCGACATTGAAATTTGTGTATTTGGTGCACATCAGTCGCGAGTGCAATTCGACGGAATTATTGAGGAAAATGCTGGAACCGTTGGCGGTTGAAAAAGGTTTTGAATTGCATATTGTCGACCCGAATGATTGAAGAGGGGGAGGGGACAGGCAGATTTCATTCGAAATGGTTACAGAGATGGGAATGAAGTGTACGCAAACATTCTGTTCTGTTCTGTTCTGTTCTGTTCTGTTCTGTTCTGTTCAAGGAACCCCCTTTGAAGCTTTTTTTCGATCGGGCATGCAATTTTCGATTGTGGTTTGAGAATTGCGTGTCGGAGCCGGTTGCATGAAAGTTATTGCGACATTTCTCGGTTTGGCGTTGGTGTACCTTGCGCACATCGGGACGCGACCGCTTGCCAATCCCGACGAGGGGCGTTATGCGAGTATCGGGGCGGAGATATTACGCACGAACGAATGGATCGTGCCGCATTTGAACGGTCTGATTTACTTTGAAAAACCGCCGATCGGTTACTGGCTGACGGCACTCGGGGAAAAAATCTTCGGTGTTACCTTATTCGGAGCCCGCTTCTTTAATGCTCTTGCAACGTTGCTGACGTGCGGGTTTTTGTACGGCTTTTGCCGACGTTTTTTGTCGAAAAAAGTCGGTTTATGCGCAGTGATTTTGTACGGTACGTCGGGTCTGCCGTTCGGATTATCGCAGGTACTGACGCTGGATAATTTTCTGACGTTTTTTCTCACGACCACGCTGTTGCTGTTTGTATCGGGATTTTTGGAGGAGGACGAGACGCGCGCAACGTATTATTTTTACGGTGCGTACCTCTTTATGGCGCTGACGGTGCTGACCAAGGGGCTTATCGGGATTGTTTTTCCGCTTTTAATCGGCTTCCCGTGGCTGTTGTTGACGGGGAATATCAAAAAACTCAAACGCGCGTGTTTATTCCGCGGAACACTCTTATTTCTGCTGATCGCGGTTCCGTGGCATGTGGCGGTGCAACAACGATACGAGTGTTTCTTTAATTTTTACTTTTGGCACGAGCATTTCGAGCGTTATTTGACGGACACTCACCTGCGCGGAAAGCCGTGGTACTTTCTGCCGACCGCGTTTCTGTGCGGGTTGATGCCGTGGACGTTTTTTCTGCCGCGTTTAACGAAAAACGCACTTTTCGGAACACGCGATCGCGAACGGCAAATCGTGCTTTTTGCGTTCCTGTGGATGTTCGGAGTGGTCGGTTTCTTTTCCTGCTCGCATTCGCAACTCATTCCCTACATTCTGCCCGCCGTTCCTGCCGCCTGCCTGTTGATGGCGATCGGTTGGGAGAAGACGGATGTAAAAAATTTGCGTTTTGAAAGCCTTTTGTGGGCACTTGTTTTTCTCGCAACCGCCGTTGTCGGTTCGTCGATTGTCAAAAAACGCGCTTTAGTGCCGATCCCGACGGATTTGGCATGGATCTTCGAAGGTATTTTAATCGTCGGTTCCGTTAGTGCGCTGTTTTTTTTGATGAAAAGCTTCCGAACGTCGGATGAGCGTTACGTACAAAGGGCATTCGGCGGATTACTGGCGACGACCGTTTTGCTGTACCTGTTGTTTCCGAAGTTGATGCCGTCGTTTCAGCGGTGGAATGCGCAACCGCTGTGTCGCGTCATACGGCAACGGGAAACGGGGCAGGTCGATGTTTTCGGTTTGTACGGTTACTTTCACGATGTTCCGTTTTATCTCAACCAAAACATCGGAACGTTGGAATTTATCGAGAAGGAACATGCGCTCGGCATAAAAGTTCAGGGTTGCGACCGTTATTTGCGATGGGAAGCATTTCAGGCGCGTTGGAAGGAGAAAAAAAGCTGTTATGCGATCGTGAAGAACATTTGTATTCCCGAATTCGAAGGTCGGATGCGCGAGTACGGTTTTTATCCGTTGACGAAGAACGAGTGTTTTACGTTATATTGTAATTGTCCGTGATGCCTTCTCCAATGCATATTTCGAAACCCGATAATGCGTCGGGTGATGTTTCCCTGTCGGCACAGGCGGACATTCCGCAGTTGTCGATCGTCATTCCGATGTACAACGAGGAACCGAACGTGGACGAATTATGTACGCGTTTGTTGAAAGTTTTAGAGGCATCGAAGCGCACCTTTGAAATTGTTGCCGTCAACGACGGGAGCCGCGACGGGACGCTGGCGAAACTGTTGCAATGGCAGAAGCAATATCCGCATGCCTTTCGAATTTTAGACTTTAACGGCAACTTCGGGCACCACAATGCGCTTTGGGCGGGATTTGAGCATGTACGCGGCGCATGGGTAATTTCCATGGATGCCGATTTACAAAATCCGCCCGAGGAAATTCCGAAGTTGTTGGAGAAAATCGACGAAGGGTACGATTACGTCGGCAGTTGGCGGCTCGGAAAGCGTCGCGATGCCAAATGGCGCGATTGGGCGTCGAAGCTGGACAACAAGTTTCGCGGGAAAATTACCGACATTCGCATGACCGACCAAGGGTGTATGTTGCGCGCGTATAAGCGGTCGATTGTCGATGCGATTGTGCACTGCGGTGATTACACGGCGTTCATCCCGGCATTGGCATACAAATTTGCCGCGCGTTACACGGAAATCGGCATGCGACATGCGCCGCGTTTTCAGGGAAAGACTAAATACGGACTGTATTATTTACTGCGCACGCACTTCGATTTGATGACGGGATTTTCGCTGGTGCCGTTGCAGTTTTTTACGCTGTTTGGGTTCGCGCTGGCGGGCGGAAGTTTTCTGTTGGTTTTGTATATGCTCGGGCGACATTTGTTCATCGGTCCGGAAGCGGAGGGTGTTTTTACGCTGTTTGCGATTTTATTCTTCATGGTCAGTGTCGCCATCGTCGGCATCGGTCTCATCGGCGAATACGTCGGGCGAACGTATCAAATTGCCCAGGGACGTCCGCGGTATATTTTGAAGAAACTGTACGATACGCAGATAGCTCCGACAGAGGCAAAAGGGGTTTAGGGCGGTTTTTATCGAAACGCAGAACTTTCTGTTAAACGGCTTTTGCTCAAATGGGGGGCTTAAAAGAGATTGATTGTTTTTAACCGCGTTCGTTTGGGAAACGTGTCCCGGAAAATTCTTTTTTGCCCTTGTTTCCGACGGTCGGAGCGTGTCTGTTTTTAATGTTTCGATGTTTTTAAAACAATATCGATCCGAATAACACATCGCTGAACCGAAAACGCCGCGTATGCTTCGGTATATTGCAGAGTTGTTTTAACCGTGCGAATTGCTTCCGTTTCTATTGTGCTCACTCCGCCAACTGTTTCGCATCTCTTCTTTCGGAGTACGTTGCCTTGATTAAGGATTATAAAAGAATAGTTTCGTTGTTTTTACGAATTTTCGGAAGTTTTTATTTTCGGATGTTTGATTTCCGCCCGAGGCAGTTGCAGAAAGTGTGTTTTACGGCTTGCAACGAGCGGCGATTTTTTATGGTTTAAAGGCATGGATAAGGATCAATCCGTCAAGATATTGTCATATTATGCGAACGAGCTGAATACGCAGGCGTTTGCGCATAAAGTGCAAGGGAAGGTGTTTGCGGCACAGGGGTTTGAAAAGTTGGGCGAAAAGTACGCGGAACACGCCGTTGAGGAAGCCGGTTGGGTCGATAAAATGCTCGATCGAATTTTGGATTTGGGCGGATTTTTGACCGTTGAAGCGACAAAAGCCGTTCCTGTTCACAATAGTGTCGAAGCATATCTGCGGTCGGAGATGATGGTTTCCAAAGAGGGTATTGAGATGTTGCGTCGGGACATTCAAAAACTGTCGGATGACCTGACAACGGCGGATCTGTTGAAAGCCTATTTGAAGGACGAAGAGGAAGATTTGAATTGGATGGCGTTGCAGTCGGAATTGATTGCGAAGATCGGTCTGCAAAACTGGCTGGCGAGGCAAATGTAAGCTTTGCGGTGAGCCGGAAATTGCATTGGAAGGCGTGAAAAAATGCGCCGCGGCGGTCGTTCGAAAGCGGAGTGCTTTGTTGCATTGTTGCTTTGAGAGGTACGTCCGCGCTGTTGCTCGTGTTCCCATAAGTGTTCTTCCTGCCTATTTGCCTTTCTTTCTTTCTTTCTTCTCCCCTTCCTCTTCTTTTCTCTCCTCTCTTCCTTTAAGACCGCTTTTCCTTTTGTCGCAGGCGGTGTGCGGTGTGGTCGAATGAAAAAAAGAGACGGACGGTTAAAGTTCGAAATTGAGCTTGCGTGAACGCCGAATTTTTTTGACAGTAAGGCTACTATGCAACCAACGTATCATCCATCGAAGTTGAAACGCGTGCGCATGTGCGGATTTCGGGCGCGAATGGCGACCAAGGGCGGTCGTTCCGTGATCAATGCGCGCCGTCGCAAAGGTCGTCGCAAATTGACGCAGGTATAAGAAACGGAATGTGTGAAACGGGACAACCGACTGCGAAGGAGCAATGATTTTCGTGCGTTGTATCGCGACGGCGTGAAAGTTCGTTTGCAGGGGCTTGTGGTGTACGGTCGACCGTTTGTTTCCGAAACGCATCGCATGGGTGTTGTAGCTTCGCGCAAAATCGGTTCGGCAGTCGTTCGCAATCGCTTTAAGCGGCGCATGCGTACGTTCTTTGAGCTGTTTCGTGAAAAAGTACCCATTCCGTGTGACGCGGTGTGGATCGCAACGCAACCGCAGGCGGCACGGTGGTCTTTTGCGGAACTTCAGGTACGCGTGCGTGAGGGATTTGAAAAACTTCGAAAGCTTCTCGGGGAAGATATTCGGAAACGTGTGCGTTTGGAGGCGGTATCAAAGCAGGCGGGCTGAAACGGGCGCGGTTGTTGGATGTTCGGATGTGAAAGAAAGTGCCGTTGTATGCGAAAACTTCCGCGATTTATTGCTTCGAGTGTGATGTGTATGGCGCGAGTTCGCCGGGGTGTGATGTTGTATCTTGAGGGACGACGGTTGGTTTTGTTTCCGTAATGCGGGTAAAAAAGCGGAGGATACACTGAAAAGTCGGATGTACACAAAAGATGGAGCAGGTGTGTTTCGGTCGTCGGATATTTGGCGTTGGGTTAAGGTGCCTTCGATGTTCGCATTGCGTTCCGCGGAGCGGCTTTTGACGTTTTGGCTGTGTGTCGCGGTGCGGGCATATAAGAAGTTTTTGTCGCCGTTGCAGTACGCATTGAGAATTACCTTCGGTCTCCAATGCGAGTGTCGTTTTCGCCCGACCTGTTCCGAGTATGCGCTGGGATGTTTAGGGAAATACCATCTACCGACGGCATGCTTTTTGATTGCAAAGCGTTTGCTACGTTGCCAGCCGTGGGGTCGCGGCGGTTGGGATCCCGTGCCGTAAAGTATGGATAAGAAAAATCTCGTTTTCGGTCTGCTGTGTCTTTTCGGCGCATTTTCGCTGTTTATTTACCAGGGGAAACAGTTGCAACAGCAGGCGATTTTGAGACAATCGCAGGCGGCGGATGAAGAGGTGGCGAATGCGGAAGGGTTACAGCCGAAATCCGATGTTGCGCCGACATCGTTGCAACTTTCAAACGGTTCCGAATTTCAACTGCCGATTTTGAAACCGACCGGCGAACGGCTGATTGTGTTGGAAAACGATGCCGTCAGGGTGACCTTTACAACGATCGGCGGCGGAATTCGTACGGTTGAATTAAAAAAATTCCCCGCCGAACGCGATTCCGATGCGCCGTATGTTTTTAATCGGGAAGTTGCGTTGCCCGCGTTGGTAATCGGACGGGATGCGGAGCACTTATGGATGCAATCGTTCGCCGTTACGCAACAAAGCGATGATTTTATTCAATTTCGCGCCGTCCTCGAAGACGGTACGGATGTTATTCGCGGTTATAAATTACCATCCTCGAAGGCGAAAAATCCTTATCTAATCCAAACGGAAATTTCGGTGATGCGGTTGTTGAGCGGGGACGAAAGCGTCGATAAACCTTATCCGCTGTGGATTTCGTTGGGTGTAATGCCTGAAATGCCCGGCGATAAGTATCGAGAGCACTTGAATTTCTGTGCTTACGACGGCAAAAGCATGGATTGCAAACGTTTGGCGGATTTTGAAGCAAGCAACGGCTTTTTGGGGTTGGGCGGGCACGAGGCACATCCGTATTTTGAGGCGAATATGTCCTGTACGTGGGGTGCGTTAAAAGATCAGTTTTTTACGGCAATTCTGACGCCGAAAACGCCGGCGATCGGCTGTTTTTCGTTTCCGTTGAAGCAAGGCGAACGGTCATCGATGCAGGGTTTTTTGAAGTTCGAGTTGACACAACCGTCGACGGTTGTGGGCGCAACATACTATGTCGGTCCGAAGGACTACTTGTTGTTGGAGCATATGGGGCAACGGCAGGACGAGCTGATGCAGTTCGGTTTTTTCGGTGCCGTCAGCAAGGTTCTGCTGATGACCATGCACGGCATTCATTCGGCGGTTCATAATTGGGGTTGGACGATTATCATTCTGACGGTTATCATTAAACTGCTGATGTGGCCGGTTACTCAAATGCAGTTGCGCTCTTCGAAGAAAATGGCGACTATCCAGGAACCTTTGAAAGCGTTGCGCGAGAAGTATAAGGATAATCCGCAGAAGTTGCAGACGGAAACCATGAAACTTTTTAAGGAAAATCGCGTCAATCCGGCGTCCGGTTGTCTGCCGGCGGTTGTCCAAATTCCGATTTTCATCGGTCTTTATTATATGTTGCGTTCGGCATCCGAAATCCGCTTCCAGCCGTTTTTGTGGGTTAAAGATTTGTCGATGCCGGACACCGTCGGTTACTTGGGCTCCTTTCCGATCAACATCATGCCGCTGTTGATGGGGGTGACGATGGTGGTGCAGATGAAGGTTACGCCCATGCCGTCGACGGACAGTGCGCAGCAGAAGATTTTTATGCTGATGCCGTTCATTTTTCTGTTCTTTTGTTACAATTTCCCGGCGGCGTTGGTGCTCTACTGGACGGTGCAGAATTTGTTCACGATTATCCAAAATAAGCTTACGTATCGACGACCGACGTCGGATGCGTTGCAACAGCGGAAAGTTTGAGTTATGTCCGGACACAGCAAATGGAAAACCATTAAACACGCCAAAGCCGCCACGGATGCGAAGCGCGGCAAGACGTTCAGTCTGATCGGCAAGGAAATTACGCTCGCCGTCAAAGCGGGCGGCGGCAATCCGGATTTCAATCCGCAGCTGCGTACCGTTCTGGCGAAGGCAAAAGCCGCCAATATGCCGAACGAGAACATTCAGCGTGCGATTAAGAAAGGAACGGGCGAAATCGAAGGCGCGCAGATCGAAGAATTGACCTACGAGGGCTATGGTCCGAACGGCGTCGGTTTCATGGTTGAAGTGACCACCGACAACAAAAACCGCGCGGTTTCGGATGTGCGCAACGCTTTTACCAAATGCGGCGGTAATTTGGCAAACTCGGGTGCATTGGCGTTCACATTCCAGCGCAAAGGACAGTTTCTCATCGCAAAAGACAAAATCAACGAAGAGAAACTGATGGAATTGGCTCTGGAAGCCGGCGCGGAGGATATTGTCACCGAAGAAGATCATTACGAGGTCACCTGTGCCGTAACTGACTTTTATACGCTTTCAAAAACCTTTGAAGAAGCGAAGTTGGAACCTGATGCCGCCGAGTTGGTGTACCTGCCGCTCAACACAGTTCCCGTGAACGATAAAGAAACGGCGGAAAAGCTCAGCAAATTGACCGAGCGCCTGGAAGACATCGAGGATGTGAAGGCGGTGTATTCGAATTATGAGTTAGAGGGGGCGGAGGGAAAATAAAGGAACTTTGGGAGTTTTGCAGGTGTTTGGATAGCGCTGAGGTATATTTGAAGTCGTAAGATTGTCTTTTTAAGCGGAAGAACGGTTAGCATATGGAGTAGCGTAAAGGGGACTTCACGCGATAGAGTTCCCTTGCGCCATTCTGAGTGTTTTGACGGATTGGTTGGCTAAAGGCTGCGATGTTTTTTGTTGCATTTTCTGTATTATCCATCGATTGTCTTCAGGTGAATCATCATAACCCAACAAATGCAGACAGCTGTATATACCAGATATGAGATCAGTTCCTGTCCCAGAGAATGTAGATGTGCGTACTTTAAGGTTTAATCCGCGGAAACACAAATTTCGTCGATGCGTTTTTGGCTATCTTCGTCATTTTGGAAAAGTAATCGTAAACTTCGGAAAAATTGATTGACAGTATGAAAAATTTAATACTCCACTAGAATTTTGGCTGAGGTGGTGAAGGAAAAAATCGATTTTAAGGCGAAATGACGGTTATGTTGAAACAGTCATTTGTCGAGTTTGTGTATATTGAAATGACAATTGATCGTTAATTGCTGGCTATCGTTTGCGATACTTATCCAGTGATGGTGCGAGATTGAAAAAAAATGCTCATGGCTGTGTTATGTTGGATTAAAAAAGTGAAGCGTGATTTGGTTCATACTACCAAAATCAATCGGTTGTTATTATCTCTTTGTTTATTCTAAAAACATTAGACGAGGAACAGGTTGTTGTGTGTTGAGTAAAGCTTCAAAATAAATACCTGTTGGTGCAGTATGCGTTATATTTCCCGTCTTATTCCCTCTTCCCTCAAATACCCGTGCTTTATCGGCTTCAAATTTTCATCCAATTCATATACCAGCGGGACGCCCGTCGGGATGTTGAGGTTCAGAATTTCGTCATTGGAAAGGTTGTCCAGATACTGCACCAAAGCTCGCAGGGAGTTGCCGTGGGCGACGATGAGAATTTTCTGCCCCGCATTCAAAGCGGGCGCAAGGGTTGAATGCCAGTAAGGCAACAGGCGATGCAAAGTGTCTTTGAGGCTCTCGCCGCACGGCAGTTGTTCGACGGGAATGTCGGCATAACGCGGATCGTTCTTCGGGTGACGTTCGTCCGACGGTTCCAACAAAGGCGGAGGTATATCGTAACTGCGACGCCACAAATGCACCTGTTCCTCGCCGTATTGAACGGCGGTTTCGGCTTTATTAAGACCCTGCAACGCACCGTAATGGCGTTCGTTCAGCCGCCAGTCGTGTTCGGTCGGAAGCCACATTTCATTTAATTCGTCGAGTACGATCCACAAGGTGCGGATGGCGCGCTTGAGTACGGATGAGTAGGCGCGGTCAAAGGGAAATTCATACTTTTTCAGTAACGCTCCCGCTTTTCGGGCTTCCGCTTTTCCGTTTTCCGATAAATCCACGTCCGTCCAGCCGGTAAAACGATTAGCCAGGTTCCAAACGCTCTCGCCGTGTCGCAACAACACCAGCCGTTTCATAAAAAAATTATATCAAAAACACGAGTGTTTTTCAAAAAAAGAAACATTGGGACGAAAAATTACAGACAACGATTTTTTCCTTTGAAACGATCGCGTTGTATCGATAAGCAAGTCATTATTTTTTTGCTTGTAAAAATTTTTCTTCCGAAACAAAATTATTCTGAGTTTTGTTGGTATGAGAAAATTATTAGCATATTTATTTTGCATCGGCATGTCGTTTGTCGGTGTGCATTCTTCTTATGCACAATATCCCGACGGGAAAGATTTGTTGAAATGTTTGGGCGTAACGTTTGATAAAGACGGCAAACCCGTTGCGGATGGTTCTCCTCCTGCTTTGTTGGATACTTGGTGCAAATTGGATTCATACCTTGCGAAAGATGGGTTTGGGAAAAAAGAAATACTGTTGGGGAAGGAAAAATGGACAGGTCCCGGGTTGATTTGGCCGCAAAAAGATGAAATGGTGTTGAAAGAAGGTCGATGGAGTGATTTTGTTGCATGTCATTTTGATTCTTTGCCGCGAGAGTTTACCGACAGGCTGAAAGTGTGTGTTGACCGGTTAAAAATGGCTGAAGTTGTGCCTTTCTTTGTGAGCGGTGAGTTTTTGAAAGGTGTCTTTGGAGAAGATCTTTCCCGTGCGCTTTTTGAGAAGGCGCGTGATGAGGAAGAAAAGATTTATACCTCCATTTTTCATGAAATCGAATTGCCGACGTACTGTTTTTTAGCGGAGAGGTATGACAAGTGGGTTAAACCCCTGTATTTTCTTCAGGAAGAAGAAGTAGAAAAAGATTTTCAAGATGCTCAGAAGCATTACGAGAGTTGTTTAAATGAACAGGACGAGTTGTATGAGCGAATACAACTCATACGAATAGGATGCCAAAAGTATATGCGAAAGGAAAAACGATGGAATCCTTTATGGGACGCTTTGGCTGAGTTTAATGTTTCCAATTATTATTCCATGGATAGGGATAGATTTCGCCGGGCAGGAGATGTTTTATTTAAGGAATTGGGTGATATATTCGCTTCAAAAGCACGTCAACATCCTCTTTGGGAGCATTTTATGAGGTTATGTGAGTTGTCGGATAAGTTTGAGAAACGGAAGGTCGATCTTGACGACGCACGTCAAGTTCGTGACAGGTGTGAAGAACGTCGATATTATATGCGGCAGCAGCAGGCACTTGAGAATATGTTCGCGAAATATCGGGAGCGTTTTGCGGACGCGAAGTGCAGATGCCTGTGCCATGGTAAACATGGCGGATATCCGGTGAGCAAGGAGCCGGTGACATTTATGTTGCGGATTACACAAGATCATTATGAAGATAACGGAGCAAGGAGGTTTCGTACCGAAAAATGGACAAAACGCCTGACAGATTTGAATATTAATCTTTATTTGACGATAGATTTGTCAACAAAGGAGTTGCTGGAAGCTTCCTGTAAAGGCGAGTTCGTTGTGGACGGTAAGGTTATAACGAATTTCGGTGGTGGTTTATGTATCTTCAAAAGCAAACAAACGCAGGGGTTCGTTAAAGAGAAGAAGTAAGTTTTAGAACTATCCCCTTCGAATTTGGGTTCCTTTTGCTTACTTCGTCCGTCCCAAAACGTCATTTTTGAGGACTTCTTTTAAGGTATTCAAACGTTCCGCGACATCGCGCTTGATACGGTTTAAATCATTGCCTTCTTTGACTTTCCCTTCGCCGAACAGGTAAAATTTGATTTTCGGTTCGGTGCCGCTCGGGCGAACGGCGACGGTGCAATCGTTTTCAAGGCGAAACTTCATAAAGTTGCTCGGCGGAACCGCATCGCCGTCCGCATCCCGCATCTTTTCCGTGTTCAGGAAATCAATGGTTTCGATGACATGCGTGTTGCCGAAGGTTGCAGGCGGACACTGTCGATAGGAACGCATCAGGGTTTTGATTTTTTCAAGCCCCGCCGCACCTTCGAAAGTGAAACTCAGCAAATCCTCATGAAAATAACCATACTTGCGGTAAATACGATCCAGATACTCCGTGTAACGGATGTTTTCGGCTTTCAAATACGCGACCAGTTCGCATGCCATTAAGGCTGCGGCGTTGGCATCTTTATCACGAACGGCGTCGTTTGTCAAAAACCCGCAACTTTCCTCCGCGCCCAAGAGCAAAACACTCGAATGTTGACCGAGCAAACGCCGTCGCGCTTCGTACGTGCAACGTTTATAATCCAAACAAAGACCTTCGGTAAGAAAGAGCGCTTCCTTTGCCTGTTCTTCGTATTTTTTCAATTTCGCGCCGATCCATTTGAAGCCCGTGTGGGTTTCAACGCACTTTAAGTTATTCTTTTCGGCAAAGGCATTTAACAGGGGCGTTGTGACGTAGGACTTTAAGATCGCCAAACGTTCCGTCGGCAGATCTTTCGCAAGATGCGTATAACGGTATTCGGCGAGCAAAATCGCAATCGTATTACCGTTTAACAACTGCCAACGACCGTCGGTATCCTTCATCATCATCGACATGCGATCGCCGTCGGGATCGGTGGCAATCACCGCATCGGCGTGCGTGCGTTCGGCGTCCCGCAACGCAAGGGCAAGGGTTTCGCGATTGTCGGGATTGGGTGACGCGACCGTCGGAAACGCTCCGTCCGTGGGAAGTTGTTCCTCAACGACATGCGGCTCCCATGAAAATTTCTTTAACAGCGGCAGGATACAAACGGAGCCCGTTCCGTGCAACGGCGTGTACACGATGCGCGTTCCCTTCCGCTCCCGAAACAGCTTCGGATCGATGAGAACGTCTCGGCAGGTGCTCATGTAAGCGTCATCCGCCTTATGCGAAAGGTAAAAGACGTTTTCCGTATAAAGTATTTCCGTGTACGGCAACGTATCGATTAACGCGACGGATTGCAGTTCCCGCGTAACGGCGGCGGCCTGCGCTTCGTCGATTTGTGCTCCGTCGGGACCGTAGACTTTGTAACCGTTGTCGTAAAACGGATTGTGGCTGGCGGTAATCATCACCCCGGCGGTCGCTCCCAGCCAACGCACCGAAAAACTCAGTTGCGGCGTGGAACGCGGGCTGTTGAAACAATAAACATCGCCGCCGCAGGCACTCCAAACGGATGCCGTCAACTCGCAGAAGTGTTCCGAGAAGTGACGCGAATCGTACGCAATCACCAGCCGCGGGTTTGTTGGAAATGCACCGTTTGCCCTCAACGTTTTCTCGCAGTATTTAAATAACGCCAGCGTAACGGCGATCACATTGAAATCGTTCATGCAGGCGGAACCGACGGCGGCACGGATGCAGGTCGAGCCTTGCTTTTCAACCTTTGTCGGAACCGTGCCGACGGTGCGTCCGCGAATGCCCGCCGTTCCGAAGGTAAGCGATTTATAAAAGCGATTGTTCAGCTCTTCCCACTGTTCGTTTTGCACCAATTCCGATACGCTCGCAATCGCCCAAGCCGGCAGGTTTCGCGTACACAGGAATTCGGTCGCGTTTTCGACGGTTGTGTCTGTCAAAAGCCGTTTTTCGGCGGCGGTTTGCAATGTTTGAACGAGCGTTTCTACAGACAGCACCCGTCCAGGGTTTTCGGTTTTTCGGGAAGTCGCTTCCATGCGCTTAAAAAGTCATCTTTATTATCGGCGAAAAGCGGCGAAATTTCAACCGTCGGCTCGGGATTTTCCTTCAGTTGCTCCTTAAGCCACGTCGGATCCGCCGCCTTCAGCCAACGCAACCAGCGGTTAATTTGATCGCGGCGGCACGTTTCAGGCGTGTCGTTGCCGGTCGCATTTTTGACGGGACTGAATTCTTCTTCGTGCGCGACTTCCCACAGAAGCGGATTGTTCGCCTGCGGCAGGGCGTCGAAAATAAAATGTTCCAGTTTCAAGCCCTCGATTGTTTGCACGGTCTTTGAAATCGGATCCCAGGCTTTTATTTTCTTGCGGCAAACGTGGTACGGGAGTTCTCGGTTCGCGCAGGCTTGAACAAAGTCGGTCGACAAAAGATGAATGGCGGTGTTGCCCCACCGATACTTCAATGAACCGTCTTTGTTGCGTGCCGACTGCAACGACGGTGGAAATTCGCTGTATTCGACCAAACGCAGTCGATCCCCGTCCTGAACGAACAGCCCGACGCGCTCCTCCGGGTGCACTTTTGCAACGACTTTGGTCGAAAATTCCGATTTTTGATGCAGATGCGCACCCAAAAACAGCGCATCATCCAAACGAACCAGCGGATTATCCACCTGGAAGTACGAAAGCGTTTGAATACCTTTGGTTTCGAGCAACGACAATAAGTCGGCTTGTTTCAGTGCTTTAAAAACCCCGCCGTGTCCGTCTGGCAGACAAACGATGCTGCCGTCTTCGTTCAACAACGGTTGCTTGTCCGTTGAAAACGCCGGCAACGTGCCCTGTTTGAAAATATGCAGATATGCCTCGTCGTACCACGCATGCTTCCGAAACGCTTCCCGCGTGGCTTTATCGGTTTCCTTCCCCGTCATGATCAGCCAGTGAAACGTGCGCCCGTAACGTCGTTTCAAAGCGCGCAGTTTTTCCGCAAACACCTGAAATAGTACCTTCCCCATCACGGGCGTCACGGGAAACAGCCCCTTCGGACCGTCAAATCCGATCCGCGTCCCCAAACCGCCGGCGACCGTCAAAAACGCAACTTCGCCGTTTTGAAAAGTACGTTCGCCGAGCGTGTAAAGATCGTTAGAGTCTAGACCGGATTCGGGTAAATCGGCTTTCAAAAGGCAGGAGGGGGATTGCCAGTCTGAGGTGGTTGGAAGGGACTGGTTATTGGTGTTCAACAGGGATAGGAAGTGTTTCATTTCTGATAGGGATACACTGGGGGAAGAATTCCAAGCATTTTTTAGGAAATTCACCAGAGTGAAGAAGTGATTTCCGAGCGATAAGTCAGGAAGAGATATCTCAAAATACTGTCCAAAGCTATTGCTTATCTCTTTTATTCTTCTTATTCATTTCCCTCCTCCACCTCCCTCAAAACCCTCCACGTCTGATGCGTTTTCTCCAACAGCGCATCCCAAACGAAAAACAATTGCGGGGTATATTTTAAGCACACTTCTTTACTGATGCCGAATTGGATATGATTGCGTTCTTTTTTTAAGAATTGAAATGCCGAGGTACGATCTTCCGGGCGAAACACCGAGAAATAAACATCTGCTTTCTTTAAATCGTCGACGGTTTTAACCTGTGTAATCGTGATGCTGACAGCTTCCGCAGTATAGTGTTTCCGCAAATAATCGCCGATGGCGCGTTTCAGCAGTTCGTTGATGCGGATGAGCCGAAAGGTTTTCATAGATCGGGCAGTTTCGAAACCTTTTCGTAGCATTCAATGACATCGCCTGTGCACAAGGGTTCCGACAGGTTGCCGAGTTCGATGCCGCATTCGTACCCTGATTTGACTTCGTTCACATCGTCCTTGAAGCGTTTCAGGGTAATGATTTTCGTATCCGCCAACACCTGCCCCTTGCGAACCAACCGCGCCAACGCGCCGTGCACCATCTTCCCGGCAACTACCATAGAACCGGCAATCGAGCGTTTTGCCACCGTGAACAGTTGTCGCACTTCTGCCGAACCGAGTTTATTCTCCGACCACTCGGGATCAAGCAGTTCGCGCATGGCGTTTTTGACCTCATCGATCAGTTCATAAATGATATTATGTTGCAAAATCCGTACGCCGTCGTGTTTCGCCGCCGCCTGTGCACCGTTTTCGAGCTTTGTGTTAAAGCCGACAATGACCGCTTGTGAAGCGTGCGCCAGGTGAATATCATTGAGCGTAATCTGTCCGATGCCCGAATCCACAATCGCCAAATCCACCTTTTTGCTCTGAATTGCCGATAAACAATCAACCAATGCTTCGACACTGCCGTGGACGTCGCCGCGGATAATCACGCGCAGAACCTTTTGCTCTTTCGCATCCAGCGCCGCCATTAACTCTTCGACGCTTTGAATTTTACGCGCATCGCCCGTTTCGGAGACTTGTTCGGTACGTGCCGCTTCTTCCGCCTCCCGACGGGCTTCTTTCTCGTTCTTGGCGGCATGAAACGTTGCGCCCGCCGTCGGTGCATCCGACCAGCCGAGTACCTGAACGGGGGTTGACGGTCGCGCCTCTTTAAGCGTTTTGCCGTTTTCATCCAGCAATGCACGGGCTTTACAGACGCAGGAACCGCACACCAATGCATCGCCGGAACGCAACGTGCCTTTATTAACAATCACCGTTGCCGTCGCACCGCGCCCCGCTTCGATGCGAGATTCGATGACAACGCCTTCCGCCGCGCCCTGCGGATTGGCTTTCAAATCCATCATCTCCGCCTGAAGCAGAATCAACTCCAACAGCTGATCGACGTTGGTGCCTTTCAGCGCGGAAATACCGACGCAGAGCGTTTGTCCGCCCCAATCTTCCGACATGATACCGTGCTTTTGCATCTGCTGTTTGACGCGATCCAAATCGGCGCCTTTGGCATCGATTTTATTGATCGCCACCACCACGGGGACGTTTTCCTTTTGCGCGAACCGCAGAGCCTCCTCCGTCTGCGGCATGAAACCATCGTCCGCCGCCACCACCAACACGGCAATGTCGGTTACCGTTGCGCCGCGTTGGCGGATTTTCGAGAAAGCGGCGTGCCCGGGCGTATCCAGAAAGGTAATTTTTTTGCCGTTCGCCTCTACCTGATAAGCACCGACGTGTTGCGTAATGCCGCCTGCTTCCTTCGCCGCCACATGCGCTTCGCGGATGGTGTCCAAAAGTGTCGTTTTGCCGTGATCCACGTGTCCGAGAATGCACACAATCGGCGGGCGCGGTTCCAGCAATTTTGATTCGTCGATTTTTGGTGCTTCCCTCGGCTTTTGTACGATATTGTCCTGCGTGCGACGTTTGAAAATCAACTCCGCGCCGTGCTTTGCTGCCAGCTTTTGGGCAACGGTTTCGTCCATCACCTGATTGATGGAGGCGAAAATGCCTTGTTGCATCAGCTCGGAAATCAAACGGAACGGTTTTACGTCCAACAACATCGCCAGTTCGCGCAATACCAGCGGTGGCTTAACCGAAAGCGCTTTTTTCTTAATCGGCTCCGACGACTCCTCTTCGACCTTCGGTCGCCGAAACAAATCCGTCGGAACGGGCGGTGCCGTCAGCGGTTTCGGCTTCGAAAAAGTCATCAGCGGCGGCGGTTTCGGCGCGGATAACGAAGGTTTCACCGTTGCCGAAGATACGACCGACGTCGGCGGAACATTCGGTTTCGCACCGAACGCATTCGGTTTTGGCGCAAACATTCCCGCTCCCGAGGACGCGAACGGGTTTAACTTCGGCGCGACCGACGGTTTTGGTTTAAAAAGTAAAGGCGGAGGCTTCGGTGCCGTCAGCGGCGGAGTATTTTTTAACGGTCTTTGAGGACCGAAACCCGCAACGGGCGACAAAGGCGGTTTCGACGTCATCGGAACCTTTTGGATCGCCGACAGAGGCGGTTTCGGTGCGCTTGACAATGGCGGTCGCGGTAAAATCGGTGCTTGCGACGAACGAAGCGGAACACGCGGTGCCGGAAGGCGTACGCTCGAGGCGCTCTGCTTTGCGGATGGAACCGTTTGGGTATCTTTTGAACGAACTTTTTCCCAGATCGCAAATACCTCGCGATCCGAAACAAGGTCGGCGGCACCTTTGACGAATATCCCGCCGGCGCGCAGTTTTTCGATCAAAACTTCATTCGACACGCCCAATCGGCGCGCTATCATGTAAAGCCTGACCTTTTGTTCGTTCATCGTTTTTTCAGGATGCGGCTTTCTCTTTTGCCGTCGCAAGAACCGCCCGGGCTTCTTCCGATGTCAGACCGACGGCGGTCAAATCCTCTTCGGACGCTTCGGCAAGCGTTTCCGTGTCCGTAATCCCCGCCTCCACCAAACGCTCAGCGACGGCTTCCGAAAGGTTCAGTTGCAACAATGCCTGAACCGCCTGCGCTCTTTTATCTTCGAAATTCAAACCGACGCGTTGCAGGTGCTCGACTTGGATTTCATAGCCGATCAGACGCGACGCCAACCGTAAATTTCGACCGCTTTTGCCGACAAAAATCGCAAAATCCTTTTCCTCCAGACTGAAAGAAACAACGCGGTTAGTTTCATCAATGTGCAACGACTGCGGAATCGCCGGGCGTACGACTTCCAATACCAATGTTCGGATATCGTCGGAATAACGCACCACATCGACCTTTTCCTGCCCCAGGTCTTTTAGAACACCTTTAATGCGGGAACCGTGCGAACCGATGCAGGCACCGACCGGATCGATGCGCGAATCGTGCGTGTCTACGCAGAGTTTTGTGCGAAATCCCGGATCGCGCGCAATCGCCTTAATTTCAATCAGACCGTCCGCCAACTCCGCGATTTCGCACGTCATCAGCGCCTTGATAAAATCGGGATGCGCCCGCGTCAGCATCAGCTCGGGACCGCGCGGTGTCTCCTTAATGCCCTGCAATAAACAGGTGATACGGTCGCCGGGATTAAAATGTTCGCTCCAAATCGCTTCGTTGCGAAACAGCGTCCCCTCCGCTTTGCCGAAATCGATCGTGATGTTGCCGCGCTCCTGAAAGCGCACGACGCCCGAAAGAATACTGCCGATGCGATTGCGAAATTGTTCGTAAATGTGCTGTTTTTCGTGAAAACGCACCTGCTGCATGATCAGCTGTTGTGCGGTTTTGGCAGCGATACGCCCCAAAACGGACGGATCGATCGGCTGTTCGAAAATGTCACCCAAAGCAATGTCGGGATTTTGTTGCCGTGCCTTCGTAACGTGAATTTCGCCATCGGGATCGGTCACCGAATCGACGACTTTGAATGACGCCCACGCTTTCAATTCACCCGTTTTCGGATCGATTTCCACGCGTACCGTTTGTCGGCAATCCGCACTTTTTTTGGCGGCACTGCTGACGGCTTCGGCAATCAGAGCAATCATGTCCGTGCGCGCAATGCCTTTTTCGTGCTCCATGTACTCCAAAACGGGCAACAAATCACTCTTCATAGACCGCCTTCAGGAAAACGAATGCGGATGTGAATGTCAACGATGATTGCGGGAGGAAGGCGAAGGGGAGAGAAGCAACGGAATCGGAACAGAGAAAAAAGGATTGTCTTTCGGTTGTTATCGGAACTTTGGCGTTAAAAATCGTTTGTTATCGGGAACGGATGCGAAAATTGTTTGGAAACGTCGTTCGAATTCGGATTGCCTTACGATAAAGAATTGGAAAAAGTAAAGCGTGAGTTTTAAAAAATCAACCATTATTGCCCTTATTTGCGGTTTTTGCGTTGTTTTTTTGTTCTTTTGCTTTCGGGGACGGATGCGTGACACAAGCCGTACAAAAAATACAATCGTCAGCGGTCAAATCATACACGGAAAACGGTTGGGATTTATTCTCGGATTTCCGACTGCCAATTTCGAATGGCCGCCCGATATTTCGCCTCCGGCATACGGCGTGTACGCCGTTAAGACCGACAGAGGCATCGGCATTATGAATTTTGGCATAAGACCGACGGTTGAAGACACAATGCACCCTTTGGCGGAAGTACACCTGTTGGATTTTTCGGGTGATCTTTACGGACAAACGCTTACCGTCGAAATTGTCCGAAAAATCCGCAACGAACAAAAATTTTCTTCGCCGGAAGCACTGAAACGGCAAATTGCGAAAGATGTCGAAGTCTGTCGGGATTTCTTTGGGAACAAAACTCCCTGATTGTTAATCGTTTTCGGAAGCGTGGTAACGGCAGTTGGGATTATCTCGATTGATTACCGGAACGACCATCCCCGGTTGATGCTTTTAAAATTATTTTTGCCATTTCCACCCGTGGGCGATCGGTCCGCAACCGTGCCCGAGACGAAGGTTTGCCTTTAACGCTCCCGTTACATAGTCCTTGGCGCGTTGCACGGCAGTCGGTAAATCGCAACCGTCGGCAAGAAAAACGGCAATCGCGGATGACAATGTGCAACCGGTTCCGTGAGTGTTGTTCGTCGAAATATGTTCACTCTTGAACCAATACAATTGCTTTTGTTCACATAGAACGTCGTCGGCGTCGGACGAACGATGTCCGCCTTTGAGTAACACGGCGCAACCGAAAGCGTCCGAAAGTTGTTTTGCCGCTGCTTCCATGGCGATTTTGTCGGGGATTTCCTTCACAAAAAGGGCTTTGGCTTCGGGCAGGTTCGGCGTGATAACGCGCGCCAAGGGGAAGAGTTCCCTTTTTAATGTATCGACGGCTTGCGGTTGCAATAATTTCGCGCCGCTCGAAGCGACCATAACGGGATCGAGTACCACATTTCGGACGTTGTAACGGCGCAATCTTTCACCGATGACACTTGCCAAATCGGAAGAAAAAACCATGCCGATTTTGACGGCATCGGGCGGAATGTCCGTAAAAACCGCATCCAGTTGTTGCGCGAGAAACTGCGTCGTTGACGGTTGAACGGCGGTCACGCCGATCGTATTTTGCGCCGTCATCGCCGTGAGAACGCTCATCGCGTAGGCTCCGTTCGCAAGAATGGTCTTAATATCGGCCTGGATGCCCGCTCCGCCGCTGCAATCGCTCCCGGCAATCGTAAGAACCGTCTTCACGGAAAATAATGTGAAACGAACGGGTTGGAAGGTCAAAGGTTATTGTGCGGGATGGTGATGGCATGCGTGGCGGATGGAAATTTGTCGTGAAATGTTCACTGTTGTCGTGAAATGTTCACTGTAGCACATGCAGGTTTTTGAAAACACCTCATGTTTAATTTATATACGCAAATTGAAAATATAAAGGCTTTCGCTTCAACTTCTGAAGCATCTTTCGGCTTCCGTTCTCAATCGTCGGGCGGCGTTTCGAATATCCTTTTGTGCGTAAATTGCGCTGATGACGGCAATGCCGCAAATACCGCTGTCGGTTAATAAGGAAACGTTCTCAAGCGTAATGCCGCCGATGGCGACAACGGGGATTGAAACGGCGTTGCAAATATCCCGCAACGTCGAAAGCGAAACGTTCTCCGCATCGTTTTTGCTGCTCGTCGGGAAAACGGCACCGACGCCGAGATAATCGGCACCCGCGCGTTCGGCTTCGAGGGCTTCCATGACGGTTGACGCGGAAACGCCGAGGATTTTGTCACGTCCGATACGCGCCCGCGTTTTAAAAACATCGTCGTCGCTTTGCCCGATATGCACGCCGTCCGCATCGCTTTTTAAGGCAATATCGACGTTATCGTTGACGATAAACGGCACGCCGTATGACCGGCAGAGCGGTTTCAGTTGTCGCGCTTCTCCCAAAAAACGTTCAGTGTCCAAGGCTTTTTCGCGTAGTTGCAAACAGGTTATGCCGCCCTTTAAACTTTCCTCAACCGCTTCGTATAAAGAGCCTCCGTTCAGCCAAGTGCGATCGGTAATTGCGTAGAGAAGCAGTTGTTCTTTATTAAAAAGTTTACGGTGGAACACAGTTTTTTGTACGTATTTTTGCAACAAAAGGCAAGGTTCGGGCATACCTGTGGGTGATGTTGTCGGAAACGTCGGTTTTGAGCTTGCATTTTACATCAAAGTATCTTCAATAAGGCTGTTTGTTGACAGACATGAATGACACCAAAAAAGAACAGCGTCCGTCGGTATTGGAATTGACGTGGCGCGATACGGATAAACTGCGGCGGTTTGTAACGGAAACGGGTAAAATTTTGCCGCGACGCAAGACGCGCTTAACGGCGCATGAACAGCGGCATCTGACGCGCATTGTCAAGCAGGCGCGCAACATGCTTCAAGTGCTCTGATACCTCGCGAATGGGTTGATTGTCGTCGAAATTGAGGCGACTTCCCATTGGGTTTTGAAAGCTTTAAAGATTGGCGCAACCGGAAGGGGCGGGGTGTGCTTTGGCGTGTTCTATTTTTGCGGTTTTCGATACCCGTCGGGTGCTTTTTAGCACGCCGTGTGTATAGTGTTAAGGATATTATTCCGGCGGTGAAAATGTTGAGCGTACGTAGATTCGGCAACCGCACAAGACCGCTTTTATGCGTTTGAAAGCCGTTCATTAGCAGTATCAGCTTCGGTTAATGCATCAGTTGAATGGCATTTAAGATCGCATTCACAAAGAAAAAGACGGCTTGTGCGATTTGCGGCTTTTCCTGTATCAGATTATACACCGTGAAGGAACTGTTCGCGATGAACCATAGGACGGAAGCCGGCGTGATCAGGTTTTGTGAATAAAATATCGTGCCGATCAATCCGACCGTCGTACAAGTCCAGCCGAATGTTTTCAAATTTAACCAACGTTTCATCGTTTCATTTTTTTGCGGACGATCGTTTAACGAATACGCGCCAAAGAGGCATGTTCGTTAACGACAGTCGGCAGTTCATTGCTCCGTAAGGATCGTTCCCATTGCTGTCCGTTGACGTTTAAAGTCAACAGAGTCACAGTTCTGCGAAACAACGCTAATCAACCATCCCTTCTACCAACCTTTATTCTAACTCCGCAATCGTAAAACTGCAATCGTGATGTGCCGTGTATATTTTTTGTCGAGGCACAAGGCATGAAAAATCTCGCGGTTGACGGCATGTTTGCCACACTTTCGAATGGGGAACGGGATGTAACTTAATAAGCCATGGAAACGATTGTCGGAACCTCCGTTGAAGAAGCGGTGTATTGGCTGAAACGCGGGGAACCGGTTGCATTGCCGACCGAAACCGTCTACGGGCTGGCGGCACCGTTGTTTTCGGAAGCAACGATACGGAAGATTTATTCCGTTAAACAGCGACCGACGAATAATCCGCTGATTGTGCATGTTTCGGGTTTCGAACAACTTCAAACCGTTGCCGAGACGACGCCGTTGGTTCGTGCGTTGACAGAACGGTTTTGGCCGGGACCGTTGACGTTGGTCTTGAAGAAAAAAGCGTGCGTTTCAGATATTGTCACTGCGGGGCAGGCGTCCGTGGCGGTGCGTTGTCCGCAGGCGCCGCTGTTTCGTCGGGCGATTGCCTTAACGGGAGAACCGCTCGTCGCACCGAGTGCCAATCGTTTTCAGCATGTCAGTCCGACAACGGCGATGC
>JAEESJ010000005.1 GCA_016286235.1 Opitutales bacterium | reverse complement strand
GTCGGTGCATCATCGGTTCCGCGCATAGATAAACGCTCTTTCAGCGTTTCCAACGAATCGGGCTCGATAAAAACCGTCACCAAACGGCGGTCGGTAAGTATCGTGCGAGCATTTTGCTGAAAGGTTTGCGCCCCGCAGACGTCCAGGCTGAGGATGAGATCTTTGTTCCTGTGTTCTTCCAATGCCCCTTTGGAAACGCCGTAATCGTGGTCGTACACGCGGGCGTGTTCCAGGAACTCGTCGTTTTCAAGGGCTTTTGAAAACGTTTCCGGCGTTATGAAGTGATAATCGACGCCGTCAACTTCGCCGGCTCTCGGCAAACGCGTGGTGGTCGTGATAACGCGCGCCGCGTTCGGAATTTCCTCCAAAAAACGCCGGCAAAGCGTCGTTTTGCCGCATCCCGACGGTCCCGTTACGACAATAAGAAGCGGGCAACTCATAAGAAAAAACGTTGCGATTGCCTGTGGTATCGGAGAAGGTTCGATGAGTGTTGTTGGAGGCACTTTTCAACGGAGCTTCGCGAAAAGCGCGAAAGGTTTTTCGTTATTCGATTTTTTATCATGCGAAACAAGATCCTTTCCGTGTGCGTAGCATGCGCTTCCTTTCAAAGGCGGAGTTCGTCAGCACGCAAGCCAAACCAACAAAATACCGTAAAAGATACCGCATCCCGCGACGGTTTTGAGCCGACGGCGGTTGTTGCGAAAGAGGGCATAGATGAGATCGCGTGCACGGTACGGGCATACGCCAAAGTAAAGCGACAGCACAATCCAAAAGTAAAACAGCCCCGAGACGTACGGTCGAAGGATGTGGTCGTTCATGTAGCCGATCTGCAGGAGACGATGCACGGACAGTACCGTCAACACGGCGATACCGCGAACGATGAGGAAATCCTTCCAGTAAAGGATGCAACCGACGAAGGCGAAGCCGAAGAACAGGGTAAGCACAAGCTTGAAATCTTCGCATTCCTTGGCATCCGTTTGCCAGAGGTTCAGGAAAAACCACAGATGCGCAACGGTAAAAACCAACAATCCAAGGCGTTCGTTGCGCAGAATTTTCAGGGATGCTTCGCCGTGTTTTTCGTTCAAGAGCAGGCAACCGCCGCCGAACGCGATCAACCCCGCTCCCAAAAGCATTGCCAAAAGCGTCAGCGTCACGCTCTCACGTAAGGAAATTTTTCGGGGTTGTTCAAGCGGGAAATGGTTGCCACGTTGAAGATGTGTAACGTACACGGGACATTGAGACTGTGTAAGGGCTGACGGCGCGGGTAATTTTTGCCGTCGGGGTGGTGGTTTTTTTCTCAAAAATCATTTTTTAGTTGCGAAAACGGAAAAAACGACTTTAATGAAACTTTGTTGTCTCATGAAGAGAATTCTATTTGCCATTCCCGATGGTTCGGATCCGTTCGCAGCGGGTGATGAGTGTAACGAAGGAGCTGTTTTGCGCCTGGTACGGGAGCGATCTTTTGACAGAATTGTTCTGTTGGGTCTGCCGGGTTATCGACTGAGCGTCACGCTGACCGAGCGGGCATTTGCCGTTCGTTTGCCGAAGAAAGCGGTGCAATCGTATATGCCGGACGTTCCGTCGTTATCGTATAAGGCGATTTTTAACGGTTTTAAAAAAGTTTTGGAGGTTGAAACGTCGGATCTTTGTGCGAAGGATCGCCTGACGTTCCTGTTGCCGTCTGTCGCGGAAGATCCGATTTTGGATTGTTTGTTGTTGTCGGTACTGTCGTTGCCGCAAAAAGTGGAGGTGCTTCAGGCGGAACCGCCCGCCGACGCATGGGTGCAACAGGCGTTTCAAACGGAAGCGGATGCGTTCGAATGGCACGATTCGGCGACGGACAAAGATGAGGATAAGACCTTTCTTTCGTCCGAACAGCTGGATTTTCTGTATCGTACGTGGGATCAAAACAAGGCTTTTTGCCTGAAAACGCGGGATACGGCGCAACAGAAGGCGGTTGCACGAGCGATGCGCCTTTACGGTCAAACGAGCGGAAATTCGTATCGCGATATTGATTGTTCGGATGTTCCCGAAGATATCTCAAACGAACTTTTGTGGGGTTATGAGGCGAACACGGATGGCAAAACCTTTGTGCGGGACGGTTTGTTGACAAAGCAAAACGCGGGTCTGTCGCTGTTGGGATGGGATGCATTTTCGGAAGAGTTGAAAAGCAACATCGCAGCGTTTTTGTCGAAATCCGGTCACCACTTTATGGCACTGTCAAACACCGAAGATGAATTTTCGCAGATTCCGACTTGTACATTGCCGAATTAGCCGCTTTGAACGGTTGAAAAATATCGCGGCTTTCGGCATTTTTTTGACGACGACGGCGCGAACGGTTTTAGGGCGCGTTGTGTATGCATCGTCGGTTTTGCAACGGTTTTTGCGGGAAATTGATCGAGCATGTTTGAATTGACAAAATTCGGTCGTCGAACTAAAGGGGATATATGCAGTCGTATTTTACGAACAAGGATGATTTTTTTGCCATCATTCGGCAACACGTTCCGCAGGTTCTTGAGAATTCTGTTTCGTTTATCAAAACAGGCTGGACGAACATCGTTATCTGCGCTTCCGACGGGAAAGACGAGTATTTTTTTCGTTTTCCGCGCAACGCCTTCTTTGCGCGAATGATGTTGAAAGATCATTCGTTCTGCACGTTTATTAAGGACAAAATCACTTTTCGCGTGCCCGAGTTGCAACTGTTTTACGACAACGATCGCCCGTTCAGCATGCACAAAAAAATTCGCGGCTGGTCGTTGAGCGAACGCTTGAAATTCCTGTCGCAACAAGCCGTTACCAACGTGGCTTACGATGTGGTGCGTCTCATCAAAGAATTGGATCAAGTTGATCCGCGTCGCCTGCCGAACGCCTGCAACATGTACGTTTCGAAGTTTTTGGATGAACTGTCGACGGTTTCGGGTGCGCCGTATGATGAAGATAAAATGGCACCTTTGCGCGCGGAAGAAGCTGAACCGCACACGGTGCACGGCGATCTGAACCCCGGGAACATTTTGCTCGATGAAAACGATCGCGTTGTCGGCGTGATTGATTTTGCGTTTGCCGGCATTTCGGGACGTTGCACGGACATTTCGCGCATGATCGGACGTACCACCGAAAAATTCAAACGCCCCCTGTTGGAAGCATATCACTCCCTAATGCACCGCTCCGTCGATCGGGAACAGGCGGAGAAGATCGTTTGCCTGTGGAACCATGTGGAAGAGCGATATATTGCATACATTCGCAAAAATCATCCCGAAATTCAGTTACCGGAGAAGGTAAAATAAACGATCGTGCCAGAGTATAGCGCGGATATTTGACACGGTCAAGACACGATTGAGATTCTCATTGGGAAGTTGTGTTATTTCGTTGACTGAAAACGGGAGAAGGGAAGCTGTTTCGGTTGCAACATCATCCACACACGCAGTGTATTGTGTTGTGTTTGCGAGGGTTTCTTGAAGTGTTGCATATCTGCGTTGTTTGAAGCAACATATTGTGAACTCTTCTTGACCGTCGGAGGCGGTCTGTTTTGCGAAAAGATCTGAAAAACGGCTGGAATTTTTATAGTCTTTCTTTGTGGATCACGTTGTTGAGTGTATAGTTTCTTCCGATTACGACGGCATGCGCGTCGATAAGTTTTTGGCAACCGTTTTACACGCTCAATACAGTCGGGTACGTATTCAAAAGTCCATCCTCGACGGCGGATTAACGATCAACGGTGTCATTGTTACTCAACTGCGTACGCGTGTGCGTGCGGGAGATTGCTGTCGATTGGAAATTATTCCGACGGAAGAGGTACGTTTAAAACCGAATAAGGGTGCGTTGGATATTTTGTATGAAGATAACGATTTGCTGGTCGTCAATAAACCCGCGGGGCAGGTGGTACATTACGGCAATGGTGTAGAACAGGGGACAACGCTGGTGGAAGCGGTTTTAGCACATTGCCCGCTCAGTACGGCGGCAGGGGTATTGCGTCCGGGTGTGGTGCATCGTCTGGATCAGGGCACATCGGGTGTGATGCTGTTTGCAAAAAGCGATGTCGCCTATAGGGAACTGA
The DNA here is from genome assembly GCA_016286235.1 of Opitutales bacterium. GTDB lineage: Bacteria > Verrucomicrobiota > Verrucomicrobiia > Opitutales > UBA9783 > UBA3222. The sequence continues at coordinate 32,528 of JAEESJ010000005.1, read as the reverse complement.
CGCGAATGTTTGCCGAACGCCGCATTCGTAAAACGTATTACGCCTTTGCGCACGGTATCCCAAAACTGCATTCGGGTATTGTCGATGCACCGATCGGTCGCAGTACGCACGACCGAACGTCTATGTGCGTTACGACCCGCGGACGTCCCGCCGTGACACACTGGGAATGCCTTGAAGCGTTTCCGAATGCAAACCAAGCCTTATTGATATGCCGACCGATCACGGGACGTACCCACCAAATCCGCGTGCATTTAAAGCACATCGGGCATCCGATTGTCGGTGACGAAAAATACGGGAAAAAAGAAAATCCGCCGAGCGAACGTTTGCTTTTGCATGCTTATCAGATCGAATTTAGTCATCCGATAACGCAAAGGAAGTGTTTATTCACCGCACCGTTGCCGAAGGAGTTTGCAGAGAAAAGAGCGGGGACGGAGGAAAGTGGGAAATGATCTAGTTATGTTTGGTTTTGATCGGTGTTTTTTCCGGTTTCTAATCGTGAGGCTTGCGATGAAGCAGTTGATTTTTCCGCAGAAGAAACTGCTTCGGAATTAGCCTCCGACAATAATTTTCTGAGTTCCGCAATACACCATTCCAATTTATCAGGCTTGAACGTTCGGCTTTTGTTTGTGGGGTGAGCAAGGGCATTGCGCTGATACGTGAAGATGGTTTCTTTTGTTTCTTTATCTTTTAATGTTGCCGTTTGATCTGACGGATAACCTTTTTCATTAAAAATCTCATCCATCCCCCGTTGTCGCAATTCTTCTTTCTCGCGGAGTTGTGCCCATCTGTATTGCAATATGTCATACAACTGCACGAAGTAATTTTCCCTTATACAATCAAATGCGCAGTAGTTGATTTCATCGGCGGATACGGGATTGAGGAGGAACGGTTTTGCCGGTTGCGATTGAATGTTACCCGTTCCGGCATCTTTGGAAAGAATTCGAAAGTAATCTTCGGGTTTTCCGCCGGTTCCGTGCAGGAGGGCGGTTTGAGCCTTGCGACAAACGGCTTCAACCAAAACGGGTGAATGAGACGTGAGGATAATCTGCGTATCTTTGCTGATTTCCCACAATTCTTTGATGAGAGCCTCGACGGCTTTCGGGTGAAGATTTTGTTCGGGTTCGTCCAAAAGAAAGAGGCGACAACCGTCTTCCCGGTGTTTGTGAACGGTACCGATTAAATAGCTGCCAAGCAGAGCACCGTCCCCCGTCTGCCAAACGGGTACGGCGTGCCCGTGCGGTTTCTCTTCGATAACCGCGGGATCCGAAGGTATGCGCCTGCAACCGTCTGCCAGCGTAACGTTGAACACATTTTTCAAAAATTCACGACCGATTTTTGCATACGCGTAAACTCCTTTAAAAAAGGAGCCGATTTCAGGAGATTGAACGTTATCCAGGGCTTTTTTAATGCTCTCCAGTATGCGCGTTGTTTCCGCCGATTGTGGAAAGAGCTCCGGCGAATCCAAAATGACACTCATGAGTTCGCTCATAAAACGCACTGTGTCAAAAATTTGCGTAACCGATTTATTTGCTTTAACGCATCTCAACTCTCCTTTTTTTTCCCATTCAAGCGAATCTCCGTTGGTTTTTGTTTTTAAGGAAAATTCGTTACCGTCGCCTGCAGTTATCTTTATTTCCGCATCATTCCTTTGACCTTCCGCATTCAGCGTGTATGTATGAGGACTCGGAGCCCGTCCTGAGAATAACTCAATTGCCCGCAGTACGGTTGATTTCCCGCCGTTATTTTCTCCGATCAAAACCGTCAACCCGGAGCCGCCGTGATCGTTCGGTATATTGAAGTTCACACAAAATGCATCCGAACGATCCTCTTTTTCGGCGAGCCGAAAGCAATAAAAATTGCTGATGCTCAGTTTTTGAACAAATTTTCCGTTCTCCGCGTTTTGTTTTAATTTTCCGTTCACCGCGTTTTGTTTCAAAAAAGAAAAATCCAAAGAAGCAAACGCTTCAAGTGCCGGCACTGTTTCAGTTGCTCCGGCATCGGATTGGCTTGGTACGGGTGACATCTGTTTTATCTTTAATTTTCGACCCAACGCGTTCCGGCAACCGACAAGAAGGGAGCCTTTCGGCTCCCTTTTGCGGTGTGACCGGTTACCGGGAATTGCACCGACGGTTCAGCGCAGGCCTTACATCATGCCGCCCATACCGCCGTCGTAACCGCCCATGCCGGGGTTCGGGGTTGCGGGTTTGTCTTCCGGAAGATCCGTGATCATGCACTCGGTTGTGAGCAACATGCCGGCAACGGAAGCCGCATTCTGCAACGCTGTGCGGGTGACTTTGGTCGGATCGACGACGCCGGATTTCACCAGATCTTCGAACTTGCCCGTTGCCACGTTGTAGCCGAAGTTGCCGCTCTCGGACAGGACTTTGTTAACAATGGGCGCACCTTCTTCGCCGGCGTTTTCGCACAGTTGACGCAACGGGGCTTCGATGGCTTTGCGAATGATTTTGATACCCGTCGCACCGTCGCAACAGCAACATTCGATGGCATCAATGGCTTTGGCAACACGCAACAGAGCCGTTCCGCCGCCGGGAACGATGCCTTCCTCGACCGCCGCGCGGGTGGCGTGCAACGCATCTTCGACGCGCGCCTTCTTCTCTTTCATTTCGGGTTCCGTCGTGGCACCGACGCGAACCACCGCTACGCCGCCGGCCAACTTTGCCAGACGTTCCTGCAGTTTTTCGCGGTCGTAATCCGAAGTGGAGGCTTCGATCTGCTTGCGGATCTGCTTCAGACGCGCCTGGATCGCCTGGCTGTTGCCTTTGCAGGCACCGCCTTCGCAGGAACCTTCGACAATGGTCGTATTCTCCTTATCGATGGTAACACGCTTTGCGGTTCCGAGATCCTCCAGCTTGACGCTTTCGAGCTTAATGCCTAAATCTTCGGTGATGCACTTTCCGCCCGTCAAAACGGCAATGTCCTGCAACATGTCCTTGCGACGATCGCCGAAGCCCGGCGCTTTCACGGCACACACGTTCAACGTACTGCGCAGTTTATTAACCACCAATGCCGCCAATGCTTCGCCCTCCACGTCTTCCGCGATGATGAGAAGCGGCTTGCCGGTTTTAGCCACCGCCTGCAACAGCGGAAGCAGATCGTTCAGGTTGCTGATTTTCTTCTCGTGAATGAGGATGTACGGATTGTCGAGAACGCACTCCATCGATTCGGCGTTGGTGACGAAATAGGGGCTGATGTAGCCTTTGTCGAACTGCATCCCTTCCACCACGTCGAGCGTCGTTTCGATGCTCTTGTTTTCTTCGACCGTGATGGTACCGTCCTTGCCGACTTTATCCATCGCATCGGCAATGATGTTCCCGATTTCGGTATCGCCGTTGGCGGAAACCGTCGCCACCTGCCTAATATCTTCGCGTCCGTTGACGGGCTTGCTGATTTTCTCCAACTCCGCCACCGCCGTTTCGACCGCCTTGTCCATGCCACGCTTCAAAAACGTCGGATTGGAACCGGCCGCAACGTTTTTCAACCCCTCGCGGTAGATGGCTTCCGCCAAAACCGTCGCGGTCGTGGTACCGTCACCCGCCTTATCGGACGTCTTCGAGGCGACTTCGCGCACCATTTGAGCTCCCATGTTCTCAAACGGATTTTTCAACTCAATTTCTTTGGCAACCGTAACGCCGTCCTTTGTAACGGTCGGTGCGCCGAATTTTTTGTCGATCATCACATTGCGACCCTTGGGCCCCAGCGTGGTTTTGACCGCCTTTGCCAACGTCTCGACGCCCTTCAAAATATCACGACGCGCCTGTTCTCCGAATTTAACCTGTTTTGCCGACATAATATAAACTTCCTTTCTTTATTTGATGATTCCCAACACGTCATCCTCGCGCAACAGCGTGAATTTCTCGCCGTCGAGTTTGACTTCCGTTCCGCCGTACTTGCTGATGAGAACGACATCGCCGACTTTGACCTCAAACGGCACTTTTTTGCCGTCTTTGTCGGTTTTGCCCGTTCCCAACGCAATCACTTTCGCGTTTTGCGGCTTTTCCTTGGCGGAATCGGGAATGATAATCCCGCCTTTCACCTGTTCGTTTTCCTCCATCGGCTGCACCAGAATGCGATCGCCGATCGGTTGAATGCTTGTTTGTGTCATAGTTATCTCCTTAAAAAATTGTTTTGTTCAAAAAAATTGCGGTTGCAACGGGAACAAAGAACTTCGGTCGAAAAAAATCCCCCTGCCCCCGCTTCCGTACCGTTTAACGACATTTCTGCAAACGCGTTACCCTTGTAAGCCCTTACTGCTTTTTCCCATCGTCGACCACTTCGAAATCGGCGTCAACCACTTTCCCTTTGTCGCCGGAAGCAGTATTATTATTCGGTGGCGGCGTTTGCGAAGTACCCGCGTTCGAAGCGGCATCCTGCGGTTGATTGGCATACATCGCCTGACCGATTTCCTGCAACGCCGTCATCAGTTCCGATTCCTTCGATTTTAAGGTTTCCAAGTCGGCGGATTTGTCTTCCAACAGCTTTTTAACTTCATCAATCTTCTTTTGAATCGGTTCCTTCTTGTCGTTCGGCAACTTGTCGCCGAATTCCTTCATCTGTTTCTCGGCTTGATAAACGAAGTTATCCAGGCGGTTGTGAATTTCGATGCGCTCGCGTTCCTTCTTGTCCTGCTCGGCAAACTGTTCCGCTTCTTTGCGCAACTTTTCGACCTCGTCATCGGACAAACCGGAGGATCCCGAAATCGTAATGTTCTGGTTCTTGCCCGTCGCCTTATCCTTCGCCGTTACATGCAGGATACCGCTGGCATCAATATCGAACGTTACTTCAATCTGAGGAACACCGCGCGGTGCCATGGCGATGCCGTCCAAACGAAACATCCCGAGGGTTTTGTTGTCCTTTGCCAGCGGACGCTCTCCCTGCAACACGTGAATATCCACCGCGGTTTGATTGTCGGCGTATGTCGAAAATGTCTGCGACTTTTTTGTCGGAATGGTGGTGTTGCGTTCGATCATCGGCGTTGAAATGCCGCCCGCCGTTTCGATGCTCAACGTCAACGGTGTGACATCCAACAACAGAATGTCATTCACGTTGCCTTTTAACACACCGCCCTGAATCGCCGCACCGACGGCGACCACTTCATCCGGGTTCACACTTTTATTCGGAGTTTTGCCGGACAGACGCCCCGCGATATCGACGACCTTCGGCGAACGCGTCATACCGCCGACCAACACCAATTCGTTAATGGCGTTCGTTCCGATGCCCGCGTCTTTCAGACATTTTTCGAACGGTTCTCCCAAGCGACCGTACAAATCGTCGCAGACCTGCTCCATCTTCGAACGCGTCAAATGAACATTGAGGTGTTTTGGACCCGATGCATCCGCCGTGATAAACGGTAAATTGATATCCGTTCCCTGCGCCGACGAAAGGGCAATTTTTGCCTTTTCCGCTTCCTCCTTCAAACGTTGACGCGCCAACGGATCCTGTCGCAGATCCATACCGTTTTCGCGCTTGAATTCGTCGGCAAGCCAGTTAATTAACGCCTCATCCCAGTTGTCGCCCCCGAGTTGTGTATCGCCGTTGGTGGCTTTAACCTCGAAAACACCGTCGCCGATTTCCAGAACCGAAATATCGAACGTACCGCCGCCCAAATCAAAAACCGCGATGGTTTCGTCTTTCTTTTTATCCAGTCCGTACGCCAAAGACGCCGCCGTCGGTTCGTTGATAATTCTCAAAACATTCAGACCCGCAATCGTTCCGGCATCCTTTGTTGCTTGTCGTTGCGAATCGTTAAAGTACGCCGGTACCGTAATGACCGCCTCTTTAATTTCTTCACCCAAATAAGCTTCGGCATCGGCTTTCAGTTTTGCCAGCACCATTGCGGAAATCTGTTCCGGCGCGAATCGCTCGGTTCTGTCACCGACCTGACATTCAATCGCCGCATCGCCGTTTTTGCCTTCAACGACTTTGTACGGCAGGGTTTTGATGATGTCCTGAACTTCGCTGAATTTACGCCCGATGAGACGCTTTGCCGAAAAAATGGTATTCTTCGGATTGGTGACCGCCTGTCGTTTCGCCGCCTGACCAACCAACCGTTCGCCCGTTTTCGTAAAAGCCACAATCGACGGCGTCGTGCGCGCCCCTTCGGCGTTGGGGATCACTACCGGATCTCCGCCTTCCATCACCGACATGCAGGAATTGGTCGTTCCCAAGTCAATTCCCAAAACCTTGTTTGAAACTTTGTTGCTCATGCTTCTTTATTACGCATAAATCGTGCCAAGTTGCCGAATCTGCTTCCGAAGCGGAATTAACGGAAAACATCCTTGTGCCGTGAGGCGGTTTTTGTGCCGTTTTGGCACAGATTTTTGACACAGTTGTGTCATGCGGCACAATGTAAAAATGCTTATCGGATACCGCATATACCAAACGCGTCCGTTTCTTTCAAGTCGGGCTAAAAAAAACGGGAACGCAACGTCACATGATGTGTTCCCGTTGAAAACCGAAACACCGCGAATAAGGAGCAACCTCAATCGTAATTTTTTCGATCCTTTATCCAATCAAAAGATTATCGGAAGCATTTCTTCAACCGCCGTGCACTACGAAAAAGGGACATTTGCGCTTTTTGTTGAGCAGATCGTTTTTCGGCTTTTCTTCGCTTTTGCTTTCTTTTTTTTCTTTGCCGAACCATTTCCGATAGGCGTCGTTAAATCTCCGAAAAACCGGTCGTTGATCTTCGAGCATGCATTCATCATAAAGAGTTTTCATAGGATAAGAGAAAAGATCTGCTTCAACCAGTGTGCAAAAATCGCTGTTGTTCAAATGGATCGGCTGGTGACAAGACATCATCGGGATTGTCTTGTTGTGCCACCCCTTTTTCAGCAACCACCTTGGGTTAAAAGTAACAAGGCACACATCGCAACAAGGGTTCCCGTCCCATGGTTTCATCTTTGTGTATTTCCCAGAATCTTCGTACCCGAGAAATTTTAAAGGTTTTTCAGTTTCCTCACAACAACGCGCCACATAATCCCTTTTCGAAAGAGGGATGTCATCGCTTCTCGGGGATGAGCAAGATGCGAAAAAAGATGCAAAATAATCCCGATAATCGCCTTTCGCCAAAAGTGTATGATTGCTTTGTTTCATACCGCACGGGAGAAGATTTTTATAGTCATCTGCAAAATAACGAAGATCAAGCTCTTTGAGAGAAAAGCAGTTGTCGAACAGGGTGAAATCGAATTTGAAGACCTCCAGACCCGGTTCTTCTCTCTTTGAAATTTCTCCGTTCCCGTAAGAAGGATAAAATTTTATATTCGGCATGCAAACCGTCTCTAATGAGAAACAATTCCAAAAAAGCCCGTTGAACCGACTGTTAACCGTCCCGCTTTCCGTTTCACCGAGCATCATCAGACATTCTTTCAGATTGAAGCAGTTGAAAAACACATCGTCACCGACCGGAGCATCTTTCGAAAGCAACAAATGCGCACTCTTCAGTCCGGAAGCGGAAAAAGCGGCGGAGCCGATAAAGGAAGCATGTGCGGAAACATGTTGCAGAGAAGAACACCTCTGAAACGCGCAAGCCCCGATTTTGACGGTTTTGCCGTCGCATTGATAATACGTTTCTTTGATTTCTCCCTTACGCGGACCCCGTTGATACTTGTTGATTTTTTTCTTGAACGAGATCGGAGTAATACGGACATTCGCCGGAATTTTATCCTGCTTAAAGTACCCGTCGGCAAGCGGTGTGCAAACGATCGCCGGACATTCCGAATCGGTGCTCGTTAACGTATCTTCGCTGTTAAATTTTTCCAGGTATTTAAAATTAAAGAAAGCGGCATTTGAGATTTCGGTTACTTTCGGAGCGGACACGACTTGCAGGTGCGGACAGATTTCTCCCTTCATGTCTTTCATCGTTCGAAGCTCTTCCGAACTGCGGATGCCGAAAGTGATCTCTTTCAAAGCTCCGGAAATGCGTTCGGCATTCGGTAACAGTAAAACTCGAACCCACGGAAATACTTTTGTCAGCGATAAGGTTGAAAAATGTTTCGCATCAGTTTCAAGAAAGTTGATTCTCGAAAGAATTTTTGTGATTTCCGTCGGTTCTTTCCCGGGGGCGAGACATGCTCCGTAATTTATGTCTCCCGGATCCCGAGCAAAGATATTATCGACGTTTTGAACATTCAATGCAAAATGAATGCGATCATCATCCGGATAGCGCATCAGTTCTCTGCGAATTTTTTCGAGAAACTGCGACCAGGTCGGATTGTTCCCGAATACGAATCGCCGATAAAAGATTAAATTAAAATTCCGTGAACATTCCTCCAAGGATCCCGTAATCGTGGAACCCGTAACCGTTTTCGTACTATACAGATGAATTTCGGTTACTTTGATGAAAATCGATTTCAGAGACAAGATCGAAAATTGTTCCGTGTCGGCTCTCAGGATCGAAATTTTCGAGAGCACTTCCTTGATATGCCGGCATTCCTCGTCATTTTTGAAATAATCGGAAAGCGGTTGCGGATCCGTACCCAAAACGGCACCGTTTTGGATATACACACGGAATGTGTTATCGTTTTTATCGTAATCCGGATGCTCTTTTAACGTTTTGCAGAGTGCTTCGATAAATTTCTTCCAGTCCCTGTCGGATTGATAATCTTTGGCATCAAAGTCAATTTTTGTTACCTCTGCCCGCACCTCGAACGGTAAGAAGACAAAAGAACCGAAACATAAACAACCGAGAATGAAGCAACGAATGTATTCCATGGCATACGTTTTTGAAAAAAATACTTTTTTTGCAAGAAAATTTTAATTTTCGGCATAAATTTCCGAATTCGGGCATCCAAAGGCATATTTAAAAGTATGGGAAGACGGTTAAAAACGGAAATTTAACCTTGCATCGTTGCATCGGTCGCATGCGGGAAAATGCATGAATGTTTGGAATTTCGAATTATTTTTGTAAATTCGGTACTTTTGGCAATTTTGTTTGCATATGTTTATAAGGATATTGAGAAACGAATTTTTATTATTTTTGTTATTTTGGCTGTTTTGTGTAAAAAAGCAGTATAAACCAAATGTTGAATTTTGTTACAAATGGGTAATGTTTGTTATTTTGGCTGTTTTTGCTTTTTGGGAAAAAAATCACCAAATTTTCAAATACGGCAACATTGCGTAAAGCATGTAAAAAACATGTGTGTCGCCTAAAAATCGTGTGTACACGGAAGGCTTCTGTTTGGTTAAGTATCCAAGTATCCGAATTTTTGGTGTTTTGTGCCGTCCCGCATGGTTGGATCGAACCTTCCGACGTTGACACACGGAAGCTTTGAAAGTGAAATCGGATTATGAAGTTTTCGTTGAAATTTCTAAATCAATACCTGCGGGTACCGCAGACGCTCGAAGCAATTTCCGAGGCATTGGTGCGGTTGGGATTTGAAATCGACGGAACGGAGCCCTGCGGGTATTGCGGAAGCGGATCGTTGGTTGTCGGGCAGGTGAAAACGAAAGTCCCGCATCCGAATTCGGATCATTTAAGTGTTTGTACCGTCGATGTCGGTCAGGCGGAACCGTTGCAAATTCTTTGCGGTGCGACCAATTTTAAAGTCGGCGATAAGGTGCCCGTTGCGTTGGAAGGTGCGCACCTGGGAGACAGAGTTTTGAAAAAAACGCTCATGCGCGGTTTGGAATCCTGCGGTATGATGTGCAGTGCGGATGAATTGGGTCTGTCGGAAACGCGCTGCCACGGATTGATGATTTTGAACGATCGCAATCCCGCCGTCGGTACGCCGTTGGAAGAACTGTTCGGAGATACGAAGGATGTGATTTTGGACGTCGCCATCCCGTCCAACCGCGGCGATTGTTTAAGTTATGTCGGAATTGCGAGGGAATTGAAGGCGATTTTTGGCGGAAAGTGTTTGAAAGAGAGCGAGGGCTAAAAACAGCGACACCGCAGTTATTACGATGTAGAGTCTTTTGAAGCGTAGAAAAGCCGTCGGACTATCCCATGATTAAACGGAAGGATCCGAACGCAATCGGGCGAAGCATTCCTAAAGTAAAAAAACCGAAAGACCATACTTCGAAAGCCTTTCCATACCGAAGCCCGTCTTCATTTGAAATGATTCGACAGATTTTTATTTCCGCATTGTCTCGGGCAGCATTCGCTTTTCAATTTCCTCTTTCAAAACTTCAAGGATCGCTTCCAACGTATGCGTACCGTTGTTGTGGGGTTGGCAACGGGAACGCACCGAAACGGAACGGTTCTCTCGTTCCTTTATGCCGACAATAAAGATGTAGGGTATTTTATCGCTTTCCGCCGTGCGGATTTTTGCGTTCAGCGTTTCGGAGCGTTCATCGATGGAACAGCGGATGCATGCCGCTTTAAGACACGCGTGAACTTCATTTGCGTAAGGGATTAAATCATCCTTAATCGGCAAAATACGTACCTGTTCGGGTGCCAACCAAAGCGGGAAGTCGCCGCCGAAGTGTTCGATCAGCAGACCGCAAAACCGTTCCATCGAACCGAACGGTGCTCGGTGGATCATGATCGGTACATGCGGTTGATTGTCGGAGCCGACATAATGAATTTTGAAGCGGTACGGCAGATTGTAATCGATCTGAATGGTTCCGAGTTGCCATTCGCGCCCAATGACGTCACGCACGATAAAATCCAGCTTCGGACCGTAAAACGCCGCTTCGCCGATCGCTTCCGTTGCCGGTTGCGACAGTTGTCGCGCCGCTTTTCGCAATCCGTTTTCGGCTTTTTCCCACAGCGCGTCATCACCGATGTACTTATCGGATTTCGGGTCGCGCAACGAAATCCGTACACGGTAATCGCTCATGCCGAGCGTCGTAAAAATAACGTTAATAAGCTTCAAACAACCGGACAGTTCCGCTTCCAGCTGGTCTTCGCGGCAGAAAATGTGCGCATCGTCCTGCGTAAAGCCGCGTACGCGCGTCAAGCCGCTCAGTTCCCCCGACTGTTCCCACCGATACACCGTCCCGAATTCCGCCATGCGAATTGGCAAGTCGCGGTACGAACGCGGTTGAGACGCGTACAAACGCACGTGCATCGGGCAATTCATCGGCTTCAAAAGAAAGCCGTCGACGTCAACTTTCTCCTCCAAACGCTGTCGCAATTCCTCGCCGGAGTGCGATGTCTGTAATGCTTCGTTCCACGCGTCGCGCTCCCAAATCGGCGCAAACTGCGATTCTTTGTAATAGGGATAATGCCCGGAGGTTTTGAATAAATCCAGTTTCCCGATGTGCGGTGTTGTCACCTGCACGTAATTCTGTTTGGTGAGTTCCTCCTCCAGAAACGCCTGCAACTGTTTGCGCAAAATCGTGCCCTTCGGCGTCCATAACACCAGCCCCTGACCGACCAAATCATCAATAACAAATAAATTTAACCGTTCCCCGAGCTTGCGGTGGTCGCGCGCCTTTGCCTGCGCCAGGCGTTGCAAATGTTCATCAAGTTCCGCTTGTGAGAAAAAAGCGGTTCCGTAAATGCGTTGCAGTTGCGGGTTGTGTTCATCGCCGCGGTAATAACAACCGGCAATCGACAGCAATTTGAATGCTTTGATGCACCCGGTGCGTTCGACGTGCGGACCGCGGCACAAATCCAGAAAGTCGCCGTTGCGATACAAGGAAATAACTTCGCCTTCCGGAATGTCCGCCAAACGTTTCAACTTATACGGCTGATGCAGAGCTTCCAGTTGTTTCTGTGCTTCTTCGCGCGACACTCCAAGACGTTCAAACGGCACATCTTCCGCAATGATGCGCTTCATCTCCGTTTCAATCGCCTCCAAATCCTTTGATGTCAACGTCTGCGGCAAGTCAAAATCATAATAAAAACCGTTTTCAATCGCCGGACCGATGTCGTACTTTGCCTCCGGGAACAATCGCAATACCGCCGCCGCCAACACGTGCGCCGCCGAATGTCGCAAACGCCGTAAATCGTCGAATGGGGTTGAGAGGGAAGGGTGATGCGGTGAAGTTGATGACATATAGGTTTATGATGAGGAAATGAGGGGAAAAGGCAAGGGGAAAGAGGAGAAAGGAAAAGGAAGAGTCGGGATAATGTTGCCAGGGCTGAGGACAAAAGGTGTAGCGAATAAGAAGTTTGTTTGAGATTGGGAAGATTGTGCTCGGTATGTTTTTGTGCTCGTTGGTAGTTATATAACCATACGAAGTTTTCTGTTTATTCACACATTATTCACACCTGTGACAAAAACACCATCTCCGTCCTTATAACGAATCATTCGCCCTCCCTGACCAAGTTCTCCTCTTACCCATCTCGGTTCTATAACTCCGAGCACATCCCTTCCACTTCCTTCCAAAAAACAAAAAAAATCCTCAAAAAAGCGCTTGACACTATTTTGTAAAACCTCACGCCGATTTTATCGACCGAAAAAAACGGCGGTGAACATTTGTGAACTTATGAAAAATCATATTAAAAACTACATAAAAATAATGGGGCTGGCGGCGGTTCCGTTCGGAACCGCGCAGGCGGAGGACTTCGAAATCAAGGTGACGCAGGAGTACAAGTGCGATCCGAACGATCCAAAATCCGAAAAGGATGGTACCATGCACTTTGATGTTTCGATTTTGAGGGACGGTTCCTGGTATACGGAACACGTCGAATTCTTAATTAGTGATTTGGTTTTTTGTGAGAGGAGGGAGCATTTTTGTTATCCTGGCGTTAACATGGTAGCGTTGTTCGATAAAGAGAAAGGTGGGGCTAGGTTTGCGTTGATTATCACTCGCTCTTTTTCTAATGTTTATGTAACATCCGATGTTCCAACGGTAGGTGTAGGATGTTTTGATGTTTATGCTTCTGACAATGAAATTTTCGATAGAGACTTCAGACGTAGGGCGGTGGCTGAGTGGAAGACTGAGATTTCTGCGACATATTTTGTATACGAAAAAAAACCGATTAGAGGTGAACCTTGTGTTATCCGTGGCAGTGGTTGCTTCTGGGATAGCGCGCTAGCGAGATGGGATCCGATGGAGCGCAAAGTGATTTTTAATACAGGTCACATCGGAGACAGCTGTCGAGATCAGAGTTGCAGAGACAAGTTGAGAGGGCAAGATCCAGAATCGCAGTGTGTCCATATTAAAAGAGAATTGCAAAAGGAAGTCAATAATGTAAAAATATTTCGGGAAGCTTTTCGGTGTGCACAAACTGAAGTGGTCCGGGAATATGGCAGGGTCGAGTGCAATCTTTACCGATGTTACTTGAAAGGGAAGAACGACCTATGTGGACGCTTAAAAGCTGAACTAGAAAAAATTAAAGACGAGAAGGCGGGTGTGAATGAAATAAAGGAAAAAAAATAATAACAAATCGTAATATCTAAACCATCCGCGCCGCCCCAACAGGGCGGCGCGCTGTGTTTTTATGTTTCAATATCTTTAATTTCCATAAAATATCTTTCCAACAAAGCGTGCGCCTCAAAAACCCTTGTCATCTTTGAACGGTTGCCGAAGATAAGACCGTGGAGCGGTTCAGGGTCTATGCGGTGGATTTCGAAGGAAGCCTTGCGACGGGGATCCTTGAATACGGGCTGGTTGGGATCGATTCCATGAACGGTATTTTCTCCGCAGAGAGTGCTTTTTGCAAAAACCGCGGGCGTATTTCGGATGCCGAATTCGCGCAACATCATATTTCCGAAGAACGGGTGGCGAGGTGTGAAGATTTTATCAACGTCGTGCCGAAGTTTGTTGAATTACGCAGGGGGGGCTTCTTTTGCGCGCACAATGCGGCTTTCGAGAATTCATTGCTCAATTCCTATTGCCCCGTGGTGCTGAAAGCGTACGGCGGCGGTGCTTCGGATTCGTCATCCTGGGGACCCTGGCTGGATACGTGCGTGCTTTATAAGAAGTATTTTAAGAAAGTGCTCCGAGGGAAAATCCACTCATCCAAACGGAAGATAACTGTTGACATCGGTGCTGCCGATACGGAAGGCGGGTCGGATAACGAAGACAATATACCGCAACTTTCTTTTCCCGACGATGCATCCTATATATACCGTTCCCAGGCGTTGCCGTCCGTCGGTCTGCAAACGCTCATCAACGGTTGCGGTTTGACGGAGGTTTTAAATAACCTCGGCGAACGTTTTTGTCCGCCCGATCGTCGGCATTGGCATGCCGCACTTTACGATGCGCTGGCGTGTGCGTTGTTGTTTTTGAACTTTATTCGTTCGGAAGCAGGTTGCGGGAAAACACTGCCGCAACTACTTCATGAAAGTGCTTCGAATGCGGTTTCGGAGGCGTTGCGACAACCGACGTTGTTCCACTGATTGCAAGTGCTTCAAAAGTCAGATCGACCTGTAATCCCGCGTTACTCAAACCGTTCCGTTTAACGTGCGTCGACCGAATAAACAAAGGCAGGTTGTGCTCGGCGAGTGCTTTCAAAAGCGGTCGAACCTGCGGGTAAAAGAAAAATGCGGTTACTTTCCCCGTGTGACAAACAACGCCGTCGCGGAGCGGGAAGGATTTTGGTTCGTGCGACCAAATGAGATCCTTTTGAAGGGTGTCTAAGAAAAAATCCTCAAACTGCGCCCGTGTATCGGCGAAGTTCGGGTAATCTTTCCACGGAAAAACACAATTTTGAAAGTGCTTTTCGGCTTTTGCGAGATTGTTGCGGACGGTCGGGAAGGTGCTCAGTTCCGATTGCAGGATGTGTTCGCGCGCTTTTAAACGGAACCAGCCGTATGTCAAAGTGGCGTTCAACAGGCACAGAGTGAGTAAAAAGTGGAGTTGTTTCGTCATTTTTTCTCTTCTTTCGGAACGGTAACGGAAATTTTTAACACAAACGCGTTCCGACGATCGTCGCCGGTGTGCCAATCGATCGGGATGTTGCGAACTTTTATTTCTTCCGAAAAAATCCGTTTCAATATCTCGTTAAAAGCTTCGCGCGATGTTTCGGTGCGTCCTTTTACGACTACAAACGTGCCGTTTTCGGACACTTCGGTCGACAGTTCGTCAATGCAACCGTCGACGTCGGTTTGTTCGAAGCGCTTCAAGAGATATAAAAACATCTTCGGAAACAAACAGCGGGAGCGATTTTCTTCCTCCAAGCGCTTCGCATCGGCGTTTAAGCATTCGCAACGCGAGCGTTGTTCCGAGAGAAGTTTGTATTGTATTTCTTTTTCGCGCATCGATTGGTTTTTTTGATAAAGTGCGACGGACACCATGCACGCAATCAATATATTTACTGCCGTCAACAGGCGGAAAAGAAACTTGGTTTGTTTCGAGAGAAAGCGGATTTTGACGGTTGAAAAATCGAAAACTTTAAGCGAATGCTTCGAATTTTGCAGTAAATCCAAGGCGCCGATGCAAACGGCTTGCGAGACGGCGGACAAAGACGAAACATCGCCCGATAATTCGGCAATTTTCGAAATCACGTTCGCATGCAATTCCTCGCACAGGGCGGTTGCCGATTCGGAATCGACATCGCCAATGACCGTGAGGCGTTTGCCGTGCGTTTCGATGCCGAGTGCTTCCGTCGAAAATACCGACCAATCGCGAAAACCTTTCGACGTTTTTCCCTGTTTGGAAGCGTAAAAATCGGCGTATCGAATTTTCTGTTCCGTGTAACCGAACAGACGTCGCAACGGCGGTTCGAGGAAGAGGGCGATGTGCGGCCAACGGTCGGTCGTTAAGGTATTGAAGTAACCCCAACAGGCGGCAACGGAGGAAATATAATGAACGTTTAAAGTGCCTTCGGTGATCGCTCGCAAGGCTTGTAAGCGTTTTTTGGCGATAAATTCCGCGTGGTAACGCTGTTCTTCGAGCGGTGCGAAGCGGCAGACGTATTTTTGAAATTGAAAGCGAAACTTTTTTGCCAATGCACGATGCAGACGTTGTTCGACGGAAAAGTCGATATCACCGTTGATCGGGACGGAGAGCGTTCCGACAAAGGCATCCGGGAGGATGAAAATAATTTCCTTCGGAGCATTTTTGACGATCGAATCCCATGATTTTTTAAATACTTTCGTCCATTGCTTTTCGGGGACAGCTTCCGTATAACGATGCGTTTCGGTGATATGCCAATGACCATCGCGCCGTTCCAAACGCGCGGTTTGCAGTTGAAACGCGTGCGCATCTATGAAAAGATATTCCTCCATGAAACAATTGTTTCCGAAACGCGACGACGCTATTGTCGAATGTTCGCAACGGAAGGTCAAGCGCGTGGGGACAAAGCGTTTGACAAAAGCATTGCGACGCGGCGGTCGTTACCGTTAATATAAGAGAAAACATGGGGAAAGATCGTGACAATTTGGAAGACGTTCGCGAGCGGTTGGAATCGGTTTTCGAACGCCTGCCGATTCGTTTTTCCAATCTCAATTTTCAAGACAAAGCATCGGAAGCGGGGCAATCGAACGGCGATGCGCCCGATGCCGAAGAGGAAGCCTTTATCAGGCAGGTCGAGGATTTTAATTTAAAGCCAAAAGACCTGCGCGATTACCTGGATCGCTACGTCGTAAAACAGTCGGAAGCAAAGAAGGTGCTTTCGGTGGCGATTTGCGACCATTACAACCATGTCCGCGAGTGCGTGCGTCACCCCGAGAAGCGCGAACGGTTGTATTTAAAGCAAAACGTGTTGGTGTTGGGACCTACCGGTGTCGGGAAAACGTACCTTATCCGCAACATTGCCCGACGCATCGGCGTACCGTTCGTGAAGGCGGACGCGACGAAATTTTCCGAGACCGGCTATGTCGGCGGCGACGCGGAAGATTTGGTGCGCGATTTGGTGAAATCCGCCGACGGGAACGTCAATCTGGCACAGTACGGCATCATTTACGTGGATGAGATCGATAAAATCGCTTCGACGGCGTCCGGCGGTAAGGATGTTTCGGGGCGCGGCGTGCAGGTCAATTTATTAAAATTGATGGAAGAAACCGACGTTAATTTGGTGACGCCGCACGACATGATCGGGCAGATGCGGGCGATCATGTCGATGCAGAGAGGGAAACGACAGAAAAATACCATCAATACGCGGCACATTTTGTTTATTTTCAGCGGTGCCTTCGATAAACTTTCGGATATTGTCAAACGACGGTTGGATCGCGGATTGATCGGGTTCGGTGCCGCTTCGGCGGACGATAAAAACGAAGCGACGGCGTACCTGCGTCACGTTCAGACGCAGGATTTTATTCAATTCGGCTTCGAACCGGAATTTATCGGTCGCATTCCCGTGCGCGTCGCCTGTGATCCGCTGGTAAAAGAAGATTTGGCGCGCATTTTGACCGATGCCGAATGTTCCATCCTGCAACAGGCGAGGGCGGATTTTAACGGTTACGGAATTGATATGACCGTTACGCGCGAAGCGATCGACGAAATTGCTGCCCGTGCCGAAGCGGAAAAAACGGGCGCGCGCGGATTGATGACGATTTTTGAACGTATTTTACGCAATTTTAAATTCGAACTGCCGTCTTCCGGCATTCGTTCGTTCGAAGTCAATACCGATACGGTTGCCGAGCCCGAGAAGACGTTGCAAAAATTGCTTTTGGAGCATCAATCGCTGACGAATGAACAACGTTTGGCGGATATTCATGCCTTTGAAGAAGCCTTTTTTAAAGGAAATAACATCCGTATTCAATTTTCGGAAGACGGCATCGACGAATTGATGAAGCGCAGTATCGTTGAAGACAAGCCGATTGCGAAGCTTTGCAGAACGCTTTTTAAAGATCTCGCCTACGGTTTGAAAATGATTGTGCAACATCGGGAATGTAACGAACCGTTCGTGTTGGATAAAACCTTTGTGGAAAATCCTGAGGTGGCACTTTCGGAACGGGTGAAGAAAAGCTTCCAAAACAATACGTGAGACCTGCGTGACAAGTTACAACCCCAGTTTCCACTTTTTGACCGCAAACGAAAAGAATGGGAGGAACTTTGGTCGTTTCTTTTTGTTTCGTTCCCGGGCTGATACCGCCCGCAGGTTAACTGGCTTTGGGTAAACCGTTCCGATTGTTGTTCTTTTTTATGCTCAAAAACATCAACTCGGAGCACTTGTTTCCCAAAAATCCCTCTGCCAGAAGTACCCGAGACATGAAGCGCGTTATTTGCGTTTTTCTTTTTACAACGGAGACTCACTTAATTTTTTAATTGTCTCGTACTTCAGGCCGTCTTTCAACTCCGGAAACAACAGATCGGAGAGCGCCTTAAAGAAAGAAGGCTTAAACAATTTTTGAAAATCCAACTGATACATTTTTGCGAATCCGCTTTCGGATGCCTCCGTCAAACATTCACCCATGAAATCATATTCCATAAACTTATTTGCCTCTATTTGTATGCAATTCAACGACCATGCTTTTTTTGGCATACGAAACATCACCGGCGTTTTGTCGATTATCTTTAAGAATTTTTCGGAGGCAGCTTCCGAGTTAAAACTGAGAAATCTCCGCATAGCGTATTCCAAAAATTCCGCGAAACGGGCTTGCTCTTTTCTGTGTTCGATAAAAATACACTGTTCTTCCTCCGACATCTCTACAAACCTTTCAGGAACGTAAAAACAAGTAACAAGTCGATGGGCGAAAAAATCAAACAACACTTTCACATCATCTTTAAACAATATGGATATCAGCCAACGTCTATCCGAACCGTAAAAATTTTCCATCAAATATGTTTCTACTTCTTTTCGGAGCCGATTGCATGTCTCAGAACTGAATATCCAACCCTCTTTCGGAGTCCCCGTCGGAACTGCTCCGCTTTCCTTTCTGTCGGACGTATTCGATCCCTGCCTGCGCATGTTTAAACAACTGCTTTCAGAATCGGTATCCGACGGTATCGAGCACAAATCTTCTTTTATTGCTTCCAGTTTAGAATGCAGATTTTCTATGAAATCCAACTCCTCCGACAATGCAAAACCTCCTTTTTTGTGCATAGTGAATTTAGTCCCGTGTTTTGCAAAGGCGTACAATCGATCGGCACTTTTTACCTTGTATTGAAAAAGCCGAAAATGCCGTCGGGCTTCGTCGACATTCTTTCCGCGCTTTGCAACGTTTTGAGCAAGGTTAAAGTGTACAAAAGCGTCAAAAACCGCCTTGCCGTACCACAATCCGGCATCCGACAACGGAACCTTCTTGCCGAAAAATTTAAACATTTGGTAAGTGTAATTCTCTTGTCCCTGTCTGAAATAGGGCAAAACTTCCGGAAGCAACAATTCGGCAATGCGATCGCAAAATGTCCTGTCAAATAAGGCTTCTCCGTCAAAACCGTAACCGCATATATCAAAAAATCGGGTATTTTTCTCAGGTAATCCCTTCCTTGACGGGAAGGCGAGAAGCGAAAAGTACCGCTCTTTCGCCAGCTTGTCAAAGATTTGCAGCATGTAACACCGTTTCATTTCGCAAGGCGGGCACCAGAGATGAAAGCCAAAAATCAAACCATCCTGTACAAACTTTCCCGGCATACGCTCCCTGAGGCTAAGTTTTTCAAATGATGCTCGCGTCGAAGTGACTTTGGATCCGTCAAAACAAGAGACGAGGTAAATCGGAAGAACATCTGTCAGAAAAGCGGAGAGACGATCACAATCACTCGGGAAATAACACTCTCTGTCGAAGAACGGCAGACAAACCTCATCGTACAGACGCGATAGATAACCCGATACTTCTTTCTTTATCTGTTGCCGAACGGCATCGCTGATGACGATTTCACCGCGTCCGACGCAAGATGGGGCGCAGAAAAACGCAACGACAAGAGAGAACTTTTTAAGGCACATAAGTTTATTCATGACAAAATATCGAACAAAAGTATTGAACTTCATTTTTTCGAATGCAAGCACTTTTTTAATTTTCGTCGATTAAAGTATGAAAATCTGTCTGTTGTCGGAATGTTATTCCGACAATGCGGTGAAAAATGGAAATGTCACCGTTCGCAGGCATATTCGGCATGGCTTTAATGTTTTTGTGCAACCGAAACATCTTTTTACCGTTCCCTTTTCCCCATCAAATCATCCGCATAGATTTGGTTCCAAATGTGGTTTCCGAGCGGATCGGTAATGTAATTTTCGCCTGTTTGCAGTTCGCTGCACAAAAGACGTACCTGCTTTTCGTTTTGCATCGGTTCAAAGTGACGACGTTGCGCCAATCGTACCAGCAACGGTTCAAAGCG
This sequence comes from Opitutales bacterium, assembly GCA_016286235.1. GTDB lineage: Bacteria > Verrucomicrobiota > Verrucomicrobiia > Opitutales > UBA9783 > UBA3222. The sequence goes on along the minus strand of JAEESJ010000005.1, from coordinate 12,455 downwards.
ATACCGCAGGGATATCATTTGACCGCCGTATTCCAGACTTGCCGCGATCTGTTCAATAAATAAATCGGCTTGTTCCGACGGTACCCACTGCGGGAGGGCTTCCAGTTGGAATTGCGTTTCGTTCAGCGCGCGCGCGATGCAAATTTTGCTGAATTTCAACCAATCGAGCGATTCCGAAAACAATGCCGCCCGTCGGTCTTCAAAGGAAAAGATATGCGGGAACAATAACGTTTGCAACGGTCCGATTTGCTCCTGTTTGAGAATTGAAACAATGTGGTCATACCACAACCGCAGTTGTGCACCTTTACAGTCGAGTACCAGCAAAGAAGAAGTATTGTTAAAAAACGCCCACCGATTTTGCCACAGTGCGAAAAAGGGAATGTCGAAGGCGTCGTGCGATGTTTTGATGTTTTTCGTATCCTCTGAAGTGCTTTCCGAAATGGCGTCGGCATTCGATGAGTGCGGTGATTCGATGTTGTGTATGTCTTCTTGCGAATTTAAAAGCTTTGTATCGTTAAACGCCTCCGAGGGGTAGGGAATATCGGGGTTTGGTGCGAAATCGCCTGCGGTTGAAAGTATTTTTGAGAAGCAGGAGACACTTTCTTGAACATCCGAAATACTTTGAGAATTCTCCGATAATTTTGCCAATTCAAATTCGCCTGTCGTGTTATTCTCGAAATCTTCGCTGCCCTTTCCGCCTTCCGTTTCTTCCGAACAAAGCACATCGATGTTTAATGCCGAAGCACCCGTGTCGGATGCCTGCGAAAAATTTCGTAAATCCTGCGAATTTTCGGTGCTTTCTTGAAAGTTTGCGGGCGGTTCGTTTGTGAAAGCTTCGTTCTTACAGATACAAAAGGAAGTATTTCCCGAAACGGGAAAAATATCTTTAATCGGCAACGGAGTGTCGCCAAAAGGTCTTTGACGAGCGCCCTTCAAGCATTCGCGCACCGCTTCGGAGATAAACGCGCACACTTTGGCGTCCTGCTTGAAACGTACTTCGCGTTTGGTCGGGTGGACGTTGATATCGACATCACTGCCCGGCATTTCCGGGAAAAGGAATGCCGACGGATATTGTTTGTCGGGCAAAAAACCGCGGTAGGCTTCCCGAAGCGCACGCATGAGGTTCGGATGCATAATCGGGCGTTGATTGAGGAAAAAGTACAACGTTTGCGCCGTCGCCTGCCCGAACCGCGGCGGTGAAATGACACCCGAAAGTTTCCAAGCACCCTGCGACACTTGAAGCGGCAACCATGGCATGGGTTCGCGTTTCGGCCAAAGCGCGTTGACGCGTTCCGACAGCGTTGCATTTTGAGGTGATGCGAAGACCAAACGACCGTCCTGTTTGAGCTCGAAGTGTACCTGCGGATATGCCAGGGCATACAAACGCGCGCAGTGAGTGATGTGCGCGCTTTCGGTGGCTTCCGATTTGAGAAATTTGCGGCGCACGGGGACGTTGTAAAAGAGACGTTCGACGGTGATGTCGGTTCCAACGGGACAGGCGCAGGGGACGCAAGTCATTGATGCGGTCGTTGAAATTTTAACTTCGCATCCCAAGTCATTTTCGGCGCGCCGCGTTCGAAGGGTCACCTCCGCAACGCTTGCGATTGACGGCAGGGCTTCACCGCGAAAACCGAACGACGTCAGTGTTTGCAGGTCGTCGATGCGCGTTAATTTTCCCGTTGCATGCCGTTTAAAGCAAAGTTGCGCATCGTCTTCGTCCATGCCGCAACCGTCGTCGCTGACGTGAATGAGCGGCAGACCGCCGTTGAAAAATTGAATATAAATATGCTTTGCACCCGCATCCAGACTGTTTTCCAACAGCTCCTTTACGACATTGGCGGGACGTTCGATAACTTCGCCGGCGGCAATCTGATTGGCGATTGCTTCCGACAGCATGCGAATGGACGGCACACAGCCAGAACAAGCGATTTGCCTTCAAAATGCAAACTTCATTCACTTAAAATGTGCTTGAAAAATTGAACACAAACCCGCGGGAAACGGATTTTATTGACCTGTGAAAAATTTTCCTTGAAAAATTTTCCGAACGGGAACAACCTTAGGAAAAGCGTTGTCGGTAACGCTTGGAAGCCTTATAATAAAGCAGGATGTACATCGAAAGAGTGTTGGTTGTGAACGACGAACCGGGAGTTCGGAAGTCGTTGGAGGAAATGGTTCGGCAACATCGCCGTTCGGTTTTGTCGGTCGAAACGCGGAAGGCCGCCGAAACGGCATTGAGCAAGGATGTTTTCGATTTGGTTTTTCTGAGCTCGCATCTTTCGGACGGCGAAGGAAAGGATGTTTTAAAGTATCTGAGCGACCTGCCCGCAGTGACGATCAAGCCGCTGGTGGTGATTGTCAGTGGATACAATTCCGTTCCGTCGGCGGTCGAAGCCATCAAAGCCGGGGCATTCGATTATATTTTGAAGCCTTTTTCATTGCAGGAAATCGAAGGTGTGCTGAAAAAGGCGGAAACGTACCGACAATTAAAGGATGTCAATCAATTCTTTTCGGTGCATAAGGATGCCGATACGGAATTGCTCGGCGAAAGCGACGCCATGCAACGCGTTCGGGAACTCATTCGAAAAGTGGCACCGACGGCGGCAACGGTGTTGATTACGGGCGAAAACGGAACGGGGAAAGAGGTGGTGGCACGCGAAATTTTCCGCCAAAGTCGTCTTATCGATAAACCGTTTTTGGCGGTCAACTGCGCCGCGATTGCCGAAAATCTGATGGAGAGTGAATTTTTCGGTCACGAAAAAGGTGCCTTCACCAACGCAACCGCGCGTCGACCCGGACGGTTCGAACTGGCGGACGGCGGTGTGTTGTTTTTGGATGAAATCGCCGAAATCTCACCGCATTTACAGCCGAAACTCTTGCGCGTGTTGCAGGAAAAGTCGTTTGAACGCGTCGGCGGAACGCGCACCGTTACGGTCAATGTGCGTTTGATTGCGGCAACCAACCGCGACTTGAAACGTCTGATGAAGGAAGGGAAGTTTCGCGAAGATTTATATTATCGCCTCAACGTTTTCCCGATCCATATTCCGCCGTTGCGGGAACGTAAAACAGATATTATGCCGATGGCGGAAATTTTCCTGGAGCGTTGCATGAAAAAGTATGATGCCAAACTGAAAGGTTTTTCGGACGACGCCAAACAGCTGTTGACGGCATATCGCTGGCCGGGCAACGTTCGGGAGTTGCAAAATACGATCGAACGCGCGGTGTTGCTCTCAAACGGCGCACCTTATATCACGCCGGCGGTTTTGAACATTTCGACGGTTTCGGACATGATACTTCGGGATGAAGATTTGAAGAAGCCCGAAGTTGTTTCGACCGTCAGTTTGGATTACGTCGAAAAACAGCATATTTTGCATATTTTGAAAATCACGCGCGGCAACTGTACGCGTGCGGCGAAGTTACTCAATATCACGACGCGCACGCTGTACAACAAGTTAAAAGCCTACAGTAAAACCGTCCGCGAATTTAAGCACATCAATATGGAAGAGTAAGGTGGCGTTGCCGACGGTGTTTTGCGGCAGTCGGGACATACCGTGATTTAACGCAAAACATTAAAAGATTTCCCGTTTTTTGTTGGAAAATGTAAGTCGTCGCTTCTCTTTACGATAAATTTCAAACTTGTCGCGAGTGAGCTTCGAAGGTATCCGTAAGGTATGGAAAGCCTTCCCGGATTTCGCGACTTTGAACCTTCGGCGTGTGCGCAACGCAACGCTTTATTTTACGGTTGGCGGACGGTGGCGCGGCGGTTCGGCTTTGAAGAATTTGACGGTCCGATTGCGGAACCGTTGGAGTTGTTCACACAAAAATCCGGCGAAGAAATCGTCAACCAGCTGTTTGCGTTTGAGGACAAAGGCGGGCGAAAGATGGCGTTGCGTCCAGAAATGACGCCGTCGTTGGTGCGCATTTTGGGGAAAAGTCTCGCAACCTTAAAGAAACCGACGAAGTTATTTAACATCACGGAGCAGTTCCGTTACGAACGCCCGCAAAAGGGTCGTCTGCGTTCTTTTTATCAATTTAATGCCGATATTGTCGGTGAACCGTCTCTATCGGCGGAGGCGGAACTGATTGCGCTCGCCGTGGAGAGTCTGCGTTACTTCGGGCTGACGGAGGAACACTTTTATGTGCGTTTGAGCGATCGTCAACTGTGGCAACTGTGGTTAAAGGCGTTCGGTATCACGGACGAGGTGCTTGTCGGCGGTATTTTGGGACTGTTGGACAAGTGGGAACGGCGTCCGAAGGAAGATATTGAAAAAGATTTGATAAAATTGTTGCCTTCTTGTGTTCAAACGCAGACCTTTTTTGAAGCGACGGAACAATTGCGGCACTGCAAAACCTTGGAGGCGATTGAAGCGTGTTTTTCGCAACAAACAACCGATGCGGAACTTTCGGAAGCGTTGCATCAACGTTTGTCCGAATTGGAAGCGTTACTGCACGACTTGGCGGTGTTGGAGTGTGAAAAGTTTGTTGCCGTCGATCTGACAATTGTGCGCGGGCTGGCGTATTACACGGGATTTGTGTTTGAACTGTTCGAAACAGGCAATCAAGGGCGGGCGTTGGCTGGCGGCGGACGGTATGATCAATTATTCGAAAAGTTAACGCATCACCCGATGCCGGCGGTCGGTTTTGCCGCGGGCGATGTAACACTGACGGATCTTTTAAATAAATATCACTTACTGTCGGATTATAAACGTACCGCGGATGTTTTTTGCGTTTTTGAGGAAACCGAACGTGATCGTGCGTTACGGTGCACGCAGATGCTTCGACGGGAAAATTTCTCCGTTCTTTATTCGTTCGGCGAGGCAAAAGTGCTTTCCAAACAGCTCAAAAAAGCCTACGTCGAACAGCCGCAGTATATTGTGATTTTTACGCAGGAATTAGCTTCGTGCGGGAAGGTGCAAGTGAAATGTTTGGCGGATGAAACAATGAGGGAAGTGGGATTAGAAGAAATGGCGGAGGTTCTTCGGAAAAAACGAAAGATTGAAGCATAAGTTATTCATTTCCGTCTTTTGTATTTTGATTATGGTGTGACCTTACAGGCGAAACGCCGGTATAAAGGTCAGTTTTTGTCTGTCGTCCCGATAAATACATCAAATGATTTTAATTTCCCGTATCTTCTCTAAGTGGAGGTGTTCGCCGTTTCCTATATTATAAAAGGCGCGACGGAGCATTTTATCCGTGAGAAAGACGGCGTTTCGTTTTTTAATCTCGAAAGAACCGAGACGGCAAACGATATTTGAGGTATTTCTTTACTTTGGATCAGACTGATTCGAGGTATGTGCTTCGCAGGATTTCCTTTTCCAGCATCGAAAAGGTCGCTTGGGATCGAACACATTAAAGGTTCGGAAGATGTTCCGTATTTTTATATTTTTATATTCCTCGAAGGGATTACGGAGAGATCCGCTTCGAGTGAGAATCCGATGTTCGTCCGTTGTCCGTCGTTCCGATAAATACATCGTGTGATTTTAATGTTTCGTGCCCTTCTTAAGCAGAGGCGGTCGACGTTCCCAAGTTTTTTAAAACATCCAGATTTTTTCGGTGTCCCACCAACAGCAGACAATCGCCGACCTTGAAAATATCGTTTGGGGATAAATTTTCAATGCGTTCGTCTTTGCGCTGAATGCCGACGATGTTGACGCCGTAACGCCGGCGAAGATCGGCGGAGGCGATTGTTTCGTTCAGCAACGGATGGAGGTCGGTCAAAATGAGTTGTTCAAAATCAAAGCCTTGATTGCGTTCCGAAGTCTGCTTTGCGGGAACGGCAACCCACTGCGTTGCTTTTGCCAACTGTTCCGTGTTGCCCAACAAAAGCAAAACATCACCCGGAAAAAACGTATAATCCGGCGGGACGCTGTTGATAAAAAAACCTTCGCGACCGACCGCCAAAAGGACGGTTTGCGTGTGTTGCCCCAGACCGCTTTCGGCGAGAGTGTTCCCGGCTAAATGCGAATGCGGCGGAACGGTCAACCGTCGAATTTCAACATTCCAGGGATGTTTGGCTTCGACCATTTTAATCATCGCCCGGCGACGTTTTTCGTTTTCGTTTTCCAATTCTTCCGAAAAGCTTTCGAGGAACATCAATTCAAAGTGGGAATTGAGCGTTCGCAGGTGCTTCCAGAAGCCGAAACCGATGATGACGCCGACGCATACCAGCAGCACCAGCGGCATGTAATTCGGCAAATACTTGGAGGAGGACGCCGTGAACAGCCACACGAATACCAACGTCGCGACGGCATTGATGATAAGTTGGAAGATTTTATACAGGGCGGCGTGTTGGTTGAGGCGCTCAAACAGTTTGGGCAAGGATTGTTTGCAAAGCGTCAGGATGATGAGGTTTAAATTGCCTACGACACAACTCATAAACGGCAATGCCAAACCGAGAGCGATCAGCAACATGGCGCGTTGAAGCCAAATGCCGTATTTCTCCGTCCCCGGGAGCGGATTTTGTTCAAGAAACGAACATAGCCCGTAGTTGCACCAGATGACGGCATTCACGAGTGAAAAGTGGACGGCGGCTTTTAATAACGGTTTGCGTACCAAAGTGAGCAATTTATTGCCGGAAAGTCGTGTTTGGATGGAAAGAAGAAGATTTTGATAGACACTCGCCCAGGTTTGCAGAACGTGCGGAATGCGTTGCGTACAGGTTGTCAACAAAGCGTCTTCGCGCGCACACAGGACATTCACGGCAATGATGCTGAACAGTGCGACACCGACGGTAATCGCCATCAGTTGCCCGTCGTCCAGTTGTAATGTGTGTGCCAGCGACGCGATGACAAAGCTGAATTCACCGATTTGAGATTTCGGGAGGGATGCGCGGAATGCGACGTTCGGCTTTTGTCCGCTGAGAAAAAAGCCGAGCCACGCACTGACAAACTGCCCGCCGACCACCAAAAAACTTAAAATCAGCACTAGCCATTTGTTTTCCCACAGCAATTTCGGATCGATGAGCATACCGATGGAGACAAAGAACACGGCGGTGAAAATATCGCGAATGGGTGCCACCATGCTTTCCAGATCGTGAATGACGCGTGTATTGGCGAAAATCGCGCCCGCCAAAAACGCACCGAGAGCGTTGGAATAGCCGCTCGAAAGTTCACTCAACAGCAAAATCAGTCCCGCGATACACACGTGCATGATTTCGGGATTGGCAACTTTTTTCAGCAGTTTGATAAAACGGCGCGCGAACAGACGCCCGAAAATCAGCATGCCCGTGATGAAAACGGTGATCCAGAAAACCAAATTCAGGCATTGGGAAAGGTTGAAGCCGCCTTGTTGCAGGTTGGATAAAATGACCAGCAAAACAACGGCAAAGATGTCCTCCAAAATCGCGACGCCCATCGTGAATTGTGCAAACGGTTGTTGCATGGCGTTCTGCTGTTTGATGATCGGAATGGCAACCATGGTGGAACTGATCGCAAAAATCGCGCCGAGGAAAATCCCGAGCACCGGCGACCAACCGATGACGTGCGCCACCGTCGTGCCGATGAAAAATGCCGTCAGTGCCTGAAAAAGCATTGCCAGCAACGAAGGAAACAGTGTTTGCTTCAATTTTTTCAGGTCAAATTCCAGACCGATGCAGAACATGAGGAAAATCACCCCCAACTCACTGATGCTCTTAACGGAAGATGCGTCGTGGATACTGAACTTTGCCGTAACATACGGTCCGACGATGAGACCCGACAGCAGGTAGCCCAAAATGCTCGGCCAACGCAAAATCGAGAATAGGATCGACACCGCGCCGGCAATGACGATGATGGTGGTTAAATCCTGGATGAGATAGCTTTCATGCATGGTGCAATGCGCCCTGCTTTCACTTGACGCAATTTTATTATACCATTACCCTTTTAAAAAGGGAACACAATGCCTTTTTATCACAAAGCGGCGTCGTTGGTCGGTAAAGTTTTTTCGGCGGTGTCGCATGACATCGGGATCGATCTCGGAACCGCCAATACGCTGGTGTTTGCGAAGGATAACGGCGTTGTGTTGAACGAGCCGAGCGTGGTGGCGATTTATAACAAATCACGCAAAGTGCGTGCGGTCGGTTTGGAGGCGAAAAAGATGTTGGGACGGACGCCGGGAAACATCACTGCCATTCGTCCCATGAAAGACGGCGTGATTGCCGATTTCGAAGTGACCGAGGCGATGTTGCGGTATTTTATCACAAAAGCCTGCCGCAACACGCGTTTTGTGCCGCCGCGCGTGGTAATAGCGGTGCCATCGGGCATTACGGAGGTGGAACGTCGGGCGGTGCGCGAATCCGCCATTCATGCCGGCGCACGCGAAGTTTTGCTTTTGCAGGAACCGATGGCGGCGGCGATTGGTGTCGGTCTGCCGATCGATGAACCGACGGCAAGCATGATTGTGGATATCGGCGGCGGAACGACGGAGGTGGCGATTATTTCGCTGTCGGGCATGGTTTTTACCAAAAGCCTGCGCGTCGGCGGCGACCAAATGGACGGTGCCATCGCCAATTTTTTAAAGAAAAATTACAATTTACTCATCGGTGAGCGCATGTCGGAAGATATTAAAATTGCGATCGGTTCCGCCATGCCGTTGGAAAACGAACTTTCCCTATCGGTCAAGGGTCGGGATACGATTTCAGGGTTGCCGCGAACGGTGATGATTTCCTCCACGGGTGTTCGGGAAGCGTTGAGCGAGGCGATCAACGGAATTGTCGAAGTGGTTCGGCAGGCGTTGGATCAGTGCCCGCCTCAGTTGGCGGCGGATTTGGTGGATCGGGGCATCGTTTTGGCGGGCGGCGGTGCCTTGGTGCGTCATTTGGATCGAAAAATCGGCAGTGAAACGCATTTACCCGTGATTGTTGCCGAGGATCCGTTGCGCGCGGTGGCAAATGGCACGGGTGCGGTGTTGCAAAATTTGTCGTTTTGGCTGAACGAAGAGTACTGATGTGTCCAAAAAACGGTTTTGGCGTCCGCTTTTACTTTACATTTTGGCGTTTCTTGTATTGTGGAACGTCATTTTACCGCTTGCATTTCGTAAAAAGTTTCGGGAAGCCTTCTTAACCGTTCAAGTCCCACTGTGGGAACTGTCGGCGGTGTTTTGGGCGGCGCAAAAACGGTTGGCGTTGCAAACGTTTTCGAAATCCGAATTGTTGCATCACGTTCGGGAATTGACGCGCGAAAACGAGGCTTTGAGGCGAAAACTGGCGGAAAATGCCGATAAAGCGGATCTGGCGGAGCGCATCTTAAGGCTGAACGCCATGGATGTCGGTGAACAGTTTCAATGTCTGCCGGCGCGTGTGATTTATCGTTCGACGGAAGCCCGGGTACAACGCTTATTGATTAACCGCGGTTCAAACGACGGCGTTCGGGAAGGGCAGGGGGTGGTTTGTACCAAGGGCGTTGTCGGTTGCATCGGAAAAGTGATGTCGAAAACCGCATTTGTGGAGTTGGTGACGAGCGCGAACTTTCGGCTGTTGGTGCGGTTGGAAGGTGAAGCGGAACCGTGTCTGTTACAGAGTAAAGCATTGAAAAACGGAAAATGTTCTTCGGGGAAGGCAACGCTGTCGCTTGCACCCGATACGGATGAAAAAAATTGCCCGCGCAGGGTCGAAGCCGTCGCCGTCGGGCACCAATTTCCGGAGCATTTTTACGTCGGAGAGTGCATAAAAGTAAAGCGAAAAGGCAATCAATCCGTCGGTACGGTTCGCTTCGGGCGTTATTTGGATCTTTTGGACGAAGTCGGGGTTTTAATTCCGTCGTTAAATTTATGAGAAGCTTCCGGCGATTGATAATTTTTTGGGCAATTTACCTTACGATTATCTTTATATCGCAAATGATCGGACAAATGTTTTCGATAAACATAAATCTTTACGGCTTATACTGTACGGCGGCGGTGTGCGGTTTGGAACGAAAGGAAGCGGTGACGGCAACGTTGTGTTTGGGGTTTGGGCTTGATGCGTTGCAATCGGATCGCCTGTTCGGTCTGTCGGCATTATTGTTGTCCGCTTTGTCTTTTGCCTGCCATAAGCGAAGTTGGCGGGTGGTGTTGGAGGCGCACGCGCGAATCCTCTCCGTTTGCGCACAAGGTCTCCTGCAAACCGCTCATTTGCTTTGTGTTTTTATCGTTACGCACACATCGGTGCGTTATTTGCAATTTTACCTCGGATCGTTTGTATGCTCCGCCGTCCTTACGGCAATTTTGACGCCGCCGTTGTTGCGTTTTCAAAAGAAGTACATCGTATAAAAGAACGGCATTGAGGAGAAACGCATATATCGAACTCCGAAGGCGTTCGTTGTCACATCACGGACGGTATTTAAGATGAGATCAATTCCTTCGTTATGCGCATGCGGAGACTTTGTTTTGCCGAATACCTCAAAGCACTTCCTGTAACAACAAGCTGTTTTTTCGGTTGTGTTCACTTTCCGGCAGAAAGTCACAATCCCGTACGCCAGTATATTCTTACGATTATCGCTCCGCACAACAGAGGCGCACGGAGCAATAACCGACCTTTTTTAAGCGAACAACGTTTTATTTATTCAGATCACGCTCAAGGGACAATTTCTCCAAATGCTTCAACAATTCCGGGTACAACAGATTGGCAATCGAAGATAAAAAACCCTTCTCAAATACTTTTGAAAATTGCAATCGATAACGCTCGTCCTCGTCGCTTTTTTTCATAAAGCAATCATCCGGATGTCGCAACAATGTAGCTCTTCGTACGATGAAATCCCTAAAATGAAGAGGAAAACCCGGGATGCGCGGAACCGATTTCCCTTGTTGTTCACTGCCGCATTCCCAGTAGGAATGCGTCCATTTTCCCTGATGATATTCCAAAAATCCGAAAGCTTTCCGCATCAGATACGACATATACTCCGGAAAATTTTCTTTCTTGAACGCTTCAGGACTCTTAATCTTTCCCTCCCTGCACAACCTCACAACGTCCTTCACAAGGAGCACGGTGAAAAAGCGGAACAAGGTGGCACGATCCTTTCTGAAAGCCGGCGGAAAATATTTTAATTTATTGGGATTACAAAACGCTTCCAGGGTGGAGAGGGGGCAGAGCATTGCTTCCATTGTTTTTTTGAAAAAAATTTCACCAAAAAAACGCTCCGCAATATATTTTTCCGTGATCTCTAAAATTTTCTCCTTTGTCTCGTTGCTTAACTCGATACCGCTTCCCGATTCTTGGGTCATAAGGCTTTGCCTTTCCGCCGCGTAAAAGAAAAACGAAAGTTCCGGGAGGATGATTTTATTTCCAAGAAAATATATCGGACGCATTACGAGATCGTTGCTTCCCTCCAAATGGTCGTGCTGTCGACCGTCCTGTTCGACGACAAAAAGTTTCATGTATTTCCGTTTCGGATCTTTAAACCACTGTTCGACATCCGCCCACAGCAGTTTCAAAACTTTTTCCGAAAAAGCTTTTTCGAACAACCAACCGACTTCCAAGTATCCCTTCGGGAAGACCAATTCATTACTTAATCCGCCGAGTCCCGGAAACGAAAAATTAAAAATCTCCAGACCGTAACACGGTTTTAGGAAACTGTTGATTTTTCCATGTTCCATTATTATCCTTTTTTCCGCTACTTCTTCCCAAGAACTACCAAGTCTCAGGAAGCCGATGGAACCGTTAAAAGCGTAAGTCAAAAAATCCGTAACAAATTTCCACCGTTCTTCCGGTTTGTATCTTAAAAACTTATTTCTTGCGAATTCCGAAAACCCGGACTTCCAATTGTACCGCCAGCCCCCGAATGCCAGATACTCGAGCAGATCTTCGGTAAGAACACGACAGAGCGTGTCCCGATCGTACTTTTCAAGATCCGGACGACACTGATAAAATGATGCGAATTCCAAGCGTTCCTCTTTCAGTTTTTTCCATAAATCTCCTATCTCCTGTCTTATTTTTACTTTTGTTTCGGGTTGGATTTTAATCTTCTCACCTTCTCCGCGACCCACACACGATACGGCGCAAACCGCCGTCATTACCGATAATTTTTTGAGATATTTTAACACATCCATGATATATTTACACTTCCTCCTGAAAATCAGAAATAAAATGTTGTGTCAACGGAAAATTTTCAAACCAGGCATCTCGTCCGTTTTTTGTTGTTTCCGATCCGGATTTATTAAAACCGGGAATTTCCCTTTTCGTACATAACGGCTTGTTTTTACATCCCTTTTTAACGCTTCCCCAACGCGCCCTTGCGGTCGGTCAAGCGGCGGCGTTTTATCAGGAAGATTGCTTAATCGGCGACAGAATTTATCGGGAGATTTTTTGAAAAGATACACGAAGACACTTTAATCTTCGTACAATTCTCACAAACGGCACAAATTGTGGTGCAACAGGCTTCGTACAATAATTTCACAGTTGTGTTTTTATGAGCTTCGAACCTTTCCCGGGACAGATTTCCAAGTACACCTTAAATTTGCGTTTAAATTATATAGGCTTCTCTTTTTTACGGAGCACATCACGGCATTTT
>JAEESJ010000019.1 GCA_016286235.1 Opitutales bacterium | reverse complement strand
TTCATCGGCGAACGGTTCGTGGGGAAGCCGTCTGTTTAAAAGCCCGTTCTCCGTATTTACATTGACACAGAGGCTCATTTTTTGTCCCGTAAAGAGCGAATGAGTGCACAAAAAACCGCCAAACGAACCTATTTCGACTGGTTCCTGCTGTCGCTGTTTTTTGGTTACCAGTATCTGTTGCGCTCCTGTCCGAGCATCTTCACAAACGAAATTCGCCAAACGTTTTCGATCAACGCCAATCAGTTTGCCGATTTCGGTGCCTGGTGCATGCTGGTGTACAGCTGTCTGCAAATCCCGTTCGGCATTGCGTTGGATCGCGTCGGTATTCGACGCACGGTTCTTGCCTCTTTCGGTTTGTGCCTTATCGGGCAGTATTGGTTCACGCACGCGTCTTCCTACGAAAATGCCCTGTGGGGACGGGTTTTAATCGGCGTCGGCGGCGCACCGGCATATATGAGTGCTCTTAAACTGGTCGCGGATGCTTTTGCGGAAAAATCCTGCGGTTTATTCATCGGCATTACCGGAATGTTCACGGTATTTGTCGTATTTTGCAATCCGTTATTGAAGAAAATTTGCCTGGAGCACAACGATTGGCGCATTGCGGCGAATGATCTGAACCTTTTCGGCGCGGTCATATTCTTGCTCTGTCTTTTGTTTCTGTTTCCAAAAAAAACCTGTTGCGAAACGGATAAAAAACCGGAATTACCCTTTTGGAACGCGTTGCGGCAGGTTGCAACGGATTACAGGGTCTACATCTACGCCGCTTTTGTCATCGGCACCAACATTGTCGCCGTGACCCTTGCAGACTTGTGGGGACCCGGATTTTTGATGACTAAATATCATTTGGATGAACAACAGGCGGTCAATGATACGCAACTGATCACCGCCGGCATGGTACTCGGCGAGTTGTTGTTGCCGATCTTCTTTTGCAACGGTTTGAAACTCATCCGCGGCATCCGAGTGTGTTGCGGCGGATTGGTGCTCATTTTTTGCCTTCTTATCTACGGAGCGCACATTTCACCCGTTTTCTTGAAAATCGTCCTGTTCGCGATGGGATTATTCAGTGCGGCGGATGCCTTGGCGTTCACGCTCGGTGCACGCCTGTCTACGCCGCAAATATCGGGCATGTTGATGAGCTGGATTAACTCCGTCGGGATGCTCGGCGAACCCGTTCTTCAAAAGTGGGTCGGATTTGCGTTGGATAAATGCTGGTCTGGTGCGTTGGATGCCGGCGGCTTGCGCATTTATCAAACAACCGACTATGAATCGGCCTTGACGCCCATGCTGATTATTACGGCGGCGTGTTTCGTTACGGCACTGCTTATGGGGCGCAAAGAAGCCTCAAATAAGGCGGCATAAGGTATTGTACTTGCGATAATCGGGCGTTTCCCGGAGAATGATCTCATGGAAGTCGAGCAACAGTGGACAGTTTTTGCGCAAAATACCGAAAAAATTGTCGGGGAAGAAGATATTCGAAAAAAACTGACCGCCGGCAAGCAATTGCGCATCAAACTGGGTGTCGATCCGACACGTCCCGATTTGACGTTCGGGCATTGGGTTGTGTTCAATAAACTGCGACAGTTGCAGGACTTGGGGCACCATGTTATTTTTCTCATCGGGGATTACACAACGCAAATCGGCGATCCGAGCGGTCGCTCCTCAACCCGACCGATGCTGACAAAGGAACAAATCGAAGAAAATTCCAAAACTTATTTGGATCAGGCGTTTAAAATCCTCGACCGCGATAAAACCGAAACGCGTCGCAACAGCGAGTGGTTCGGAGAAATGAGCTTCGGCAATTTGCTTTCCCTGACGCGCCACGTCACGGTGACACAAATACTCGAACGGGATGACTTCACGAAGCGCTACCGTGATAAAACGCCGATTGCGCTGATTGAATTTCTTTATCCGATTTTGCAGGCATATGACTCGGTTAAGCTGGAAGCGGATGTCGAACTCGGCGGCATGGATCAGCTTTTCAACTTGTGCATGGGGCGGCAGTTTCAAAAAATCTTCGGGCAAACGGAACAGGGCATCCTCTGCATGCCCCTGTTGGTCGGTCTGGACGGCGTAAAAAAAATGTCCAAAAGCTTCGGAAATTATATCGCCTTCAACGATTCCGCAACCGACATGTACGGAAAGATTATGTCCGTTCCCGACACGGTGATGTGGGATTATTTCAAACTTTTGCTTTTGGAAACATCGGAACAAATCGAAGCCCGCAAACGGCAACATCCGATGGCAATGAAAAAGGAACTCGCCCGTCGGATTTTAACAAAATTTTTCGACGAAGCCAGCGCGTTAAAGGAGGAAAAGCATTTTGAAACGATTTTTTCGCAAAAAAAGCTCCCGGATGACCTGCCGGAATTTTCGTCGCATCGGTTCTCAAACTGCAAAACCCTCATCGACATCATCGCCGAAACAAACTTGTACGCGGGAAGTAAAAAGGAATTAAAACGACTCGCAGAACAGGGCGGCATCGAAGTCAATGAGCAGCGCGTCACCGATCCGCAGGTAACCTTGGATTTAAAACAAACCAACGTCATTCGCGTCGGAAAACGACTGTTTTTCCGTATTCGTGCCGAGTAATGGTTTTACAAGATACCTTTGAAACCCGACAAAGCATTTTTGAGGACTCCGCTCGAACCGCCTTGCGGAAAGGAAGCCTTAAGATCGGAACAGGGAAGGTCAGCACCCTTAAACGTTCATCGTTGCCGATTTTTCTCAATAATCTCACAATAAAAGCATGTTGACCGATCTTATGGCACTGTGCGGCGAACAGACGGCACAATCTGGTACACTGTACGTCGTTGCAACGCCGCTCGGGAACCTGGGCGATATCACGTTGCGTGCCGTTCGTATCCTTGAAACGTGCGATATGGTCGCCTGCGAAACGCCGCGCATCACACAACGCCTATTGGCAGCTTTGGATATTCAAAAGAAGCGTTTATTCACCTACCGTGATGCCGGCGAAGCCCAAAGTGCACAACATGTAATCGATATTTTAAAAAACAAACGCTCCGTCGCGCTGGTCAGCGACGCCGGAACGCCGACGATCAGCGATCCGGGGTATCGCCTGGTTAAACAATGCCGTGAGGAACAAATCCCTGTCATTCCGATCCCGGGGACTAACGCCGCCTTAGCCGCACTGAGCGTCTCGGGCTTCCCGACACATGCATTTGTATTTTTAGGCTTTTTACCTATTAAATCGGGTGCCCGCAAAAGATTATTGGAAACGTACAACAACTTTGACGGCTCCATAATTTTCTACGAGTCACCTTACCGCATCCGAAAAACCGTCGCCGCATTGAGGGAGATCTTCGAATCCGATCGCTTGATTTTCATTGCTCGCGAACTGACAAAACTGAACGAAAGTTTTTACCGCGGAACGCTGTCGGAGTTGGATGAAAATTCGCTGCCCGAAAAAGGTGAATATACGATGGTTGTTTCACCGAAGTAGCCGATAACCATCTTCAACCTTCCAAAGCTCGTCCTTTACAAAATAAAAGAGAACGGTCGAAAAACCGAAAAATAATCGTACTCGAAACCAAATAACCCAAAGCTATTGTCGCCCGTTTGGTACTGAACTTATCCCCAAATTCACAACGCACCGCCTCTGCACTTCATCCTACAAAAAAACAGATCCAAAACTCCAAACCGCCTTAACGTCTGTACGCATCATGCAATCGAAACAGCCCGCACATGTTGCCATCTCTTTTTAATACCGGCAGTACATTCAGCGGATGCGGTCGGTCTTCCATCAACTGCAACGCTTCTTCCAATTTAATACCCTCAAAAACGGTAATCGGCTGGCACGACATCATGTCGGATGCCGTTAACGCTTCCAACGACTTTTCCGACTGCAACGACCGACGGATATCCCCTTCGCAAATTAAACCAACCAACTTATCTCCTCCTATAACGAACGCCGCTCCAAGCGGTTTTTCCGTCATGGCAATCACCACCTCCCGCAACGAACTGTCGGGCTTTAAACAAGCGACTTGTTTCAACGGTCGCGCGCAATCACCGACGGTACGACTGAGATTTTTTCCCAACTGCCCGCCCGGGTGGAAACGCAGAAAATCCTCATGTTTAAAACCGCGCGCCTGCATCAACGCGCAAGCCAGCGCATCTCCGAGTACTAACGCAACCGTCGTACTGGATGTCGGCACAAATCCCATCGGATCCGCCTCTTTTACGACGGAAGCATCCAACACATAATCCGCCGCTTCCGCCAACGGCGACGACAAATTCCCGACCATCGCAATCACGGGTGATTGAAACTGCTTAATAAACGGTAACAAATCCAACAATTCCCGCGTACTCCCGCTGCGCGACAGCATAATCGTCGGATCACCGGGCGAATAAATCCCTAAATCACCGTGCAATGCCTCCGCCGGATGTAAAAAAACCGCACGCGTCCCAGTACTGTTAAACGTTGAACTTAATTTCTGCGCAATATAACCCGATTTCCCGATCCCCGAAAAAACAACTTTCCCTTTATGTTGAAAAATCAACTCCGCAACACGAGAAAATGCCTCACCGTCAAAACGTTCATACAGCCGATGCAGGCTTTTGGCTTCTTCCGATAAGACTTGTTTGGCTATTGAACTGAAATCCATTAGCATTCCGATTGTCTTTTATTGCTCGGATGGAGGCAATGTTTTCTTTTTAAAAATGCTCCCATCCTCATTTTTTCGCACATCGGGCAAATATTCGTAATTTGTACCGAACAGATGATTAAAAATAAAACGATATAAATTGATAAATTTTAAACCCTTCGCATCTTCTTTCCATTCATCTGGCATATAGATCGCGAATAAATTACCATAGACAGTATCTTCCGTTGCATTAGGGTAAATACCAATATTACAACACCCGCGCACAATACCGTGATCTGAATGCAAAACGATAATTGGCTTAGCAATGTTGTTCTTGTATTGATCCAAAATCGTTTCAACAGTCTTCAGAACTAAATTATCAATCCTATAGACATTCTCACAAACAGGCTTGGCATACTCCGAAACGCTTATATTCCGAGACCAAGCATCCAAATCCGTTGTATAACTAAGATTTTTTTCGTCCGAATAAACCAATGGCGGATGCGGCGAAAGAATATGTCCATAAAAAAAGTTTCCAAAAAAACCATACTCACGACATCCATACTCCAATGCTGAAAGGACGAAACGATGGCATCTTTTGTGGAACCCTACTGTCCATCGATCCAACAACATTACACAAACGGTTTTTGCACATAACTGCACAAAAGTATCTAACAAACAATTGAATTTCACTCCGCGATATTTCAACCCGCTATGGTACACTGGATTCAAGACATTGGAACTTAAATATACCCTCAGTGCATACCCCCGCTCCACCATAGTACGCGCAACCCCGCTGTCACAATTCACGCATTTATGAACCTCTGCATCCATAAACCACATAGCGGGAACACTCACGCTCGTCAAAGAATACGACGACTTCGATCGTGGATAAGTAATAAAACCGAGTTTCTCCAATTTGCCATAAAACGGCTTTAAATCCCCGCCAAATAACTCTAAGCCCTTTTGATTCGGATGCGCATCGAGCAATATATGATAAATGTTCGGATAACGGGAATTACTACCACCACAGCGATCCGTGGCAATTGTTTCATCACGATCGCAACAAAAGAACGCTCTCCTACAAAGTTGAAGTAACAACAAAACAAACAGCATATACACCCACATCCCAATAACCCTGCTCTCGCAAAAAAAAAGTCTCCTATTTCTCATCAAAACTAAAATCCCACTCCCCACAACTACCGAAAAAAACGCCACCAGGAACCACCTGTAATCGTAAAATAATCCTAATAAAGGAACAAACTTTCCCATGACCGGAATTGTGAACCAAAAAATACCCCAAACGCAATACAGGAAAGAAACTCTCTTTTTTTTCTCTTTCAAAAACAATCTCAACCCCATAAAACAAACCACGTGAACACCTGCTAAAATAGCCACTGACATAAAAACATCCACTGCATCGAAATACAGATAACCCCTCCAAAAGCGATACAGCGGCACAATAACCGCCCCGAAAATCAGACATGCCAAATAATCCACCCAAAAATGCCTCTTTGCATCCATACTTACCCTTCTAAAAAGTCTGCTTGCAGGAACTTGCTTTACTGCTTTTTCTTTCCAAACAACCGTTTCAGCGGACTAAAAACTTTCGCGATCGTGTTGCGGAAAAAAATCACAACTGTCAAACATCCGGCAATCAAAGATTGCACCAATAAACCACCAAGTCCAGGGTCGATATACAACATAGAACAATGCCAGCCTGTATGTTTTCCCGTAAACTAAGCAATCTTTTTTTAAAAAAGATGTTTGACGTTCACAGGCTGTTTCCTAATCAGTGAGGACAACTTCTGCAAAGTGATCCAACGCTCTATGGTTGATATTGCTTCCAAAAATTCTTTCCGTGATCCAAGCGGGTTTATTTTTTACGAAAACGGTCAGATTTTTCGAAGAATCAATCCCGTTTATTTGGAAATTTATCGCATCCTGAAAGAAGAAAAAATCTTTGAAATACTTCAACAAGAAGGATTGCTCATCGAACACCGAGAGAGAGCATTCCGGCGGAATCGTAATCCAACCGAAGACAGTTCCTTTCGTTTCTTACCCTTACGAATGGTCTTTCGGACAGTTACGGGATGCGGCGCTTCTTACGCTGACGTTGCAAAAACGTCTGCTTGAGAAAAACTTCTCTCTGCAAGATGCGAGTGCTTACAATGTTCAATTCAGCGGGTATAAGCCGATCTTTATCGATACGCTTTCTTTTGAACCTTACCGCGAAGAACCGTGGGTTGCGTTCGGTCAGTTTTGCCGACATTTTCTTTATCCGCTCATGCTGATGAGCGCGTCTGATTTGCGTTTTAATAATTTTCTGAAACTGTGGATA
>JAEESJ010000018.1 GCA_016286235.1 Opitutales bacterium | reverse complement strand
GTTGGATCGCGCGTCGAAAAAGTATGTCGTGGTGCTGGATACCGAGTCAGTTCTGCCTCCGGCAATTGTCACTCAGTGGTTGGCGGACGGTTGTTTGATAATGTGTCAGGATGTTGCGGTACCCAGGGTGTTGTTTAATAAACCTCTCGTGGCGGGTACTTACAAAGTGAAGATGGCACTTAAAGCCATTAACGATCGTGATGTGACAAAAGTGAAACCGAAAGAAATCCAAAAGCTTGTGTTTTCAGGAAAATTGGTGCCGCAGCAGGATAAGTCGAGGAAATACGTCGTAGTATTGAATGTCGAAGCAATAATACCCTGAACGGGCGTTGCACCCAATTCGGCGGCGGCGGTTGGGAGTGTCAAAAAATCTAAAAGCACCGAGGTTTCCTTTATAGCTTTGGCGCGACGAAAGAGCTTTATCAGCGTATGAAGGTAGGCGGGGATAACTTTTATATCCCCCCTCTTTTTGTAGCATGAAGGTGAATTCGCCGTTGAAGCTTTCGAAGAAAGAGAGAAAACTCATGATGAGAGCGTATGAACGAAGGGTACAGAATAACGGGGAAGAACTGAATTGGAAAAGTGATTGCGAGTGGGTTCTTGCCCGTGAAAGCGGACGGAGTCGGTGCGGGTCGGCATTATATTGAATTCACTTTGAAGAAATAAGGAAAAACAAAGTACGATTGACGATTCTTCCGTTTTTTGCGAGATCGCGCTTAGTTGCCCAATGGTGTAACGTCAGTACAAAAGACACCGGCTCTTTTGTCGAGGTTCGAATCGGGCAACCGGGGATTTTGAAGCGGCGGTTTGTAAAAAACCGTCGCTTTTTTCGGGTTCTAATCTAACGGAAACGCCTTTCGCCGTCCCCTGTCTTTAACAGCTTGGTTGTTTAAACTCCTGAAGCTCCAGCGCCTGTGCCGGCATTTACTTACCCCCTCACAACCTTGAAATTCTCCACGTGAACGTTCGGATCCGCCGCGAAATTCACTTTCACCGACCACTGCGCTTCCAGGGCACTGAATTCCGACAGACAATTCGCCAACAGGTAGCTTTTCAGGTAGGGATTGAGGATGACGGTAAAGTCCCCGCCGTTCGTTGCGCGGCACTGACGAAACAGTTCGCGTTGGATTTGAAGCGACAGGTTCCGCGATGATTGCAAACGTCCTTCGCCGTTACAGTAGGGGCAACAGGAATAAAGCTGACTGCGCAGGCTTTCCTTGTGACGCTGGCGGGAAATTTGAATGAGCCCCAGTTGCGTCACGGGGAAGACCTGAACGCGCGCGGTGTCGTTCTCGAATTCCTTCTCCAGAAATTCATGCAACAGACGGCGGCTCTTCGGCTGACGCATATCGACGAAATCCACGATGATAATCCCGCCGATGTTTCGCAACCGCACCTGTCTGGCAACTTCGCGCGCCGCTTCCAAATTCGCCTGGAAGATGAATTGCGACGGATCGGCTTCGTTCATTTTGTGTGAAGAAGTGTTCACGTCGATCGAAGTTAAGGCTTCCGTTTCCTGGATGACGATTTCGCCTCCCGACGGTAACGGCACGCGTTGCGAAAACATCTGCTCCAGCTGCGGCTCCACGCCGTAACGCTCGAAAATCGGAATCGGCTCCTTATAGAGGACAATCTTTTTTCGCAAATTCGGTGCCAAACGCTCCAATTTTTCCCTCAAATACTCATAATCCGCCTCGCTGTCAATCAACACGCGATCAACGTCGTCCGTCAGAAAATCGCGCACCGTTCGTTCCAATAAATTCGGTTCGTGATACACCATGCACGGACGTTCCGCGGCGGCGGTTTTTTGTTGCACCGTCTGCCAGGCGTCAAGGAGAAACTGCAAGTCGCGCGTAATCTGTTTGACGGAAGCATCGGCGCACGACGTGCGAAAAATAACGCCCATACCTTCCGGTAACGTCAGTTTATCGAGCAGTTTTCTTAAACGGTCGCGGTCGCGCTTGCGGTCGATTTTGCGCGAAATACCGCATTGGCGCGAATACGGCGTTAAAACAACATACCGCCCGGGCAACGTAATGTTCGTCGTTACGCGCGGTCCTTTGGAACCGATTTGGCTTTTGGTCACCTGCACCAAAATGTCGGTTCCGACGGGGATTTTTGCGGGCACATCCGCCGTTAAAACACGTTCGCGATCGTTGGAACCGTCATCGCGATTGATAACTTCGATGCTTTCGTCGTTGTTGTTTTCGTTAAAACCCTCGCCGTTCAACAGCGGCAACACATCCCAATAATGAAGAAACGCATTCTTTTCCTGACCGATGTCCACAAACGCCGCCTTCAAACCCGCTTCCAGATTTTGAATTTTGCCCTTAAAAATCGCACCGTGCAAATCCTGATTTTCGAGCGTATCCGTTTCGAAGTGCTCCATCAGACCGTCGACCAGCAAGGCGACGCGTTTGTACGGTAAAACGCCGTCGACGACGATTTCCGAATAGCGCTTATCGCGCTTGAAAAAGTTCAAAATGCGTTGCAGAATGCCTTCGTTTTCTTTCGAACGCTCCTTCGCGGCGTCCTTCAAAGCCTCGCGTTTGACGTCTGCCGCCGGCTTTTTCTTTTTTTCAACGCACGGAATACCGTCGCTCTGTTTTTTCGATCTTAAATATGCCATTTTTTTCCTTTGTACCGCTTCCTTCAACGTACCGATATGCCTTTATTCCGCATACGCGGCAGGTTCCGCAGATCCTTCCGTTTTCTTGCCTTTTCACCGTTTTTTAACCAACACACTGCATTTTCGGCAAAATTTTCACAAAAGCACCGACTTTACACAAAAAAATTACCCTTTCGCCCAACCGTCCGTCCGACGAAACCGATATACACTCTGCACCAATCCCTGCGCAAAACAGCATGTCAGCAGAAACGAACCGCCGTAACTGAGAAACGGCGCCGGCAAACCGGTAATCGGCATCAATCCGAGCGTCATTCCGACGTTGATCCACACATGGCTCATCATCAGTAATCCGACACCAACGCACAGATAACATCCCAGACGGTCGCGCGCCATTAAGGCGACCCTGAGATCAGCGAAAACGAGAAGCGCGTAAAGCACAAGGATAAAACAGGAACCGCACAAGCCCGTTTCTTCCGCCAAAACGGAAAAAATAAAATCATCCAACGACGCCGCTTTCGGCAAAAATCCCAAACGCGCCTGGGTATTGTGTCGCCAACCCTTCCCGAATAAACCGCCCGATCCGACGGCGATCAGCGACTGTTTCCGATGCCAGCCGACTTTGACGCCCCCGGGATCGATTGCCGTCGGTACGGCAAACGCCAAAATGCGGTTGCGTTGGTAATCTTTCAGCGGCAGAAACGGCTTCAGGCGCGACGGTTGTTGTTGCAGTCGGCAATAATAGCCGCGCGTATCGCAGACAATAAGTGTTAAAGCAATCATGAAAAGAAGCAACAATCCGAAGAAAAACTTCAACGTCAGGCGGGAAACAAACAATAAACCGAAAACAATCAAGGGAATGACCATCGCGGAACCGAGATCCGGTTGCAGGAAAATCAAAAAGAATGAACACGCACCGACGAACAATATGAAACAAACCGTCGATAAGGCTTCACGGAACGTTTTCAATCGGTTTCGCATGAGCGTTGAAGCGATAAAAAGTAACGTTGCAAGCTTACAAACATCCGACGGTTGAAAGGTGATGCCCAAGTGCAGCCAACGCCGACTGCCGCCGATGCGACGTCCCAGCGGCGTCCACAACAACAACAACAAAACGACGGAACCCGCATAGAAAAAGTGCGCGCGGACGGAAAACCAATGGTAGGGAATTTTCGCCGTCACGTAATACACCGCGAACCCAAGGCACAACCAAAGGATCTGCGCCTTCCATTTATGACCGCCGTCACTCTGTTGGATTGAATACATGAAGGCAATGCCGACAAAGCTCAACGTTAACATCACATACGGCGTCAACCGATCCCACGGAAGTATCTTTCGATCCCAAAACATCCACTGTTCTTTCCAAAACCGCAGGTGCCTCCAAAGCGGAACCAAAAGCTTCTTTAACTCCACGTTTTAAAAATCCCCGTACGTAAAACGGCTGTCGCATAACAATGCATGCAACAAAGATTTAACCAACGTTACACGTATCTTTGCCTGTTTATGCTGTGTTTTCAAAAACGTTTGTATTGCCGAATAAATCTCCCGAACGGCATACTCCAACAACTGAAACCGTCGTTGCAGAACGGTTTCTTCCAGATGTGTCATCAACGCATTGTAATCGACCGTAGACATTAAAGCATCGTCGGTTCCGTACGCTTTTGGCAACTGCAGTTCCAACGTTAACGTAACGGGTGTCGTTCGCGTTTGCTCTTCCGGATAACAGCCGATCTTTAAAGGAAATTCTTTCGTCGTAACTGTTAAAAGCCCGCATGAAGCTCCGCATCCCAACTCCAATGAACCGCCGACATCCCTTGAAGCACCTTCGGCGTCCTCACAACGGCAAATCGAACCCTGTTGTGCATCCGACGGCGACGGTCGCGGAAAACCTTCGATCGGCTCACCGAAACGGTAAAAGGTGCGCATTTTTGAGTTACAACGTTGTACGCCGCGCATGGCGACGCAAAGATGTTCGCCGATCATTTCCACAAAAACCGCGCGCGCATCCGTCACTTTCCGAATGCTTTCGCCGATCCGTTGCGTCAAACGCTCCTGCAACTGCAAACGATGAGCAAAGAGATTGACAATACGATAAAGCTTCGAAACACCAAGCACTTTTCCGTTCGGGACATAAGCAATTGTGCAGTGTCCGAAAAACGGCAGTAAGTGGTGCTCGCAAAGGGAAAAGAAAGGGATATTTTCAACCATCACGGGCGCATCGTTGGTACACTCGAATGATGCATTATTGACGACTTCCTCCAATGTTTGACGATAACCCCGTGTCAATTCTTCGAAAGCTTTTAAAAAACGCATCGGTGTTTTTTGCAAACCTTCCCGTTGCGGATCTTCGCCGCAATGTTCGAAAAGTTGTTTCAAACATTCGCGAACAATCGGTGGTTCATCCATTGTTCTTCTTCTAACATTTTTCGACGAAACCGTAGAGCTTTTTATAAGAATAGATTTTTAATTTTAAAAATTAACCGTCTTCTTATACGTGTGAATAACCTCATTTTTAATCGCAAATCCTTGTTGGGAACGGCAACGGCGACGGAAAAAACGTTGTGAATGTGATGTGAATAAGTGAGAGCGGCGGTGAATAAAAATCCATCTTCTTTCGTTATCAACAATTTCAATGCACGTTATTTCCGATTTATCCACATGTTGTTCACAATGGATGTGCACTTGCGAATAAACCGTTTTCCGGATTTGATAAGCATATGGATACCATCGCGGCACTTTCAACCCCTTACGGCGTTTCGGGCATCGCGACGGTACGTTTCAGCGGTTCGGAATGTGAACGGTTGGTGCGGGAAATTTTTAAGAAAGAAACCTTCGAACCGCGTCGGGCGTATCACGGGTTTTACCGTTCGGTTTCGGGCGAATCGTTGGATGAGGTCGTTTGGACGTTTTTTGAAAAAAATGCTTCCTACACGGGAGAACCGATGTTGGAAATTTCCTGTCACGGCAATCCGCTGATTGTGCGTCAGATGTTAAGAGATGCGTTTCAACGCGGCTGTCGGCAGGCGGAACCCGGGGAATTTACGCGCCGCGCGTTTCTCAATCACAAAATCGATCTTTGTCGCGCCGAAGCGGTTGCGGATGTCATTCATGCGCAATCGGAAAAAGCGTTAAATTTGGCGCAAAAGCAGTTATCGGGATCGTTCAGTCGGGAAATCGATGCGTTTATTCAACAATTAACCGATCAAATTGCCGTGATTGAGGCGTATCTGGATTTTCCGGAGGAAGATTTGCCGGAGGAGAATCGCAAACATTTTTTGGAGCAGCAAAATTCTCTCATACAAACCATTGAACACCTTTTGCGCGCACACGAAGCTTATGTTCCTCTGAAAGACGGTATTCGGACGGTAATTGTCGGCTTGCCGAATGCCGGGAAAAGTACGCTTTTTAACCGATTGCTTGGATTTGAACGCGCGATTGTCAGTTCCGTTCCCGGGACGACGCGCGATTTTATTGCCGAAACCCTCTCGCTCGAACCCTACGCCCTGCGTTTGGTGGATACGGCGGGCTTGCGCGATACCGAAAACGACATCGAACGCCTGGGCATTGAACAGGCGCGGGAACAGCTTCAAAAGGCGGATTTAATCCTGTGGGTCATTGAAGGTTCGCAACCGTGGAATGGAGATTTGGAGGCGTTAAAGGGAAAATTGCCAGCCGAAAAGGTGCTTATCTTGCTCAATAAAGTCGACTGCGGATTGCATTTTTCAGTGGCGGAGCAGTTTCGAAATGCCAACGATGTACTCCGAATGTTAAAGGCAAAAGCAGAAAGTACTTCGACGATAGCAGGGAATAAAGAAGCAGAGGGGTCTGTTTTTGAGAAAAAGGAAATAATGCAACAAAGGGAAGCCGTATGTTTATCCGATTTAGAGAAAAAGCAAATATCGTCCGACGGTTTTCCATCGTCCGTTTTGTCGCTTTCTCTCAAAGACGAAGCCTGTTTGCCGCTGTTGCGCCAACGGTTGAAACAATTTCTGGATGAACGTTACGAAGACGTTTCGAACGTCGGATTTTTGGTGCACGAACGACATGCGGAAGCGTTGCGTCAGGCGTACCAATCGTTGCAACACGCTTCGATGCTTTTGGAACAACGAAACTCTGACGATTGCCTGGCGGCGGATTTAAAGGAAGCGTTACGTGCTCTGGAAACCATTGTCGGGCGCGTGGATTACGAACAGGTTTTGGATAAGGTTTTTTCGAAGTTTTGTATCGGGAAATAGAACGTTTAAAAGCTTACTTCGAAATTTTCTTCCGACGGTTACGATTTTCCGAAAAGCGTGAGTGAAAACCGAAAAATTGTGAGAGTAATTTAAAAACAACACAAACAAAATCGTTAAAAAATCAACAAAACGGTCTGAAAAAGCGGGAAATGCAACCGAGTGGCACAGGTGTTCCGACGGCATGCCTTCGTTCACATGCCGTATCTTTAAAAGTGTGAGATCGGTGATGGTTTAAATTCGCCGAAACAAACCCGTATCCGTTTTGTTTCGTTTATTATGAAAAGTATCCTTAGAAAAGCAGAAGCGCGGACGACCTTTGTAGCCCGCGCTTTTTATTGCCACCGTTTTTTAGTACGCAGAATATTTAGTGCATATTTTGGAATTTCTGCAGGATTTCCTTAATCGATAGGTCATTAACACCCTCCGGCAATCTTAATTCCTCTAATTTCGGCTTCTTAATCTCAGCCGGAGGATTGCCGTCATCAACACCTGCCACATCGTCTTTCGGCAACATTCTTGTAAGGATTTCCGTAAGACTCATCCGAAACGGATTTGGGATTGTATTTTCACTGAAATCCACTACCCGTGTCTCACTCAACAGCTTCTTCCAGGCCTCCTCGCTGTTCAGTACATCGATCTTGGAAAACATATTCCTCGCACGCATCTCCATCGGAGTCAGAAGGCTTGGATCCTTTTTTTCTCCGACATCGTGCAAATTGGAGAACTTCACCGTATCCAACTCCAATTGTCCAAGTACCTCCACCAATTTTTCGTTCGGCGTAATGCGATCCAGCTCGATAGTATCTGTTACGCTGATGGGGTTGTTTCGGCTTGCTTTTCTCCTGAGAAGCGTGTCCAGAATTTCCGTTGCATGCACAACTTCATTCCCCTCATCGTACGAAAAAGCGATTCGGAGCGGGGTTTGAAGTCCGTTCAATCCCTCTGCTATTTCACCCTTATCCTGCGGTGCCAAAGCAACGGTGCCGAATTTACCCCTCAAAACAAGAGGCTTGTGTTTTTCATTTGCACATGCCGTGGCTGCTTTGATCACCGATTTAAGGGAACCAAACGAATGCTTGACGTCGACAATGTCAACGTCGACGTATCCGGTCTCTTCTACTTCATTGTCCCATCGTTGTTTATTCAATTCGGTAATCACATCATTGCGCTGCTCACCGACCACACCGACAAGTTGAGCTGCTGCCGCCGCCCAAAACCCGTTGTTCTGCAGCTTGTTGTTTTGGTTTCCATTGCCCGCCGTATTGTTCTTCTTCAACTTGTCCTTGATATTCTTGAAAATATCATTCGCCAATGCAACATTGGCATCGTTGTTTTCGCCGACGCCGATCTGTCGTTGTCCCCCTCTGGCAACCGCTTCAGGAGGTCTCACTCCTTCCAAAACCCAGGGGTTACTGCCCTTAAAATCTATTTCGACTTTGGAATCTTTCAAACGTTTAAGAATCCCGTTTTCTTCCTCCTTATAGCATACAGTGCTGCTCTTTGTCGAATCGAACGTCAGTTTCACACGGCTCAATCGAAGATCCTTCAATGAATTTTTACTGAATTCCGCATACTTAAACGACAAAGTTGCGAGATCCACGCATCTCAGCAGAGGCTTCAGATTCGTAAAAACAACATAATTTTCCTGCTCGCCTTCCAATTGGAGAACCGTCACGTTCGATCCTTGCGGTGTTGCTGTTAAGACATTCAGAAATTCCCCGATCCAATCGCCTTTCAAAATCCATTGAGTGCTCTTCGAAAAACTCAACATGCTTTTCAGTAACGCAGTGACCCGGTTTTTCTGGCTTTTCATCAGTTCGCTTTCGTTTCTGTCAAAAACAATCTCCAACGTTTTGGCCTTTTTTGTAACGGCATTCCGAAGTTTCGAAGCGATGGGCCAAATCTCCATTTCCCTGTATTTCTTAATCCCGGCTGCATACGCGGTCTCGGACTGTTTGAATAATTGGTTAAACTCAGAATCCGAGTCTTTCGAAAGGACGTTCCAGTTTTTGTCGCTCGGGAACAGATCGATCTTGTTTCTAAAGAGATTCTTTCCCTCATCCCACTTTGCTTTCAAGTTTTCTTTAAAACCGGAAATCTCCCTCGTTTTAATTGTTTTGAGTTTGTTCTGAAGACTGAGTCTGAGGTTACCTTTCTTGCCAATAACAGCTTTAACCTGAGGCTTTGCTTTTTGATCCTCACTCATGAGTGAGAACATATATACCCTGCTGTATTCGAGAAACTTGTCAAGCAACTCCTTTTTATTATTATTGTTAAGCGAAGCCTTTTTCGTCTGATCGATGCACTCGGCCTTCTTGCTTTTGAGAAGCTCTTCGATTTTCTCTTCCGAATACCACGTTGCCGGCGCTTTTTCTACGCCGAGAACGGAGAAAAGTTCTTTATCCAGAGTATCTGCATTACTTGTATTATCCGCCGCATGATTGATTTCTGACGTCTTCTGTTGTAAAAGCTTCAGTGTATGCATCATTTTGACGTAACTCTCCCGAT
Source organism: Opitutales bacterium (assembly GCA_016286235.1). Classification (GTDB taxonomy): domain Bacteria; phylum Verrucomicrobiota; class Verrucomicrobiia; order Opitutales; family UBA9783; genus UBA3222. Next base: position 24,329 of record JAEESJ010000018.1, on the reverse strand, counting down.
TGAACTTATCTTTTTTCTGCGCCTCAGCTTCAAGATTAAGCGATTTGTTCAAAATATCATCCTGCAGATTTTCGATTTCAACCGTGAGTTTGTTGACCTCTCTCTCGAAAGCCCTTTTGGTATTTTCATCGGCATTCGGGTCTTCGTTTCCACAAACCATCCGCACGATTTGCTCCGTTACCTCCGGAAACTTTGAAGCACGAAACCTGGAGGATCCGTCTTTACTTTGGAGGCAGATATGTTTGAGCAGTAACCCCGTCAAATCACGCAAAACACCCTTTCTTATATTTTCCAACGATATATCGTACTTTTGAAAGCAGCTGACGCACAGTGCACAGTAATCGCCCTTTTTGAATATTTCCACAAGGCAATCGGGCATTCTTTTGTTGCACTTTGGATCATTTTTGCAATTTTCGTACGCTGTTTTCAGTGTTTCCGTATCGGTGGTCTCGAAGTAATCAACGGCCATCAGAATTTCCGGAGCTACCGTATCCTTCAATAATGATTTATAGGTTTTAACGAGCTCCTTGTTTGCGTTACCGGGCGCTGCTGCCGCATCATTTGCACGCGACAATAAACGAATCAAACCGTCGTAAAAGGCATACGGCGCCTTTGCCCGATTAAGCTCCAGCGAGATTTGAATGTCTTTGGAATATTCAATACCGGCTTTTTGTTGTTCCTGACTGCTACCCTTTGCCAGAACATCAGCGTACCCCTTCACAAGCGAAACCAGATCATCTTTCTCCTCATTTGCCTTGGCTTCTTTATCTCTATCTTCCTGTTGTTTTTTCTGTTTGTCCCGCTTAGCCTGTTCGAAGTCATTGAACAACGCCTCTGCCAAATCACGCGTGTTGATCTGAACCGGCTTCGGAGCGACAGGAGGGGGTACGGGGATACCGCCACCGTTTTGCGCAACATTGGCATTCGCCTGTTCCGGAACGACCCGAACAATACCCATGGCTTCCAGTGCGGGAGCCGGAGGAGGAACGACCGCACCATTCCCGACGATAACATTTAAGTTGGGATCCGCACCCGGAACTGGCGGCGGCGGAGGAGGCGGCGGAGGCGGAACGGCACCGCCCGCTTGTGCCGCAATTACTACCGGCTGACCGGCTACACCGGCACCCGGAACGGGCGGCGGAGGAGGCGGCGGAGGTGGAACACCCGCGTTCGGAACCGCAACAACCTGCGGTATATCTGCCGGCTGTACGACAGGCTGCACCGCTTGTACCGCAACCTGCGCCACCGGCTGAACGGGTTGCGCCACAACATTCGCCTGCGGTGCTTGTGCATTAACATCTGCACCACCCTGCGGCAGAATTTGAAGATTTGCTGCCTGTTGTTGCAGTCCGCCCTGTCGACCCTTTAATTCCAAATTTTCCGCACGCACGATTTGCAGTTCATTTCGCAGTTGTTGTGTTTCCTCTTGTACCTGTTGGATCTGCTGTTTTTCAGACTGGATCTGCTGTTTTTCAGACTGGATCTGCTGTTTTTCAGACTGGATCTGCTGTTTTTCAGACTGGATCTGCTGCTTTTCAGACTGGATCTGCTGCTTTTCAGACTGGATCTGCTGCTCGTCGTATTTGGACGTCGGTCTGGAAGACGAACCGCCCGTTCCGAAACCGAAATTCGGTGCGCTCACGGGCTGTGACGCCGACGCCGTCGACGCTACGCCGCCCCTGAAATCCGTCGAAACGCCGCTTCTTCCGATGCCGTCCGTTTTGCTTTTCGAATCGGTATCCTTCGAAGCGGATCCGTAACTGTCCGAATTTGCGTGCGTCCGTCCCCAATCACGATAGGACCGCCGCGACGAACGGGAAGCAACGGAGGTGCTTCTCGAAGAGGAAGCGTTTTCGCCGAACGCACTGTCGTCGGACGTTCCCTTCACGTAGGACGCAGCCGTCGGTTCATTGTAATTGTAAGAGGAATAGGATGAAGACGACGAGTAAGAAGAACGCGACGAAGAGCGCGACGCGCGATCGGAGGTGTCCGCCGAGCCGGGCGCACGATAAAACCGCGTGTCGTATTTCGGCTTGGACACCGATTCTTTCTTCGGCTCGTACAAAGCCGCCTTCTCTAAAATCTTCGGCGAAACGTTTGCCTTGACGACCTTGGTCGCTTTCGCATCCGCCGCTTTCGCAACGTCTTTTGCTTTGCTTGCCGAAAGCGTCTTTACGACTTCTTCGGAAATTTTCGGTGCGGCAATCTCGGTCTTTGCGACAACACTTTCTTCTTTTTTCGTGTCGGACACGGTGTCACTCTGTCTCCGATCAACGGTTGTTATAAACCGACTCCCCGTCTTAACGGTATCCGCTGCCGCATGTCCCGTTCCGCTGTATGCGCTCACCGCTCCCGCGATGGCAACCACTTTTGCCGCCGCCGACAATCCGGCGAGCTTCCCGGCAAATTCTTTCAAGATTTCTTTCGATTCCATATGCTTTTAACTTTCTTTACACTGTCACCTATTTTTATGAAAAGAAAAATCGTGTCAAGTGCTTTTTGAAGATTTTTTTAAGATTTCGTTACTTGGATATATCGGACACAATTTTATTATCCTTTATTTTTTTTGAAAAAACAAGATGACGCGGGAAACCTACGAAGCGCAAACCGCCGCACGCAAAGCGGCATTGAGGGAAAAACTTCTGCAATTATTGCCGACGGGAGAAATTTACAAAACCCTGGAAATCGGTTGCGGGCACGGGCATTTTTTGGTGCGTTACGCGCAAACGCATGCGGAACGGTTCTGCCTGGGGATTGATTTGATTTCGCAACGCCTGGCGGCGGCGGAACGCAAAGCGCAACGGGCGGGGTTAACCCATTGCCTTTTTCTGAAAGCGCGCGCCGAGGAACTGCTCGAATGCCTGCCGATGGGTTTTTTATGGAACGAAATTTTGGTGTTTTATCCCGATCCGTGGCCGAAAAAACGCCATCACAAGCATCGGCTGTTACAGGAGAAATTTTTGTCGCAACTGGCTCAATGTGTCGTTCCGAACGCGCGCCTGCATTTTGAAACCGACGACGGCGATTACTTCGAAGCCGTTTGCGATTGCGTTGCGCAACATCCGAATTGGGAACAAACCGACGAACATCTTTATACGGTCGACACGCTTTTTGCCGAAAAAACGGGTCGCAACGGGAAACATGCGGTGTTTGCGTGTGTGAGAAACGGTGAGCAAACGGCGAAAGATACGACGGAGCAGGTTTGTGTTTAAAATGTTATTGTTCCGTTCCTGCATTCAGCCGAAAGCTTAATAACTGCCGAAACGAGGTTTTATCGAAAACTTTTAATAAAATAAGATAAAATACAACTGAGGTGGTTATTAACGTGCCCAAATGCAACGCATCGCGGATTTTGTCCGACGGACGCAGGAGGGTGTTTGCGGAAAAATAAAGAGAAATCCCGAATAAAATAAAGCCGAGCCACGGTAATTTTCGGAAAATGCGCAACGTACCGCGGAGGTCGGAGTATTTTTGTCGTAGGAAGTAAATTTGCAGGAACCATTGAAGTGCATTGCTCAAGACCGAGGCGAGTGCGAGACCCGCAACGCCGAACGGTTTCATCAAAAGAACGGCGCAAAGTACATAGGCGATGAGGGTATAAACGGAAATTTTAACAGGCGTTTTGGTATCTTTATGCGCGTAAAAGATGCGTGCGAACAGTGCCGTTAAGCCGAATAAAGGCAGACCGAGCGCGAAAATTTTCAGCAACGGCACAACCTGTCGAATGTCGGTTTGCGAGAATTTTCCCCAACGGAAGCAAAGATCCAAAATTGGTTCCGCAAGGATAAACAGCCCGATGGCGGCGGGGATCAACAGCAACAGCAACAGACGAATGCCGTTTTGAAGCAAGACCATGGCGGAACGGGTGGCGGCTTTGGCGATAAGAAGCGACAGTTGCGGGAAAACGACCGAAAAGATCGAAAACGAAAACAGCCCCAGCGGTAATTCGAGGAAACGATTGGCGAGATACAGAAACGATGCGCCGCCGTCATCGACCGTGTAGGCGAAAAAACGTCCGAGCAGTGCATTCAGCTGGAAGACCGCCGCTCCGAAAACACCCGGCAGAAATAATTGTCCGACGCGCGTCACATCCGCATCGCTTCCCCGACAGAACTTTAATCGAAAGCCGTTGCGTTTCAGTTGAAGTCTCGGGAGAAAGTACTGCCAAAAACCGCCGATGACCATGCAGACGGACAAAAGCGAAATCTGCGTATGCGGTGTTTCCCACAGCGGACACAGGGCGAGTCCGACGAGAAAGGAAAGGTTTAGCAAAACGGGCGAAAATGCCGTCAGCGAGAATTTATTCAATACGTTGAGTGCGCCGTTCAGCAGTGCCGCGGTGCAGATGAACCATAAATACGGCAACATCAGCAAGGTTAAAAACAGTACCGTTTGCCATTTGGACGATGTCGTTATCGTCTGTCCGATACCCAAGGCAAGCATTCCGACACCGACGGCAAGTCCCAGCCAAACGCCGAAGCGCGTGAAGAAAGTGTCCAAAAAGCGGGCGGTCGTTTGCGGTTGTTGCGCGTAACGTTGCGCGAAAACGGGAATAAACGCCGCACTCAGAGCGCCTTCGCCGCACAATCGTCGGAACAAATTCGGAAGTGCGGAGGCAATCAAAAACGCGGAGGCTTCTCGCGAGGATCCCAAAACGGCGAAAAAAACAATATCCCTTAAAAACCCGAGAATTCTTGAACAGAGCGTCCCCGTCATCAGTTTGAGCAGGGCACTCATCGCGGCTAATTGAGCGGGATTAATGCATCTTTTTTAACCCAACCATCCTCTTGGTTGAGCGTGCTGACGAAATAAAAATCCGCCGCTTCGGAGCGAATTTTGCAACAGGTGCCTGCCGCCCAGTCGTAACGCATCGGGCTTTGATCGCCGGGTGCATAATGACCGACAGTTTTCTCCGGCAACAGATAAAGGCTTTCGTACGGTTTATTCAAAAGGATCAGTGTCAACGTCATAACGAAACAGACGCAACACACAACGGAAAACGACAAGAAAACCTTGTTTTTCTTTACGACGCGGTGATACAGCATGAAACTGACGAAAATCCAGAAAAATGCGGCACAGCTCCAACTCCAAGTGCACTTGGAAAGCACCCGAAACATGGTATGATACCACGGGAACGGCGGTTTCGAAAGACCGGGATATTCTTCAAAAAGCTCCGTAAGTGCTTTTTTATTGAGTGCCCACCGCGGTTTCAGCACTTCGGCTTTTAAAAAGCACGCCAGCGCATGTCCCGGCTTGGAGAGGCTCGCGTACGTCTGCCCCAGATTGTAATACAACTGCGGACTTTTCACGAGTGCCAGGGCTTTTTGGTAAGACTCAACGGCAAGATCGAACTTTTTTTCGCCGAAATATCCGTTTCCGACCTGCGCCGATTGTTGTGCTTCGGATAAGGCGTCGGCGTGCAGGTTGACGGTGAGACAAAACGTTCCGAGTACCGAGGTGACCCGTAACGGGTTGGAGAACGGGAATTTTTTGCCGAAAAAGCACTTTAAACAACGGAAACGCCTCCGAAGGAAAGAAAAAATCGGGTTGAGGGAGTGATTTTTCACACTTTTCAAACAACTTCCCGTGCTGCTAAGCGTATTTTTTACTGCTTCGGAGCACTTTCCCGAATAACACCCGACCTCAACTTGCCCGTCGGACGCGTTCCGTGTGTCCATCCCTTCGAAACGTCGGGAAAACCTTCGTAACATTTTAAAAAACAGCTTCATGAAAGTGCCTCCAACAGTTTCACAATATCCTCCAACGAACTCGGGCAGTCGATTTTCATACATCCGAAGCGGCTTTGCTGGTAGGTTTGTTCCAAGGTTCGAAGTTGCGTTTTTTGCGCGTCCGACAGCGGGCTTTTCGGATCCTGCAACAGCGCATCAACGGAGGTCTGTTTCTGCTTCAGCACAAACTCAATCGATGCGTGCGCCGCCGCATACACCGCCGCGCCGTCCTTCTTCGCAAACGCTTCGTCCAGTGCTTTACGCAATGTGCTCGACTGCTGTTTGGACGCCTTTTGCGTAACGTAACTTGCCGTGTGCGTCCTCCGATAACGCAACGTACCGAGCGTCATGACGGTTCCGATGAGACACTGGATTGCCCAGAAGACCAATGACGAGGGCGTTGATGCCTGCGTGATCGGTTCCATGGTGATCGTGTGTTCGTGTTGAACGCGGGCGGGTGTTTTCGTTTTGCTCGGAGCATCGGTCGGCGACGTAACGCTTGACGGCGAAAATTGACGAATGGCGGGCTTGATCGAGAGTGTATCGGGAACCGATTTCAGGGTTTCGTATTGTTCCTTAATCGGTTGAAAATAGCAGAATTCAACCGTCGGTAACGGTACGTTTCCGTCCTTCAACGGTACCAGCGTGTAGGTAAAGTGAATGGTGCCCTCGTATCCGAGCTTGTCTTTTGCCTCAAAATTCATCTGCGGTTCGTAGGTGCGCCATTGATCGTCGGGGCACGCCAACTTCGGTGCGCGGATGGCTTCGAAATTGCCACTTCCCGTGACGTCGACCACCAATGTCATCGGTTCGTTTTGGATGAATTCCTTTTCGAGCGTCTTCGGCGGAAGCAGCTGGAATTCGCCGATCGCCTCCGTAAAATTTTGCGGTTGCGGCGTCGGCAACGGCAGAATGTTGACGGTTTTTTTATCCGTCGACAGCGTTCGCGGTTCCACGGAACGTACACCGAGACCTTTCGTCAGCATATTGATGGGATCGTCATCGTCAAACAGACTTCCCACCGACATCGACCGTTCCAGCTCCATATTGACGGCAAACGAGAGCGACCCCGTTCCCGACTGCAATGCCGTGAGCACCGTCGGCCATTCGAAAGCGGCATAGGCATGACCCTCGCGGTGCACCGTGTTCTTTTGCGGATCGGACAGCAATTTGGAGGCGGAGAATTTGTCGCCCTCCTTCTGCGGATAGCTCGTTAATTGACCGCGAACACTGCTTCCGATGAGAAGTTGAACGGTTGCCGGGCAACATTGACCGACGTACCAACGCGTCGGGAAAGAACCCGTCAACAGAAATTTCGTGTCGATGGGCGAAAGAGCCGGCTTTTTGGGCGTTGTCGGTGTCGGAGCCGCCGGCAGATTCTTATTCGGATTTTCCTTGGCGGTAAAGGTCGTTGCGGGGGCTTTGAAGGTTTTTCCGTCGACGGTTGCTTCCGTTTCGGGAATGGTGAACGTCCCCTCCGACGGTGTCACCAAATCGAACGTCCACATCGTCAACGCGGTCTCTTCGCCGTTGATGTTGCGACTTTCCCAAGATACGCCCGAAAGTCCCAACTGAATGCCGTCCGTTGTCTCAAACGGCGAAAACGGATAATCGTCCTGAATGTTTGCATCGGCAACGACCGTAAAACGCGCCCGTTCTCCGACAACGACGGGATTCGGTTGGACATCCGTCACAAAATGTATTCTCGGGACATCCGCGCCGAACAGCGATGCGGTTGCGAGCCAAAACAGAAGACCAAGCGGTTTTTTCATATTACCAATCGCGTATCACGGGATCTTTTCCGCCCGACTGCGGATTTAAAGAAGACGGAGGCAACATCTTTTCAACTTTCTTTGCGCGATTAAGGATATTATCCATTTCTTTTTGTTCCAAATCAACGTTTTTATCGCCCGGATTATCCTGTTGATCCTTTTGGTTATCCTTATCGTTCTTGTCTTTACCATCGTTTTTATCTTTATCTTTATCTTTATCTTTATCATCGGACGAATCGTTGTCTTTCTCCATGCCGGTATAATTCTTGTTGTCGTCTTTATCGTCCTTCTTGTTTTGTTGCTCCTGCTGTTGCTGTTTCTCCGCCCGCTTCAAATAACGTTTTACGACTTCAATGTTGTGTTGCGTATCCTTCGCCTCCTTATTGATGGCGAGTGCGTTTTCATAATTTTGCAGGCTTTCCTTAAATCCGAGTACCTGTTGGTCGACCGATTGCGATTGCGAAAAACGAAAGCCGGCGTTGCCGAGATTGTAGAAAATCTTTTCCTGCTCCTTCGGATCGGAACAGTTCTGCAACGCCTGCGCGAACGATTGTTGTGCGGCGGCGTAATCCATTAATTTGTATTGCTCGATGCCCAAATTATAAAAGCCCTCCCAGTCGTTCGGATGGTGTTTGCAGTAAGATTTTAATTTCTTAATTTCCTTTGGTTCGGCATCGGGAGCGGGCGTGTTCGGAGACGCGGCATCGGGTAACGGCGTTGCGCCTTTTGCCGAAGCCTTCGCGGGTGTTTTATCCGCGGAACCGCCTTTGTTCGCCTTCGCAACCTTTTGAGGCGATTTTTGGGCACTGTTTTCGACCGCAGACGCGGGTATCCCGAACCGAAGAAGCCCGACGCCAAGAAGCAATACGCTTAACGCAAGCGGTTTCATGCGCGTTTCCCTTTCCTTTTAAGCGGTTTCCACGAATACAGCAACGGTTCCAGTGCAAAAAACAGCAGTGCCGCGCCCAAAAACCAGCCGTAGCGTTCGATCGGAACTTTCTCCAGACTTTCAAAGCTCTCTTTCGGTAAATTTTTAAGTGCCAGATTGTAAATTACCTGCAATCCGTCGCCGGCGTTCCCGAGCGGCGCATAAAAGCCTTTGGTGATTTCGGCAACGGATTTGAGCGTCTTCTCGTCCAGCTTCGTAATCACGACTTTGCCGGTCGGATCCTTCAAAAACCCGCCTCCGACGCCTTTGCCGGTCGGCAGGCTGATGGTACTGCCGTTCGGGGTTCCGATGCCGACCGTATGTACCACAATGCCGCGCGACGCCAGTTTTTTGGCGGTCTTTAAGACGTCGCCCGCCAGATTTTCGCCGTCCGTCAACAGAATAATCTGCTTGTGGTTCGCCTGATCGTCAAACAATTCCAGCGACATGTTCATCGCCGCCGACAAATTCGTTCCGCCCCGCTTGATGGTGTTCACGTCCAGGACGCTCAGGGCGGCTTTAAATGCACCGATGTCGTTTGTGGAAGGGCACTGCAAAAAGGCGGTGCCGGCGAAGGCAATCAGTCCGACGTGTGCGCCGCGAATGGACTTCAACAGTTCCAGAATGCTCATTTTTGCCAATTCGAGGCGATTCGGACGCACGTCGGTCGCCAACATGCTTTTCGACGTATCAATCGCGAACAGAATGTTCACCCCGACATGTTGCCGTCGTTCCATTTTGAAACCCCATTGCGGGCGTGCGGCGGCAACGCAGAAACAAACGGCGGCGATGCACAGGCAGACGGTTCTCAACCGCCCCCGCCATTTTTGGATGCGGGTCGGTTCGTACGGAACGACACTGCCCCACTGCCTCACAAGCTTTTTCCGTTTGCGACGGCTCCTCCAAAGCGTGAAGAGACTTTCCAGGCAGGTGACGAGGAGGATGAGACCGAAACTGAGATTAACAAAAGTCATGCGACAATCCGATAACGGCGGGTTTTGAGAAAAAATTCCAGGGACAGCAGAGCGGCGGCGACATAGAGACAGTAGAGAAACAGCTCGCCGTAGGTTTTGGTGCTCTCCGTTTCTACTTCCGTCTTTTCCAGTTGATCGATTTCTTTATAAACGCCCTGCAGATTTTTCATGTCATACGCGCGGTAAAAACGCCCGCCCGTGCTTTCCGCCATTGATACCATCGTCTGTTCGTCCGTCGGGAACACCTGGTCGTTACCGATCATGATGGCGTAAATTTTCGTCTGAAAACTTTTGGCAATCGTTGCCGCCAGCGTCGGTGTGACGTCGCCGAAATTGTTGACGCCGTCCGTCAGAAGAATGATGAGGCGCGTTTTTGCGGTCAGTTCTTTCAGGCGGTTCAGGCACATGGTAACCGCACTGCCGATAGCGGTTCCGTCTTCGATGGTTCCGGCATTGAGACGTTTCAAATTCTGCAACAGCCATTCGTGGTTGAGGGTCAGCGGGCTGACGAGGTACGGGTAACGCGCGAACGAAACCAGACCGATGCGATCGCTGTCGCGTTGTTCAATAAAGTCTTTTAACACGTCCTTTGCCGCTTCGATGCGCGTGGTACGCCTTCGTGCGGCATTCGTAAAATCGGGGATGAGCATGGAGGACGATAAATCCAGTGCCAGCATCATGTCGACACCGTTCGAATTATTGTTGATGACCTCATAAACGCTTTGCGGGCGCGCCAGTGCGGTAATGATGCTTGCCAATGCCAGTGTCCGCAACAGCAACGGAACGCGTTGCGGTTGCGCTTTCAGTTTTTGAAACGGTTGCACGGACGAATGCACAATAAAACGTTTGGCGCGCCACACACGAAACGCCGTCATATACCACAGCGGCAACAGTAATAAACCGAGCAACACCCACGGGTAATGGAACGAAAAATGAACGTTGGTCATTGCGAAACGGCGTAAAGCGCGGTTGAGGGTTTAAGGTGCGGTTGCGGGAACGTTGCGAAGTGCCCGATTTGTTTCTCTGCGTAAAAAAAACCTCGAAGCACTTTAACGAAAAAAACTATCGTCCTTCCCGCGTCCGAAGGTGTTTTCGTCGTTCCCAACCCGCAAAATTTGAAATAAAGGCTCATTTTTTTGACGTTTTTTCGGGTTTGGACAACGGCGCGGTATTCGTTGCGACAGATGCAACGGGCGCGGGTTTGGGTTTTGTCAGCTCGTGCGAAGCGGCAACAATCGCTTCCGCCTGTTGATACAGTTGAAGTAAAAAAGGCTCGTCAAACGGCATGGTCGTGAATTTCACCAAATCGCACCGTTGCAGAAATTGCGTGATGTTCGTGCGCAGATCGTCCGTCAATTCCGTGCACCACGGCAGTTGTTCCAGCAGTTCCTGCGTAGTACTTTCGGGCGCGGGAAGCCGAAACACGCGCGACAGATACAAACGCACCGCATCGGTCAGGAAAAATGCAAAAGGCTTCGGACTGTCGACATCCAACTTTTGCGAAGCCTCTTTCAATGCCTGCAAAACCGCTTCGTACGGATCGATCGGCTTCGTCGGTTTTTCTTTTTTCGCTTTTCCGTGCCGCTTCCGTTTCAGCAAAAACCACAGCCCGATTGCCGAAAGAACGATCAAAAGCGCAATTACCCACGGCAACAGAGAAACTTTTAACTTTGCCGGCGGGCGCAGATCGAGAATGTCCCCGAGATCCTGCGGTTCTTCCTCTTCGGGTGCGGAAGGATTGCCGTTGGTACCCGCAAGTGCCGTTGTGCCGCCGAGGGGAATGTTTGCCGGCGCGGGCGGTGTTTGAGACGGATTTGCGACATTCGGCATCGTACCCGAAACGGTTCCCGTTGCGGAGGTTGTTGTCCCCATAACGGTGCTTGGCGAGACCGTCGCACCCGTTGCGGTCGCGGTTGTTGCATTCGAAGCCGTTGCTCCCGAAACCATTGCAGAGGTCGATGCGGGAACGCTGTTTGAAGTACCTGTCGGAGCGGTTTGCACAGAGTCAACGGACGATCGAGACGGATTGGTTGCATTTGAGGCGGAAGTTCCGACGGGGGTTGTTATGTCGAAAGCAATGGTTTTCGTACCGACGGTATTTGAAGAGTTGCCCTCGGAGCCTTGTACCGCACTTGTTAAGACCTGAGCCGAACCGTTTGCCGAGGCGGAAGCAGACGTATTTGCCGAATGTGCGGCTATATTTGTGGGCAAAGCGGAACCTTCTTCGGCACGCAGGGAACTGCCGGTCGATAACAGCGAAAATACGCAAAAAACGAACCAAGCGCACCCCGCACGGAAACGGCGGTGCGAAAAATCAATGTATTTCTTCCGTTTTTTCATCGCCAATCCGCCTCCTTCCCGTCGTCGACAACGCAAAACGGATACAAACGCGCATTGTTTCGGGACGCACAAACGGCAATTGCAACCGTTGAAAAACTCGGCTGTCGAAAGCTGTTCTTGTGCGTTTTCATCTTTTTACTTCCTTAGCGGTGTTGCACGAAGAAATTTCGCAGTTGCTGCATGTACGGCTGTCCGTTGGTCAGAGTTAAAACCCCGACGCCGTGATGTTTGCAGACGTTTTGAAAATTTTCCCAGTAGCGGTTGCGTTCATCGGCGTAGGCTTTGCGAACGGAAGTCGCACGGGTATCGACGTAGGCGGTTTCACCCGTTTCGGCATCGGTTAATGCGACAAAACCCACGTTCGGCAATTCCCTTTCGCGCGGATCGGTAATGCGGATACACATCACATCATGGCGATGATAGAGACGACCAAGCGTTCTCGTCAACTCGTTTGCGTCGAGTGTTCGCGTCGGCATAAAATCCGACAAAAAGCAGATAATCGCCTTCTTTTTCAGCATCTGTTGCAACGATTTCAAACAACCGATAAGATCGGTTTGCGTATGTTGCGGTTTGAAGAACAGGGCTTCGCGAATGACCGCCAACAGTTGCGCCTGCCCTTTTTGCGGTTGAATGAACTTCTCGATTTGATCCGAAAACAAAAACAATCCGACCTTATCGTTATTTTTTAACGCCGAAAGTGCCAAAACACTGGCGATTTCGGATGCAAATTCGCGCTTTGACTGACCGACGGAACCGCATTCGCCGGAACCGCTGACGTCCAGCACCAAAATAAAAACCAGCTCCCGATCTTCGCGGAACACCTTGACGACGGGACGGTTGAGTTTGGCGGTGGAATTCCAGTCGATGGTTCGAATTTCATCGCCCGGCGTGTAGTCGCGCAATTCTTCGAAATTCATGCCGCGCCCCTTGAAATGGCTGCGCCAGGAGCCCGAAATACCTTCGTTCATCACCTTGCGGGTGCGAACTTCAATGGCGCGAACCTTTTGCAGAACCGCGCGAACTTTTGCTTCGTCGAGCATCAGGGAACCGGAACCGTTTCAAGGATTTTTTCGATAATCTGTTCGGCGGTCGTTTCCTCCGCTTCCGCTTCGTACGACAAGCCGATACGGTGCGTCAAAATCGGCAACGCCATTGCCTTTACGTCCTGCGGAATGACGTACCCGCGACGGTTGAGAAACGCCCAGACTTTTGCGCCGATCGTCAGCGCAATCGTGGCACGCGGCGATGCGCCAAACCGCAACATGCTCTTTATCGGTAAATGATAACGTTCCGGCGTTCGCGTGGCGTAGATCAAATCCACGATGTAGTCCTTAATTTTGCTGTCTACGTAAATTTGATCGATGCAGGTGCGACTTTCGAAAATTTCTTTCGGTGACAACAGCGGTTTCGCCTCTTCCTTTGTCTGTAACGTGGTCTTTATTTCCAAAATTTTCCGTTCCTCTTCCCACGAAGAATACGTGACCTTCAGCTTGATCATGAAACGATCCAACTGCGCTTCCGGCAAGGTATAAGTGCCTTCCTGTTCGACCGGATTTTGCGTCGCCAGCACCAAAAACGGCTGTTCGAGCGCGTACGTATTTTCGCCCAATGTTACCTGCCGCTCCTGCATGCCTTCCAGCAACGCGGCTTGAACCTTCGACGGCGCACGGTTAATTTCGTCCGCCAGCAGCAAATTGGTGAAAATCGGACCTTTTTTGGTCGTAAATTCCCCTTTGTTCGGATTGTAGATGATGGTTCCGATGATGTCGGACGGCAACAGATCGGGCGTGAATTGGATGCGCTGAAACTGGAGTTGAAAAACCTGCCCGAACGTCTTGATAACGAGCGTTTTCGCCAACCCCGGCAACCCTTCCAGCAACACGTGTCCGTTCCCGAGCAGCCCGACCAGCAACATGTCCACCACCTGTTTATTCCCGATGTAGACCTTGCCGATTTCCGTGCGAAGTGCTTCAATCCAGGTGGTTTTCGCCTGGATCTGCTCGTTAAGCTCGCTTAAAGAGACCTGTGATGTTTGTGCCATAGACAAAATGTACCCGCTGTTATTTTAGGGGACTTTGAGGTAAAAGGGCAAGGGTATTTTGAGGGTGGAGTGGATAACAAGGGTTGCTATCTCATAACATTTTTTTCTCACTCAAAGAGTGAAGTATTTTTTCAACAGGTTGTACCATGGCGATTTCTGGTACGTCAGGAGTGGGTTGCGAAGGAAGTTCTCTCCGATTGTGAATTTTTGGCGTCCAAGTTTGGATATTTTGGATATTCATGTCACGGATCATTGTAATCTGAATTGCAAGGGATGCAGTGTTCTTTCTCCGTTGGCAAAAGAGTGGTTTTGTGATGTTGCGCAAATAGAAAAGGATTTGTCGGAATTATCAAAAAAAATACAATTCTGTCAATTTGAGCTGATTGGCGGCGAGCCGTTGCTACATCCAGAGATTGGAAGGCTTGTACAGATTGCTAGAGAGGTATATCCACGAGAGATTATCACTATTGTAACAAATGGTTCTTTATTACCGAAAATATCTGATGATTTTTGGGAAGTTTGCAGAGAGAACAGAGTTTTCATAGCCTTGTCGGTGTATCCGCCTTTTCGGAAACATCTTGGGGAATATCTCGAGTTGGCGGAAAGTAAAGGTGTTCGTGTACAATTGGTAGAAAACGTTGCTCAGTGGAAGAAGATAAGATCCAGTTTTGAGCGGTGCGAAAGGAATGTGAGTGCTGTTTTTAGATCTTGCGGGCAAAGAAGTTGTCACAAACTTTGGAATTCCAAACTTTACCTTTGTCCAATGTGCTTCTTCCAGCACTACAACCGCTACTTTAACGAAAGCCATCCGACGATTAAAGGGTATGATATTTACAAATACAGCGGCAAAGAACTGGTGGAATTTATGAAACGTCCGGATCCTGCCTGTCGCTATTGTACCTGGGTGATGAAAAAAGAGACAACACAATGGGGTTATTCCAAACGGGAAAAGTCCGAATGGTGCGAGGATGTGTAATCCTTATCGTTAAAAATTACGCTTTGATTTAAGTAGTTTTGACGTATAAGAAGCGTGGTCTCGCATGTGTTGTTTTTACGATTTTTTCTTCTTTTTACCCTCTTTTAAACTTTCCGACCGTTCCGTTTCAATCTTCTGCGTCATCGGTTCCGGGAGCGGGAATTTTAAGGAAACAACGGAGCCGACTGAGGCTTTGGTTTGGATTTCAACGAACCCGTTGTGTTCGCGCATGATGCGTTGCACAATGAGCATGCCGATACCGTGACCGTTCGGTCTTGTAGTCGTGTGAGACTGTGAAAATAATTGTATTGCCTGCGTTTCCGGAAATCCGCCGCCCGAATCGGCAAACAAAAATATCAGGTACCGTTCGTCTTGTTCGCAGGAAATAGCGATTCTCCCGTTGGTTCCGATGGCTTCGCGTGCATTTTTCAGTACATTGAAGAATGCCTGATGCAGACGGTCGGCATCCATGAAGATGAGAGGAAGAGGATTGGAGATACGGAGTTCGACCGTAATATGTGCATTGTCCAGTTGCGGTTTTAATACTGCCAGAACTTTCTTCAACGGCTGAAGAACACTGCCGCGTTTCAATGCCAACGATTGCGGACGAACGGACTTTAAAAACTGTTGTACCAGTGCATCCAGGCGCTGAACTTCCGACTGACAAACGGACAGCGATTGCAAAAGCGTTTGTAACGGTTCAGCTGTTTGAGAGGATGCAAAATGTTGCAAAAGCGGCTGTTTTTCAGGTGTCGGAACAATAGCTGTCGTTGTGATTGGAACGATAGCGGTGCCGAAAATTTCCGATGTTGTCGTAAGTTGTTTTGTTGTTGAAATAGTGTTTGTTTCGGCGGTTTGTGCGGGATAAACAGGCAAAACAGGATAATTCGAGGGCACAGTCTTTGCGGTATTTTTCAAACCAGAGAGCGTCGTTATCGGCGGTATTGTGGTTGTTCCCGCCGTTCCGTGTGTTTGTTTTTCGGCATGTGTAGTGACATCGGCTGTCGAAAAAAGACTTTTCAGCGCGCGTTGAACCAGCTGCAGATGAATACCGATGGCATTGAGCGGGTTCCCGAGTTCGTGAGCGAGTTCGGAGGCAAGTTGCGTAACGGAATCAAGGCAGCCCTGAAAAAGTTGCTCTTCGGATTGCGTTCGTTCCTGCGTAACATCCTGAAGCAAGACGACAAACAGTGGCTTATTGCCGGCTTCCGAAAACGGTTGCAGGCGCAATTGAACAAAGCGTTTTTCCGGATAGGTCAATTCGGTTTCCGTTGTCAGTATATCCGGGCGTGCATTTGGATCGGATTGCGTAAAAAAACTTTTCAGCGTCGGTATCCAGTGCCACAGGTACGGCATGCGTTTGGCTTTTCCCGGTAACGCCAGTAGTTGTTGGGCAGTGCGGTTGTAAAACGAGATTTTTCCCTTCGCATCAACCAACAGAACGGCTTCATGCAGTATCTGGAAAATGGCGCGCAGGCGTTTTCGTTCACGATTTAAGGATGATAAAGCTTGTTGTTGATCGTTTTCGTCTGGCAACGGAAGCTGATGGTGGGGGTGTTTGTGAAAGTTGGATTTCGTCATACGGCGAAAACGTGATAGACGGCAGGATAAATTACTGTCTTTCTTCGCTAATTCTTAGCGTGGCTTTTAAATCTTCGCGAGTTTTTTCTTTGACTCTTTCCCGAACACTGTCGATGGGTAGCTGTACTTTTACCTGATACAGATCAATTATATTACAAGGATGTTTTTGTTAAACAACTCAAGAAGGAATAATCTAAAAACCACAGTCAACCGCGCTGCCGTGTACACAGAAATCGACTCTGTTTTAGCGGCATGCTGGCAACTATGCAAAAGAATCGAAAACATTTACAGCAAAATTTGCCATCGAAAAAAAACACAACAGAACAACTCTTTTCAACACGCCACGCCAAATCAACGCTGTATAGTAGCTAGAACGCAACCTTCATTGACAGAGGATAAAAACGATCAATTCGTCTCATCCCGAAGAACCTAACGATGTGCTTGAAACGACCATTGAAATTTCGTTGTGTTTTCGTACCTTATTGTTTCCCTTGCGTCGCTTCCACCTTCTTCCCGAGCGACTTAACCGATAAAATCCACAAAACGCAGATGACGACAAACATTCCGAACAGGTACGGAACGATTTCGAAATACGTCGGTTTGACACCCGTAATTAAGGTACCAATGGAGAAACAGCTCACCTGGATAAAAGCACCGCCGGATTTTCCGAGACGTCCGCCGACAACATCCACAACTGCCTTGCCTTTCACTTTCATGTCTTCGTCCAATGGAATATACGCCATTTCTTTGGTCAGGTCGAAGAGCGCGTATTTAGTGGATTTTGCAATAACCACGATAACTGCTCCGAACATGACCGCCATGAAAGTCGGGTTGGTTCCGAGATTCGCCAACGCTTCCGTCAGGTTGTCTTTGAAAACGATGAAAGTGAAGAACAGGATGCCGCCAATTGTGAATACCAGCGGTGTGATCAATGCCGCCGAGACCCAACGGAACACTCGCAGGACGTTACTGCCGACGATCAGCATGACCATGGAAGCGATACCCGTATAGATGGTGTTCATGCTCATGAAGGTATTGTAGTCGTTTTCATTCGGGTACTGAACCTTCAACTGACTTTTCCAAAGCCCCTCAATCAAATTGACGCTGATACCGTAGCAGATTACCAACATTGCGATCAAGCCGAGGTAGGGCGAAGTGAAAATCGTTTTTAAACTCTCCATAAGTCCCGCTTTTTTCTTTTTCTTTTTCACGCCCGGCAACTCGGGTTTGTCATAGAGACGCTTGTCGGTGAGAACGTGCGTGTAAATCCAACGGTAAATCAACATCGTAACGACGCCGAAAATTACCACCGTACTTAAAAGATAATTAAGGGTTTTCTGCCACGGATCCTCACCCGGCGCAACACTATCGCGAATATCCGATGCCCATTTGCCGATGACGCCGACGAATAACAACGAAAACTGCGCCATCAGACCGAAAAAGGCATACATGCGCTTCGCTTCCGACATTTTGCACACCTGATTGGCGAACTGCCAGAACGAGAGCGCAATCAGCGTACTGCCCCACAATTCCGCAAGTACATAAAACACGCCGTAAGACCAAATCCCAACAAGTGCTAGCGGCCAATAAAGGAATTTTGGGCATGCCGTCTGCCATGCCGCAATCGTTTCGGGAGACGGATGGAAAAAGGTGCGATTCGGGTAAATCACGAACGCAAACAGTCCGAAAAAGATCAGAAACGGCGATAAGGTTGCGTAAAACAAATGCTCGTTCTTTAAAAGATCGCTGGCTTTGGTGTACACCAACATAAACAAAATCGCCGAAGGGGTCACGCAGAACAGCTTCAGGTACGAAAGTGCTTCGGCGCCGCTGTTAGTTACCACGAGCGCATCCTTCAAATTACGCAGGCAGGTATAGTTGAAGAGAATGAAGAAAAAGATAAATCCCATCGGGATCGCTTTCTTCATTTCATACCCCTGAATGGGGAATAACATCCGCCTCAATTTTGAGAATTGCGGTTCATTTGCATTTGTCGTACTGCTCATGGGATTACTTTAACAAAAAACAGTTTCAGCCTGGCTCCAGTCATTCGAAATGGCAAGCGAAATTTTTAACATTTTTCGCCGCCGGCTTCGTCTGTAAGAAATAAAAACATCCCCATTTTAGCAAAAATGCCTGCAAGAGACAAGACAGGAAAATAAAAGAGCGATAATCAACGGTACACAGACGCGGGAAATGGTGTTGCGTTCAACTATTTCCGCAACGCTTCGATAAAAAACAACGGCGGTTTGATCAATTTGCGTTCTTTGTTCAGAAAAACGTGCATCGTTTTACCGTCGGCGATGCGCGTTGTGTCGCGAAACAGTTCGTAGGTCAGCGCAAAGCGGACGCGCTGAATGTCCTGCGGCGGCGTAAGTTTGATGCGCACTTCATCGTCAAAAAAGGTTGGCGCTCGATACGTTAAAGAGACTTCGACGACGGGTAAAAAGAAGCCGCTTTGCTCCAGTTTTTTATAATTCAAGCCGCAGGTTTTCAGCCATTCGACGCGTGCGTATTCCAGCCAGACGAAGTAGGAAGCATGATGCACCACGCCCATGGCGTCGGTTTCGGCGTAACGCACGCGGACGGTTGTTTCGAACGGCGTCATGAACGCTTCGCCTGCTTGGTAAGCTTTTGGGCAATGCTGAAACGCAACATCTTATCCAGGCGCTCCAACTCTTCCTCGTCGACCTGCTTCTCGTGTTTTGCCTTTTCCAACGCCTCTTGCGCGCGTTGCACCGCCGCATCGATGGACGCCTCATCCACGCTTTGAACATCGATCGCCGCTTCGGTTAAAAGGAGCAATGTGTTGTCGGCAAGTTTGAAAAAACCCGTATCGACGGCGATGGGGACGATATTGCCGTTTTCGGTGTAAAAAACCGTTCCCGCTTTCAGAATACCGATAATCGGCAGGTGATGATCCAAAATTTCGATTTCGCCCGCCGCCGTCGGCAATATAACCGACGTGACCGAGCCTTCGTACACCACGCGCTCGGGAATAATGATTTTCAGTTGAAACGCCATAACATCGAACGGTTACCGATTGCACCGGGGAACAATGTTGCTCGCACCGATGTCGCCTTTCCTGTTTTTTCCCAAGCGCATCGGAATTTTCCGTTTTATCCTTTCAATCCCATTTTCCCTTTACGCCTTGGCAACTTCCAAAACATCCTCAATGGTGCCCTTCATGTAGAAGGCATTTTCGGGAATTTCGTCCAATTCGCCGTCCAAAATGCGTTTAAAGCCCTTGATGCAATCGGCGGTCTTGACGTATTTTCCTTTCAAGCCCGAAAACACCTCCGCCACGTGGAACGGTTGCGACAGGAATTTTTGGATTTTGCGCGCCCGTGCAACGGTCAGTTTGTCCTCCGCCGAAAGTTCGTCAATGCCCAGAATGGCGATAATGTCCTGCAAGTCCTTGTAGCGTTGCAGAATGGTCTGAACGCGCCGCGCCGTTGTGAAGTGTTCTTCGCCGACAATCGTCGGGTCGAGTGCTTGTGAGCCCGATGCCAGCGGATCAACGGCCGGGAAAAGTCCCAAAGATGCGATGCGCCGATCCAATACGACGGTCGAATCCAAATGTGCAAAGGTATTGGCGGGTGCCGGATCTGTCAAATCATCCGCGGGAACGTACACGGCTTGGAAAGAGGTTACGGATCCCTGTTTTGTGGACGTAATGCGTTCTTGAAGAGAGCCCATTTCCTGACTGAGCGTCGGTTGATAACCGACCGCGGAAGGCGAACGTCCCAACAACGCGGATACTTCGGAACCGGCCTGCGAAAAACGGAAAATGTTATCGATAAACAGCAGAACGTCCTGATGATAGGTATCGCGGAAGTATTCGGCGAGCGTCAATCCCGTCAGACCGACACGCATACGGGCACCCGGCGGTTCGTTCATCTGACCGTACACCAGAGCGACTTTGGAGTTTTCGGGGTGCTCTAAATCGATAACCTTTGCATCCGTCATCTCATGGTACAAATCATTGCCCTCGCGCGAACGTTCGCCGACGCCCGCGAACACCGAATAGCCGCCGTGCGCCATGGCAATGTTTTGGATAAGCTCCATGATGATAACCGTTTTGCCGACGCCGGCACCGCCGAACGCACCGACTTTACCGCCTTTGATGAAGGGGCAAATTAAGTCGATGACCTTAATGCCGGTTTCCAGGATATCCGCTTCGGTGCTCTGATCCGTCAAACCGGGCGGGTTGCGATGAATGGGTAACCGCGCTTCCGCTTCAATCGAACCGCGATTGTCTACCGGTTCGCCGATAACATTCAAAATGCGCCCCAAAACGGCTTTGCCGACGGGCACCGAAATCGGTTTCCCCGTATCCGTGACTTCCATGCCGCGTTTGAGACCGTCGGAAGAAGACATGGCAACAGCACGCACCAAGCCTTCATATAAGTGTTGCTGAACTTCCAGGACGAGGTGTTTCGTCGAACCGTCGTCGCCTTTCAAAGAAACTTTCAGCGCGTTGTAAATCGCCGGAATGCGTTGCGGATCAAACTGTACATCGACAACCGCGCCGATGACCTGAATAATCGTACCCGTGTTTTCCATATTTCTCAGTTTCGTTGTTGCCCGGCGGCAAGTTCGACAATTTCCTGCGTAATGCCGGCTTGTCGCGCCTTATTGTACTCCAATTGCAACGTGTGAATTAAATTTTCCGCGTTTTCGGTGGCACCCTTCATCGCCACCATGCGTGCGCTGTGTTCCGAGGCTTTGGCTTCCAATAAAATTTGATAAAGCGTTTTCTTTAAAAACAACAACGGCAGACGTTCCAAAATCTCCTTTCCGTTCGGTTCGATGATAAACTCCGTACCGTTTGCATTCGTTTGCGGACGTTCCGCGCCCATCCATTCGTATAAACGTTGCAGTTCCGTTTCGAAATCCGTTATCGGCAACAGACTGCGCAGAACGGTTTCCTGTACGAGCGTATTTTTGAAACGCGGATAGAGGACTTCGACGGTATCGATCTTTTTTTCGGAAAAAGCATCAACAAGAAAATGAACGATTGCCTGCACCTGCCGAAACCGAATGCGATCGGGGCAATTAAAATGCGCCAACACGTGCATTTTGCAACGGGACAAAAACTGTACGCCTTTGTTGCCGACCGCCACGAACTGCGTGTTTTTCGGCAGGCGCAGAACGGCTTTCATTAAATTCTGGTTCAGAGAACCGCAAAGTCCCTTGTCGGGCGTGATGAACAATACTCCGCGCCGTTCGACGGGACGCGCTTCCAAAAACGGATGATGCAGGTTCTCCAATGATACCTGTTGCGTAACGGCGTGCAACAATGCCGCCAGTTCGCAGGCATAGGCGCGGCTCCCAAGCGCACCGTCCTGCGCTTTTTTCATCTTCGATGATGCGACCAATTCCATCGCGCGCGTAATTTGAGCCGTGTTTTTCACCGCCCGAATGCGCGTCCGAATTTCCCGCATCCCCTTCATACGTTACTCTCGTATTGCCGTCGCCTTTTGCGTAAAGGCGAAAAAGCTTACAGAAACCTCCGATTGTCTTCCCTTCATGCGCTTTGAGGAAAGTTCGCTTTCTCCCACGTGTCAAAAGCCTCTTTTAATTCGCCAACAATCGCTTCCGAAAGAACCTTTTCTTTTCGCAGGCGCGCAAGCAGATCTTTCTTTAAAGTTAAGAAATGTTCCGATAACCGTTGAAGCGTCGCGGGCATATCCGAAAGCGCAACCTTATCAAAACGCCCTTGCTGAATACCCCAAAGTAAAACGACTTGCAATTCAGCGGGTCGCGACACATGTACGCCCTGCTTTAAAAGTTCCAAGATACGTTGTCCGCGCTCAAGCTGTTGACGGGTTTTGGCATCCAAATCGGAACCGAACTGCATAAACGCCTGCAGTTCCTGATACTGTGCCATTTCCAGTTTCAGCTGCCCCGCAACCGACTTTAAAGCCTTCATCTGTGCCGCCGAACCGACGCGCGAAACGGAAATGCCGACCGAAATCGCCGGTCGCAGTCCCTGATTGAACAAATCGGTTTCAAGGAACAGCTGACCGTCGGTGATGGAAATCACGTTTGTCGGGATGTACGCCGAAACATCACCGGCTTGCGTTTCGATAATCGGCAGTGCCGTCAACGAGCCGCCGCCGTAATCTTTATTGAGGCGCGCGGAACGTTCCAACAGACGCGAATGAAGGTAAAACACATCGCCGGGATAGGCTTCGCGCCCCGAAGGACGCTTTAACACCAGCGAAATTTGCCGGTACGCCACCGCATGCTTGGAAAGATCGTCGTACACGATGAGCGCATCCATGCCGTTTTGCATGAAGTACTCACCCATCGCCGTTCCGGCGTAGGGTGCAATGTACTGATTGGCGGCGTTGTCGGAAGCGGGTGCCGAAACGACGATTGTGTATTCCAACGCACCGTGATCTTCAAGAACTTTCAAGGTGCGCGCGAGGGTGGCATTTTTTTGCCCGATGCAGACGTAAATCGAATAAACGGGTCGGAAGTTCGGATCGTTTTCCGCCAATCCCCGGCGATTGAGCTCGGCCTGGTGTAAAATCGCATCCAGCGCGAGAGTCGTTTTGCCCGTGGAACGGTCGCCGATGATCAATTCGCGCTGACCGCGTCCGATCGGGAACATGGCGTCCACCGACAAAATGCCCGTTTGAAGCGGCTGATCGACCGATTGGCGGGTAATAATGCCGGGAGCAATCTTCTCCACCGGATAACGGTCGTTCGCAACAATGGCACCTTTGCCGTCGATCGGTTGCCCGAGCGCATCGACCACGCGCCCCAATAAGCCTTTCCCGACGGGAACCGAAAGCAACTTCCCGGTCGTTTTACACTCGTCGCCGACTTTCAGTTGCGACGTGTCACCCAACAGCACGACGCCGACTTCGTCCTCTTCCAGGTTGAGCGCAATTCCGAAAACCCTGTGCGGGAAGGAGACGGTTTCGTTATACATGACGTCCGAAAGCCCTTCGACCTTTGCAACGGAATCGGCGAGCGAAATAATCTTCCCGACGTTCGCCGTTAAAGGTTTTTTCTCGAACGTACGAATGACATCTTTAATATCCGATAAAACGGTACTCATGGCGTGAATGTTTCTTTAAGCGCGTTCAGTTGCCCTTTCAGCGAACAATCCCAGACGGTATCACCGACGCGAATTTTAAACCCTCCCAGCAACTCTGGACATTCCTTTTCCTCCAAGCGGCGTTCCGTAAGATGCTCGGCTTCCGAAAAATCCCGCAACCATTGTTCCCGAAAGATGCCCGCATACATCACGGTCGCATAACGTTCGGAAAAAACTTCCTTCAGGGAGCGTTCATATTGCGTCAGAAACGCTTTTGCATCGCGCGGATACCGTTGTACCAAAAACGTCGCAATCGCACGAATGCGTTCCTTTAAATCCTCCTCGGTGCCTTCGAACGTCAACCGCGCCAGATACTTCAGTAAAACCTTATGCTTGCGTTCCATCTTTGTCCTTTGGTTGAGCCAATAATGCCGCCGCCTGTTCGTTGAGTTTGGCGCGCATCTCATCCGTCAGAATGCCGCTTAAAAGACGTTCCGTCGTTTCAACCGTCAGCGTCACGATTTCACCTTTGGCTTCCTTTAACATCGCCGAACGCTCGCCCTCCATTGCGTGACGCGCCTGCTCCGTCAGTTGCGAAACCTTCTCTTCCGCCGCCTTCTTTTGTTCCGCCAAATAACGCTCGCCTTCCGCTTTTGTGTTTGCCAGCAACGCTTTGGTATCCGCCTGTGCCTTCTTGAGAACTTCCAGACGCTCCCGTTCCGCCGAAGCCTGCTTGGCTTTCATTTCTTCGGCGAAACGCAGACCTTCCTCGATTTTCTTTTGACGTGCTTCGATCGTTTTCAGCGTCGGTTTGACGGCAAAACGATACAGCAGGTACGTCACCAGGCAAAAATTGATGATCTGCGCAACCAACAGCTCCGTCTGCACACCGAACGTCTCCGCCAGGCGCGTCACGGCATTGCCGCCGCTGTTG
>JAEESJ010000001.1 GCA_016286235.1 Opitutales bacterium | reverse complement strand
TGCGCATTGGGATCTTAGGGTTTCTCCTTCTGCATATTATACCAATGCGCAAACGTTTGTTCCGTTCCGACCGAAAATCCGACCTCAAAATGAACGTGCGCATAATACAAACCGGGAACATTGCCGGTGCACCCCATGACGCCCAAAATCGCGCTTTGTGCCATCGATTGACCGACTTTTAAGGTTGGTTCGACGGATGCCAAATGTGCATACAGCGTATAAAAGCGCAAGTTCGGTTCGAAGTGTTCCAACACCACGTAATTCCCGTATGCACTGTTTTTCGGGTTTGTGTTGATATAAGCCACTTTCCCCGGCAGAACGGCGAAAATACAATCCTGTGGGACATAACGGCGATCGCGGTGAATAGATTTCATATCCACGCCCGCGTGAAATTTTTTGCCCTGATTGCGCGTGCAACCCCATAAACCGGACACGATCCGTCCGCTTTGCGTCGGCTGGATGTACGCTTCAAGCGGCTTGTTGTCGAAAAATGCGCGATTGTCCGTCGGCCACCGCAGTAATCCCGATGCAAATTGCGGGATATCGGAAACGTTCTTTGTTGGTACGAATTTTGATTTTAATGCTCCGACCGTTTTTTTATTATTTTGAACCACGCACGGTTTCTTAGCGCTTTCGCAACCTGCTTTGTTACAAATAACTGTCGAACTTGATGGCATGCATTTCTTTGCAACCGCAAAAAGAAACGACTTCGGCACAATCCCGAAAGACAAGAGCAACATTGACGGCACAACAAGCTTTTTGTATGTATAAAGCATCACCTGAGCATGACACTCACTCGTCAAAGCGTCCAATCGATTTTACAGAACGTTCCGTTGTTGAATGTGCTCGTCATTGGCGATGCCATGCTGGATCGTTATATTTTCGGGGATGCGGAGCGGATTTCGCCGGAAGCGCCTGTACCGGTGGTTGCCGTCGACCGAGAAACTTATCGCTTGGGAGGCGCCTGCAACGTTGCATTAAATGCAAAATCGTTGGGTGCGCACGTCACGTTTCTCGGAATTGTCGGAACGGACGAAGCGGGTTGTACGTTGCAACGATTACTGAAAGAAGCCGATATCGGATTTTGTAATGAAAATTTTCGTTCCGATGTTCAAACGATCGTCAAAACGCGCGTGATTGCGCGTCATCAACAACTGTGTCGGTTGGATCGGGAAAAGAAATTTTCGGAAACGTCGGTCGCCGCCGTTGTTGCACAAACGGAAACGTTTTTACAACGAAACGCTGTTTCTGCCGTATTGGTATCCGATTACGCCAAGGGAACCGTTACACAAGCACTTTTAGATAAATTGGTTGGACTGAAAAAGTTTTATTCATTTTTCCTTGCCGTCGACCCGAAGCCGAAAAACGCACTTTGCTACAATGGTATCGATTTATTGAAACCCAACCGCGCCGAAGCGTTGCAGTTGGCTGATTGCGATACCGAACCGAACCAAGCGTTTCCTTTGGATGCCGTCGCGAAAGGAATTTTCAACCATCACACCGTTCGTTATCTCGCCGTTACATTGGGAGCGCAAGGGATTGCGCTTGCGGAGAACGGCGGAGGTATTCACACGGCACCTGCCGTCGCAAAGGAAGTTTTCGATGTTTCCGGTGCCGGTGATACCACGCTTGCGGCACTGACGGTCGCTTTTTGCACCAAACGCACCCCGTCTGAAGCCATCGCGTTTGCGAATTTATTATCGGGCATTGTGATTCGTAAAGTCGGAACCGCGGTGACAACGCCCGAGGAAATTTTGGCATATGCTTCCACGACCGGCTCTGTTTCTTGATCGCGACGGAACGCTCATTGAGGATTTGCACTACCTGTCGGATCCGAACAAGGTCCGTTTGTTGCCGGGTGTGCGCGAGTGTTTATCTTTGTTAAAGAAAGGCGGTTGGTTGGTTTTTTTATTTTCCAACCAAAGCGGCATTCGGCGCGGTTTTTGTACGCTCGAACAAGTGAACGCCTGCAACCAACGCATGCTGGAGCTTATCGGTCTCGGTCAGGATTTGTTCACAAAAACCTGCCTTGCTCTCGGAACGTCGGAACAGCCTTGTGAATATCGGAAACCGTCGCCGAAATTTATCCTTGAATGCCTGGAAGGGTTTTGCCTCGATCCAAATTTTTGTTGGATGATTGGGGATAAAGAAACCGACGTTGAAGCGGGACAAAGGGCACACATTCGAACGATTTTGATTCAACCGAAAAGTGAAATTTTATCGAAAACATTGCCCGCAGATTTCGTTTGCAAAGATTTTTTCGAAGTTTTTGACCGCCTGCGGGAGAAAAAACGGCAAATGTAAGCGTGTCGGGACGACAACCGCCTCCGAGGGTTTATTGTTGAAATATACCAAAAATGCCAAGGAAGGGGATGTTATCGATATTTAGTTGACAACGGTATCCAAAAAGCGAAAAACGCATGAAAAAAACGATAAAAACTGCTGTCCTAATCTGCTTTAGGGGTGACTTCCGTCACAGTTCAATCTCGCAGCCCCTCGCGTGTTCGAAGCCGCAAAATTGTCTTCCGTGCCCGTCATGCCAAACGTTTCTCTTTATAAACAAGTCCGAAAAGAATTGTTGCCAATACGATCATCACCGTTACGATCGACAATCCCGATCGGTACGCTTCCGTCAAAAGATTTACTTCTTTGGATTTATCGATAATGTACCCGACAAGCGGTTGCCCCAAGCCGCACAAAATCATGCAAAGCATATTGCAAAACGAGACGGAACTCGCGCCGACGGAAGAGGTATTTAAATTGGCGACCGCAACGAACCCGATCACCTGAACGCCGCAACAAATCCCCAAGAGTACCATCCAACAGGCAACCGCTCCGAACGAAACATCCCCAATCAGGAGAAAAACGGTGAAACAAATCGCCGTTGCAACGGCACCGCATATCATCGGTTTTTTACAGGAACGAACACTGTCCGAAATCCAACCCATAATCGGGCATGAAATCGCCCAACTTAAATTTAAAACCGACACCAACTGCGCTGCTTCCAGCGTTGTAAAATGACAAACATTCGTAAAATACGGAATGCTCCACAGATCGGCAAAAACCGCGAACGGCATATACAAAGCCCCCGTTAAAATCCCGGCAACCCAGGCACCCGGCTGTTTTGCAATCATCCACAGGCGGCTTCCCAATTCTCGCCAAAGTTTTTTGTCGTTCGGTTCCAAATGCGTATCTTTCGGAACAAAGATATACAACAACCCCGTTACAATCAGACCGAAAACACACGCCGTCAGCCAAATGTTCCGATAGCTTGTATTCACATAAGCAAAACACGTTTGTGAGCTGATGGAGCCGAACATTCCCAACATCGTTGTTAACCCCGACAGCATTGCCCATTTATTTTGCGGGAACCACGTGGTGCACAGGTACATTACGCCGACGAAACCGAAAGCGGATGCGAAACCCATTGCAAAACGCCCCGCTCCCAAAAAGAACAGCAAGCCCGTCGGGATCAACGGCAACAGGCACGCCAACGCCAACAGCAGGCAGTTTCCGACCAACAATTTTCGACCGCCAAACGTATCAAACAGCGGCCCAACGAACAATTGCATCGGCGAATAAATCATGTAATACAAGCTCATAACCGTCGACATTTGCGTCAATGAAAGTTCGGCAACGGGCGAATTCGACACCTGCCCGAGTAAACTCGGAATCACACGAACAAACAGTTCATACAAATAAAATAACGACCCGATAAACCAAATTCCGTATGCTTTACCGTTTCCTTTGCTCACACCTCCCATATTTTAATGGGAACAAAGCGTCGAACGGGTTGCAAATAAAAATTTAAAAAGCTCGTTTTTCATGGAAATGTTCAAAAAAATCTTTGCCCCTCATGCGTATTCCGATAACGTGGGTTCTTTTTCAAAAGATACCTCCCAAGGAGTAGCACGCAATGCGTTCTCAAAAGAGAAACGCCGCTGTCTTAAGATGCGCCAAAAGTTCCGAAAGCGTTCTCCTATAATGCGTGCGTCCGCAGGTATTGATCGACTTTGTCCGCCGTAATCACGCCGTAGTTAACGGTCCCGAGCCAACCGGACATGATAATCCCAACCGATCCGGAATGATATAGACCGTGTACATGTTGCGGCAATTCCATGGAAATCTTTAAACCTTCGAATTTGGTTCCGAACGAAGCGCCCTCCCAGTGTTGCGTATAACGTTGAAACGTACGCGGCGTCGCCACCTCAATCCAAGAAATTTTGTCGGTCGCATGCGGAATAAAACGCTCCAAAGCTGCCAAGGTGCGTTGCTTGAGCGTTTCTTTCGCCGCCTTGTAATCCTCTTCCGATAAATTTGCCCAATCCTCCCAAAGAGCATTCGTCGAAGCGACAATCGTGTACCGCGGCGTCGGGCTTTCGGGACGAATACTCGGATAATAGACGGAAAAGGTTCGACTTTTGGTGTCAAATGCCTTCAAAGAGGCGCTCGAAAAACGTTCCTCGTCGGACGTAAAAATCAAATCTCCGATGCCCGGCAACGTTTCGCCCTCTTTAAACCCCATGTACACCTGACAGGAGCTGTTGTTTAAACGTACCGCCTTTGTCTCCGCGCGAAAGGTTTCATCGATATCGCTCGAATTTAATAAAGATAAAATCGTCGCTTTCAGATTGGCATTCGACACAATCGCTTTGCACGCGATCGCTTCGCCGTTCACCTGTAAACCGACCACCGTCGGAATACCTTCACGCTTTTCGGTCAAAATTCTCTCTACCTGCGCGCGCTTCACGACAGTTACGCCGTTCTTTTGCAATTCGGTCGTCATCTCACGAATAAGGCAATCGGTACCGCCGCGGAACGTGTACACGCCTTTGCTCATGAAGTTGGAAAACACAATCCCGTACGTAATCGCGGGATCTTCTAATGTCGAACCGTTGGCATAGGTAATAGGCTCCATCAACAGCCGATGCACATCGGGACGCTGCGGGAAAAATTCCTCGAACAATTCGCCCGTCGTGCGCCGATCCGCATCGTAGAAATTCATGCCGCGCAAATGCTCAAAAAACGCCTCAACGCGTTCCGACGGAATTTTAAACACATTGACCAGCTTATTTGTAAAATCCGTGCGGTCGAAGGTGGTCTCAAATTGAAACTGCGGATTGACGAAGCGCACGTGCGGCAGTTGAACAATGGAATTTGCGATGGTCGCATTCCAATAGCGGCGGCAGGACTTTATCATCCCGACGGGGAACCCGTGCAGCGACACGTCAAACGTAAAACCGCCGGGACGCTTAAAATAAGCCGCCAATCCGCCCAACTGCGCGTGTTGCTCCAAAAGCGCAACCATATGCCCCTGCTTCGCTAAAACGTTCGCCGCCGTCAACCCCGACAGCCCGCCGCCGATGATACAAACGTCGCAGTTCTTTGGGAAGAGTGCTCCCATACGGCTTTATTGATAGGGATTGTGGGTTTAAGGGCAATGAAAAAGGAGAAGTCATCCTCTAAAAGAAAGAACAACAAAAAAGTGGGACATTTATTACCAGCTTGGTTTCGAAACAAAATCGTCTTAATTTGTTCTTTTACCAAAAACAATGGTACTATTCAGTAGTGTACACTTTATTTGTGGCATCTGCGCGTGTTGTCTTTCTACTCATAATGTCTCCAACAACGCAAAAATATAACTTTATCGCCGCTCACGCGATATACCAGTCGATGCTGTTGATTGATACGTCGCGAATAAGTATTGACCTCGCCCTTTAATTTTTCATAGGGTGGCGGGATTTGAAAGGGATTGCGCAAAACCAACGCGACAAGTTCGTCAATTTTGTGGAATAGAACCGTATGTTTTGCGGCGGCGTAATCTTTTCGAAATTGCTTTGTTAATCGAGGTTTCACAAAGAATCGTTATGCAAAAATTCCAACATTTCTTCGGCACTGTCGAACTTCTGCAATCGTCCTTCCCGAAGATCGATTTCCGCCTGTTTGGATTCCGCGATGACCTCCTCAATCGGATACGGTTTGACCTCCTCGTCTTCGTCCGTCGTTTCCATGGTATCCTCCATCCATCCGCGAACGTAGCGGCTGACGGAAGTCTTTCGTTTTTTCGCC
>JAEESJ010000017.1 GCA_016286235.1 Opitutales bacterium | reverse complement strand
TGTACTTGATGTCGTTGCGCTTGCCCAAAAAAGCATAGCCGCCCTTCAAACTCGCGTACGGCTTGAAGTACGAATAGTCTTCATCCCCCGCAAACACATTGCCGGCAATCGCAACCGCCGCGCACCCGCCAATCATGAACTTTTTATTCATCATCTTTCCTTTGTTTTATTTTGTTTCGTCCTGCCCGCGCCTTCACGCGAAGACGCTTCGCGAACTCTGCTTTTATTGGACGATAAAGCGAGAGGAGTGTCAAGAGGAAAGTTTGGAGGGAATTGAGAGGTTCGACGGAGAGGGGGAGGGAGGGAAAAGACGGGGCTAAACTGACGTGTCGCGTACAATACTGGCGTGGAACCGACGCAGGCGGGGGAGTGGAAAAGAGAGGGAGAAAAAATAAAGGCAGGATGGGCACTGTCGATGCGGCAGGGTGCGACGTCGTTTCACTTGACGCATCCGCTACAACAAGGGCATTATAAGAGCATGAAGCCCGCACAATCGCACATCCAACTCGAACCGAAAATTTATGAACACAGCTCCGTCGACGTGGAAAAGCACCGTGTTTCCGCGGAACGACGCATAAGAAAAACAACCGCGGATGATGAGGACTTGGTGTATTCCAAAGAGGAACTGTTCAGGAGATTGAGACAAGCCGAAAAAGATGCTGACCAGGGGCTTTTGCCGGAGTTTGATTCCGTCGAGGAAATGCTCAAATCGCTCGGCATATGAAGTTTGTTTATACAAAACAATTTCAGCGCGATATTAAAAAGGCTCAAAGTACGCTCTTAATACCGAAAATCGAGCGACTGATTGAAATCGTTCGCCGAAATCCCTTCCAAAACCCGCCACCGTACGAAAAATTGTCGGGCTATGAAAATTGGTATTCAAGACGTGTCAATGAACAACATCGCTTGGTGTATATTCTCAGCCCCGAAAAGACGATTTTTGTCAGCTGTTGGGGACATTATGAGTAGGGAGAGGTGTTTTTTTAAGTATTCTTTCGGAGAAAATCGGAAAAACTTGAAGTACATCCGGTAAGACTAACTGCTGTTTTATTTTTTTCAAAAACGATCGCACTTTTGTTCTTTGACGAATGCATTCCATATTCGCATTTTGTTCGATTTCTTTATTCTTTTATTGCTGTCTGAAACATCATCATAAACAATACAGATAGGAGGTATTCCATCAACTCCTGCGCATCACTATCCCTTCATGGCTCCGATTTCGCAAAAAATTTGGATTAAAACCTACGGCTGTCAGATGAACAGCCGCGACAGCGAGACGTTAAGGGCGTTGCTGGTTCAAGCGGGGCATGTGATTGTTGAAAACGAAAAAGATGCCGATATTGCGTTGCTGAACACCTGTAGCGTGCGGGCATTGGCGGAAGATAAAGCGATCGGAAAGGCGGGGCGGTTATTGAAACGCAAAGAAAAAGAGCCGAATCTCCGTGTCGGAATTTTGGGCTGTATGGCGGGGCGACGCGGGGCGGAATTATTAAAAATTTTGCCTCGCTTGGATTGGATTGTACCGCCGCAAGCACTCCCGCGGGTTCCAAATCTTATTTATGAAACTTTAACGCAAAATAAATGCACTTGTACCATTGCGGGCGTACCGCAGGCGTTTGATTTTACCTGCTACGAGCAGGCATTAAAGCCGAAACCCGTTCTGTTTGTTCCCATCCAGCAGGGATGCGGTATGAACTGCTCTTACTGCATCGTTCCGAAAACGCGCGGGCATCAGCAAAATCGCCCGTTTGAGTCGATTGTGGCGGAAATTCGGCAGGCGGCGCAACAGGGAACGCGCGAAGTCATGCTGTTGGGACAAATCGTCAATGCGTATGTTGATAAAGAGGCGCGGAAAACATTTGTTGATTTATTGGAGGCTGTTCAGGGAATTGACGGTATCGAACGCATTCGATTTATGTCGCCGCATCCGTCGTTTTTTAACGAAGCCCTTGTTGCGTGCTTTGGGCGTTTGTCGAAATTGTGTCCGGCGTTGCATTTGCCGATCCAAAGCGGTTCAAATCGTATTTTGAAATTGATGCGGCGCGGATATACACGCGAAGGTGTTTTGAAGCTTATCAAAGCTCTGCGCGCCGTTGAGCCGAGAATTTCAATTTCCACCGACCTCATTGTCGGTTATCCGTCCGAAACGGAGGAAGATTTCGAACAAACCGTGTCTTTGTTTGAGGAAATTCATTTCGATATGGCGTACATTTTTAAATACAGCCCGCGACCGACCACCGAGGCGGCTTCTTCGGAAGAAATGATTCCCGAAGCCGTAAAGGAAGAGCGCAACCAACGTTTGTTGTCGCTTCTGACCGTTTTTTCAACCGCTTACAACCAAACGTTTGTCGGTACGAAACAGGAAGTTTTAATTGAAGGCATTGCACCGCACGGCGAAGGTAAGTTGTTCGGTCGTAATTGTTACAACAAAAAGGTCATTTTTAACGGATCGCCAAAACTTATCGGCAGTTTTAAAGAAGTTTTTATCGAAAAAGCGACTTCAAGTGCTTTGGAAGGTCGCGTCGTTGACTGAAAGCGCGAAGCATTCGTAAAAGTCGTTGTCTGCCTGCTTTTTATAAAGGCGACCATTCAAAAACAACGGCGAACGGAACATTTAACGCCTCACGACCGCATCCGTTGCGCGCAACCGCATCTTTTCGCGCTCAATCATTGCAATGCAGGCGCAGGTTGCAACCACATAGACGCTTTGCGTTCCGATCGGATGAAAAACAATCTCGCAACAACCGCTGAAGAGATAAACAACCTGCAAAACGCCGCCGAAATTTGACCAAAATACATAACGGCGATGTTTAATAAAGTACCAAAAGATCCAACTGAACCAGGCAATCAATAACAATCCGCCGATAATACCGAATTCCAACACCAACAAGAGCCATTCGAAATGGCAATACGGCGTACCTAATAAATTATTTTCAATCGGCCACCAACCGCCGTTATATAAGGCGTTCCATCCGATAATCCCCCATCCGAGCATCGGTCTGTAATT
This sequence comes from Opitutales bacterium, assembly GCA_016286235.1. Lineage (GTDB taxonomy): Bacteria > Verrucomicrobiota > Verrucomicrobiia > Opitutales > UBA9783 > UBA3222. The sequence continues at coordinate 190 of JAEESJ010000017.1, read as the reverse complement.
CCAGGATAAAACTGCGGCGACGATCTGCGCCAAACGTTCATCGTTAATTTTATGTTGCTCAAAAAAGCGAAGGATATCCTTACTTACTATATCCTTACTTACTATATCCTTACTTACTATATCCTTACTTACTATATCCTTACTTACTATATCCTTACTTACTATATCCTTACTTACTATATCCTTACTT
>JAEESJ010000016.1 GCA_016286235.1 Opitutales bacterium | reverse complement strand
TCGCTCGCCCCGACGCGCGAACAAATACGATCCATGCGACCGATGCGGCAGGACGTTGCCGGCACCCAACAACCCAGGTGCGCCATCAGCGCAATCAGCGCGTTTTGTCGGATGAACGTACTTTTGCCCGCCATATTCGGTCCCGTTAAGACCATAATCTGCCGCCCGCCCGTCGACAGTTCCAAATCGTTCGCGACAAAGGTATTATTGGAAGCATGCTTTTTTTGCAGAGCGTTTTCGACAATCGGATGCCGCCCGCCCTTAATCTCCAAAGCATCGCTGTCGTCTACAACGGGTCGGCAGTAATGTTGGTCGTGCGCCAATGTGCTCCAAGCCGAAAAAACGTCCAGCGTTGCCAATACCGATGCCGTTGCCTGCAAACGCTCCGTTTGTTGCAGAACCGTCGCAATCAAAGTCGTGAAAATTTCCTTTTCCCGCTCGATGGCGCGATCTTTGGCGTGCAGGATAAGATCCTCCTTTTCCTTCAATTCGGGCGTGAAGTAACGCTCGTAGTGCGTCAGGGTCTGCTTGCGGATATAATGCATCGGCACGGAATTCACGTTCCCTTTGGAAACTTCGATGAAAAAACCGACCGCCAAATTGTATTTCACGCGCAAATTGCGGATGCCGGTTTCTCTCTGTTCCCTCTCCTCAAATTGTTGCAACCATACCTGCGAATCCGTTTGCGCCATCCGCAACTCATCCAGCGTCGTGTCGTAACCGGTGCGAATGTACCCGCCTTCGCTCAAATCGTTCGGCAGTTCTTCGTTCAGTGCCGATTTGAGCAAAAACTTTAAATCTTCAAATAAGCAAATATCATCCGACAGTGAACGGATTTCCGGCACATCGAGCGGCTTCAGGATCGTTTGAACAAGCGGCAGTTGTTCCAAAGTAGTTAAAATGGCGCCCAATTCCCGCGGCGACCGCATACGGTTGTGCAAACGCGACAAAATGCGCGATAAATCCCGCGTTTTTGACAAAACGTTTTGCAACGAACGCGCCGTCGACGGTTCGTCGTAAAACGCCTGAATGCCGTTTTGTCGGTACGTGATTTGCTTTAAATCAACCGGCGGACTGATCAGAAACTGCTGAATGAGGCGGCTTCCGGCGGCGGTTTTGGCAACGTCCAGAAATGCCCACAGCGAACCTTCCTTTGTCCCGCGCTGTGTTTGGAAAATTTCCAAATGTTGCAATGTCGACGCATCCATCAAAAGACTGCGTTTCAGATGATAACGAGAAATTTTCTTTAAATTCTTCGGCGAATGGCGCAGATTTTCGGTCACGTAAAACACCAGCGCGTCGGCACACCCCAACGCTGGTTCGTCGTTTGTAATGCCGAAGCCGTCCAAATGTTGCACTCCGAGTAACTGTTCCAGATGAGTACGCGCCCGCGCATTGTCGAACAAAAACGGCGGCACTTCCGAAACCGCGCGGTTTTGCAACAGTCGCAACACCGACGTTCGTTGAGAACTCGGAAAATCCTCCGACAGTACGATTTCCTTCGGATCAAGCGCGATGAGAAACGACAGCAGGCTTTCGGCATCGCTCTCGGACGCAATTTTAAATTCCCCCGTCGACACGTCGATCCACGCCGCACACAACATTCCACTTTGGAATGAAACACACGCCAGGCAATGGTTTGCCTTCGGTTCAACCTGCGTCTCTTCCAACACCGTTCCCGGCGTCAAAATGCGCGTCAACGCCCGCTCCACGAGTTTGCCGGGTTTCGGTTCCTCCATCTGGTCGCAAACGGCAACCTTCTTCCCCGCCTGCAACAATTTCCCGATGTACGTTTCCGACGCGTGATACGGGATGCCCGCCATCGGGCACCCGTTGCGCTGCGTCAACGTCAACCCGAGAATGCGCGAACAATTCTCCGCATCCTCGAAGAACATCTCGTAAAAGTCCCCCAAGCGGAAAAACAAAACCGTATCTTTCGGCAATTTTTCGTGCACCGACCGATATTGTTGCATCATCGGCGTCAACGGCTTCGCTTCGGACATGCACCTCTATGGAAGGCGTTTTTCTGCCGTTTCTCAATGTTAATTTGGGAGAAGAAAAGGTGTTAAAAGGATGGGAACGGCAAAGTTTTCCAGGGTTTATTGCCGTACCCTGAAGAACACTCTCTTCGGAATACGAGCAACAACATGCATGAAGTTATTCTTCCTTACACTCACAGCTAACGAACGTGCATGCGTCTTCCAATTTTCCCCATCGACACCGCCCATCAAACGGATACAATAAAAACATGCAACGCTTATGTGCCTATTGGCGGTACGAATATATCGAGGCACCGAAAAAGAATAACGATACGCTCTTCGAGGATTTACCTAAGGGTAATGACGAAGAGAATTACATTCTGCATCGTACGAAGTTTGGCTATTTGGTGCTTAATTCCTTTCCTTACAATGCCGGGCATTTGCTGGCGATCCCGTACCGAGCGGTGCGGCGATTGAACGAGTTAACGGAGGAAGAACGCGCGGATCTTTTCAATTTAACGGCATTTGCGGAAGATTTACTGACAAAGGCACTCCATCCCGACGGTTTCAATATCGGTATGAATTTGGGATCAATTGCCGGTGCGGGTATTCCGAACCACCTGCACGTGCACATTGTTCCGCGCTGGGGCGGGGATACCAATTTTATGCCGGTCATCGGCGAAACACGCGTGTTGCCGTCGGCGTTAAAAGAGATGTGGAAGCGTCTGCGGCAATTCATTTAGCCAACATTGATGGGTCTATTCGGACATAAAAAGGAACAGAAAGTCGTTCCCGCCGAAAAACAACCGACGGTTGCGCATCAACGTCGGATGCCGTTTTTCTTCAAATCGCTCGGGTATGTTGCGTTTTTTGTTGCGCTTTTTTTTGCTTCGTTCTGGAAAAACAATCCGTTCGAATCGACACTGCATTTAAACCGACCTTCCAACGCGCGCATTGTCTCATCGATTGATTTCGAATATATCAGTGACCTCAAAACCAAAGAACATAAGGAGCAACAGCGGCGGCGGGTTGTACCGGTGTACAGGATCGATCTGTCGCATTTTCGAAATTTTTCGCAAAAAATCGAGCAACTGAAGCATGAGCTCGCCGAATGCGATCAGACGGCTGGCGTGCAAAGGAATGAAAGAATAACAACCTTGCTTGAAACGTTCGACGTTCTCGGATTAAAGCTTGAACGAAACGACGTTGAACGGTTGTTGCGCTTCAAAAACTTGCAACGCAATCGTCTTTTAGACGAAAGTTTATTTATTCTGCAGGAAATTATTCAAAAGGGCGTTTGGGATGAGGATCCGACGTACGGAGCTCTTTATCTTCAAACCTTCGAGTCGTTATCGGATTCGCAACAACGGCGATTAACCGTCAACAACGCGCTTCGGCTTTTGCGAACCCGCATTTTTGCAACCGTTTCGCAGTATGACGTCGCCAACGCGCTTATTCATATCATGCGGTACGGACTGAAGCCGAATTTCGTCTGCGACCAGGAACGGACGCAGGAAAAAATTCGGCAAGCCGTTGAACAAACCCCGAATGTTACCGTTCATGTTGCCGCGGGAGATGTACTCGTCGAATTCGATCAAATTGTGACGGCGGAAATTTTCGAACGTTGGCAGGCGTACAAAAATGCCGTTGCGCAGCAAACCGATTACAAAACGGCGCAAATGCACGCTTTATTAAAGGACGGATCCGTTTTTACGCTTCTTTGGGCACTCGCAATACTGCTTTCGTTTCTCCTTCCAACCCGTCTGCGTTCGTCGGTGCGCCTTCAATCGACAACCGCCGGTTTGGTATTTTTTCAGATGTTGTTAATCCGATCTGTTTTGTGGTGTTGCAACACCTCCGAAATCGGACAACCGTTTGGTCTGGCTTCGTTCGTTCCTTTTCTTGTGCCGATGTTTTTGTCCGTCGTGCTCATCACAACGTTGGTTGATACTTTTGCCGGGATCGTTATTACGTTGGTGACGGTCGGTCTCAAAATGCTTCTGTTGCGCGGTTCGTTCGAACTGTTTCTGTGCGACTTAACGGTCGGTTGGATTTTAGTCGTCCTGTGTCGACGTATTCAATTGAAAAAGGACGTTTTCAAGGCGATTGCATATGGATTTTTATTCTATGTTGTACTCATCGCTCTGCACGGTTCTTTGTATCGACCGATCGACCTTGTAACGGGATTGCAACGTACGGCGGCAATTTTGGTTAACGGTTTATTTACGTTTCTTTTTGTTTTCCTCTTTACGCCGCTGTTGGAAAAACTGTTTCACCACAGCACCAATATGACCTTTCTGCGCCTGACCGATTACAATCACCCGCTGTTGAGAAAATTACAGGAGGTCGCTCCCGGAACATACCACCACAGCTTGATGGTGGCGGCATTGGCGGAAAAAGCGGCTTCCGAAATCGGTGCGAACGCGCTTCTTTGCCGTTGTTGCGCACTCTATCACGATGTCGGGAAAATGAAGAATCCGAATTATTTTACCGAAAATCAACAGGGCGACAATCCGCACCGCGATCAGCCGCCTTCCGTAAGTGCAATGATTTTAAAAAGTCACATCTCGGAAGGGCTGCTTTTGGCGAAACGCTATCATTTGCCGCGCGTCATACGGGACATGATGCGCCAACACCACGGGACATTTCTCATGCAGTATTTTTATAAAAAAGCCCTCTTAACCAAAGCCGAAAACGAGACCGTCGATGAAGCGGCTTTTCGTTACGACGGACCGAAACCGCAAACCAAGGAAGCCGCAATTCTTTTTCTGTCCGATGCCGTCGAAGCCAGCAGCCGCAGTTTGGAAAATCCGACCGAAGCCTCGATTGAAGCGCTGGTGAAATCGATTGTGAAAGATCGCGAAGAGGACGCTCAACTTAACGACAGTACGTTGACACTCAGAGATCTGGAAACTATCAGAAAAACCTTCTCCGAAACATTGACGACCATGTTGCACCGACGCATCAGTTACAACAAAATCGACGTCGGCAATCCGTTCGCTTCGTCCCAAATGGCAACACTTCCGAAAGAAAGTTTTGTCAAACAAACATAAAACGCCGCAAATGTCCGTTATTTATACCATAAAAGGTCTTTAGGCGTCACAGAACAAAACACACGGATTAAAGCGATTGCCAAACTGGATGAAAAAGATAAGGTTGCGAAGGGTATCTGTTGAAAACATTTGAATATGAAGACGGATTTAATCGGCGAAGACCGAAAAGTTTATAACCGCGGTTTTCTCAAACAAGCCGTTAAGCTTGCCGAAACGGGGAGGTGTTCGAGCGTTCTTTTTTTTCGGGATACATTTGCCGATCCAAACACATCGTTCGATATTAAAACAAGCCTCAAGATCATTACGATTACTCGACATGTTTCGGAATCCTCAGCGGATGGCTCCCGTTACACTTTATCGGTGCGTTTATTTTCCGACGGACGTCTGACACAATTGCGAAGTGCGCTGTTGCTCGGTCTTATCCTCGGTTACATCGGAACGGACGAAAAAATTTGTTGCATCGGCGGCTTACCCGACAGCGACAGATTGGATACCGTCATTTTATTGGAAGTTCAACGGGAAATTCAGCCGATTTTTGCGGGAAGTAACGATCTTTTGCCGTCGGAAGTGCGCCCGGAAGTGTTTGAGCGCGTTTTATCTCTGGCAACCGAATTGGCAACCGAAGGGCGCGAAGGGCATGCGGTCGGTTGTTTGTTCGTGCTCGGGAACGTCGATTGTTTATCGCCGTACGTTCATCCGTTGATTTTAAACCCCTTCTTCGGTTATGCCGCGAGCGACCGCAACATTTTAACGGCTTCCGTTGACGAAACCGTCAAAGAATACGCTCTCCTCGACGGTGCTTTTATTATCGACGGCGACGGTGTGATTGAAAGCGCCGGAAGTCTCATTCAAACCGACGAGTACGTGCATTTGCCGAGCGGTCTCGGAACACGACATGCCGCCGCGGTGGCAATTTCCAAGGCGGTTGATTGCATTGCAATGACGGTTTCGTCCAGCACACGGCAGATTTGTCTCTTCCGCAAAGGCATCATGTTCCCGCTTTTTACAAAAGGTGTCGGTTACGGCAACGTTTCCTGAAAACGGCTTGTGTATTTTCATGGATGTTCGTCCGCTTTTGACGGTCAAAAATCGGCAGGAATTTCGGCGATGGTTGGAACGGCATCACGTCGACGCACGTGCCTGTTGGGTAGCGGTCAAGCGCGGTAAGCCGAAGGATGACGGAGCATTTTATTACTTGGACGCCGTTGAAGAAGCCCTGTGCTTCGGTTGGGTCGACAGTACGCAGAAAAAAATGCCGAACGGAACGACAGTGCAGCGTTTTTCGCCGCGTCGCCCGAAAAGCGTCTGGTCGGAATCGAACAAGGCGCGCGTACGTCGATTGGAACGTTTGGGGCACATGACGGATGCCGGACGGGCGGTGTTACCCGACATGAACCCGAACAACTTTACAATCGATCCGATGATTTTACGGGCATTGCATGCGAATGAAGTTGTTTGGAAGAACTTTCAAAACTTTCCGCCGTTGTATCAGCGCGTTCGCATCGATACGCTTCAGCGGCGCAAACAATATGATGCGACTTTTTATAACGGTTTGAAAAAACTCGTTGAAAACACGCGCAATGGCGTCATGTACGGCGATTGGAATGATAATGATCGGCTGTCGGAAGTCTGAAAGCAAAATTCATCAGCTACATCTCTTTGATAAATAACGCACAGGACATCGGTTCCAAAGAGAATGCTTTCGAAAGCAGACGCGTTTTGTCGGTAAAAAAACGATCCCTGTCGGCGATTTGATAAAAGCTTCTCAAATTCAAACCCGAAAAATCAAAACCGACGGCATACGAATGAGGATTAACGACCAACAACACCTGTTGTTTCCCTTTCGAACCGTCGGCGTTGAATAAAATCCCCGTACTGGAGCCGTTGCTTGCGCGGAACAAACGTTTGTACATTTGCGTTGATCGTTCGACTTTGAACAATTTCCCGATATCGGATGCGCGCAGTTTCAGCAAATTTTTAACATACCGATGCGTTGCATCATGCTTTTTCAATACTTCCCAATCCAATAAATTCAAACCGCCGCGGTTGTAAGTATTGCGTACATGATGCTTGGAACGCAAAAAATCCTGCCCTTCGGCAATCATCGGAATACCCGACGATAACATTAAAATCGCAAACATCATATGCGTTTTGAGACGAACGGTTTCGGCATCGCCGCCGATGCGATCCGCCCAGACGTAATCGTCGTGCGATTCCGTGTAATTGACCGATTGAAATGCATTTTCGAACGGATCGGGAACGCAACCGCCCATAACGTACGCCAACTCCTCCGCGGAACCGTTCCCTTCAATGTAATGATACACGCTTTCGCGAAAGCGATCGTTCCAACATGCCCAGGCTGTATGTTTTAATTGATTCGCGATATGCCCGCGAAAACTCCATGGTTCGGCGATTAAGATGACATCTTTTTTATACGCCCGCAGATGCGTTTCAATTTTTCGTAAAACATCGACATTGAGCAGTTCCGCCAAGTCGAACCGAAAACCGTCGACGCGGTAAAATTTTAAAAAATGCAGCAAACTGTCGATAATAAGCTTTTGAACAAACGGATGTTCGGTGCGCAAATCGTTGTCGCAACCGCTGCAATTCGTTCGTTTCCCGTCAGTATCATGGCGAAAATACGCTTTTTCGTTCCACCGAAGCAGATCGTTCATTTTGCCGGCGTGGTTATAAACCACATCCAAAATGACCGCCAAACCGCGCGCGTGTAACGTTTGAACCAGGGCTTGAAATTCCAGCGGCGTTCCATACGTGCCGGATAACGCAAAATAATGCGTCGGCATGTAGCCCCAGGCATACGTGTTCGGAGAAGAAGCATCAAATTCCGTCAGCGGCATGAACTCGACGGCGTTAATACCCAAATCTTCAATCGGGTTTTGTTGAGAAAAAAAGGTCTTCAGTTGCGAGAAGACGGATTGATTTTTTGGTATCGATGTCCATCCGACCAAATCTCGCGCATGCACCTCCGAAATAATCAAATCTTTCAACTCGGGTGCTTTAAAACCGTCATTCGCAGGTGGTTTTAAGTCCGTAATCACTCCTGCCGCTTGCGGGGTTTCAAGTTGAAACGCATACGGATCAATCAACTCTTTGAGTTCGGGTGCCCAAACGCGAAACAGATACGCATAACCCGTAAAATCTTTTCCGACGGTTGTTGTCCAAAAGCCGTCCGCAACGGAATTTAAAGGGGAAATCAACTCCTTGTTCCCCTTAAAAATACGCACTTCAACCCGATCGACATTCGGCGCATAACAGGCGAACGAAGTTGCATCCGACTGCCGCGTTACACCCAAAGTCGGTGTACTTTCGGTATTTGAACCGCTCGGACGCATGCTCAATTTTTCCGAAAATTTTCGAAAGCTTTCGGAACGTTACCCTGCCCCAATTCCCGTAAATACGTCTTCCAAACCGTTACCAGACCGATAAACTGCTCAAACGTACGTTCAAAAAGCTCCTTTGTGAGGTTCAAAAGCGGCAAACGGTATTCCAAAATCACCTCCGACGAACCGTTTCCCTTCGCCAATGCCGCACCTTTCGTCAACGTCCATTCGCTATTGGACTTCAACAAATCATTGCAACAATGCTTTTCGTTTTCGGGTATTTGACCGACGGACGCAAAAAAATCCAACGCCTCGTTCCCCTCATTGTACGTTACCTGTACATTTTTGTCCTCATCCACGCATAAAACGCAGGATTTATCCTTATTGAGCCGCACATCCGACAAATTAATCGACTTCCCGAACTCCTTCAAAACTTGATTCACTGTTTCTTCCGCAACCATTCCTCAATATCTCCAAGTCCGTATTTATTGTAAGGATTTTTGGAGGGTTTTGCAATGTGGGTTGATGGGTTCTGACTTTTTCACAAAAAAGTATTTAATGGGAAAATATCACTCCAATTTACTCACTTTTAGTAATGAGACACATGGGCTGGTGCGTCCGTTGATTCATTTTGACTTCTGATTCCAATAGCCTGACAATTCTTCGTACGGCAATATTCGAAATGGGTTCCCAGAATAATGTTAATTGAAGATAGGAATAAACTCTGTACGGTACGTTTTTTCACGGTTTCAAAGCATCGTCTGGTGCATCAGATTGATAAGTGTAAAATTATGTTGGATCTACTATGAATTGGGCATTTTTTATAAATTGACAGTTCAAGGCACATAAAAAGCTTGCCTTCCTTCACTTCCCACCCCTCTAATAAGGGCGTCATTTGCCCTGTTCGTCTAGCGGTCAGGACACCGGATTCTCATTCCGGCGACAGGGGTTCGATTCCCCTACGGGGTGCCAGTCGGAGGCAGTTTTGTGCTTCGTGTGGTGGCTTATGCCGCGGTTCCCAGGTGTTTCGAGTGTTTTTGAGGGGCAGATTTGAGAGTTTTTTAGGCATAAAGTGCCGGGGTAGGGTGATTTAAGAAAACATATCGACTCCGAATCTTTTGGTTATTTTTTCTCATAAATAGCGTTTTCTCGGTGCGGACTTGCAAAAAAACGTTAAAAATTTCACCCTTTGTTTAGCCCCTTACTTTCCATTCTTATGGCGGAATCGGTTGAAAAAGCACGCAGGCGTTTGCAGACGCTGTTAACGGAAATTGCGCGTGCGGATCGTTTGTATTACAAGGAAAATGCGCCCGAACTCAGCGATTTCGAATATGATTGCCTGCAGGCGGAGGTAAAAGCGATTTATAAGAAATTTCCGCAACTGGAGCAGGCGATGAAAGTGGGAGATGATTTGAGCGGTCGTACCGTTCCGATTTTGCACTTAACGCCGATGTTGAGTTTATCCAATACCTATTCCAAAGAGGAATTACTGGAGTTCGATAAACGGACGCGGGAAGCGTGCGGCGATTGTGTCTATTTGTTGGAGCCGAAAGTGGACGGCATGGCGGTCAATTTAATCTACGAAAACGGTCGTTGGGTGCGGGCTTTAACGCGCGGGGACGGTCGGGCGGGGGAAGATGTAACGGCGGCGGTTCAAACGATTGCCGATATTCCGCATATATTATCGGGGGTACAAAAAACTTCAGAGGGCAATGGAGTTGCGAAAGAGGTAAAACAAGGCAAAATGTCGTCCGAAATTTTAAAGGAAAATGCGGGAAATTGTGAAAAAAACACGGGCAATTTTGGGATTTCATCGGTTTTTTCGCCTTCCAACGAACAAACGCCTGCGGTTTCTTCCGAACCGTTTTTTGAAAATACGGCAGATGCGGGCGAAAACATTTCTCAAACTGCTGGAAGTTTGAATACTCTGCTTCCGATCGCATCCGTTCCGTCGATTGTGGAGGTGCGCGGCGAAATTTATGTGACGCGCGAAGATTTTGAGGCTCTCAACGCCGAACAGGAACGTTTGGGACAACCGCTTTTTTCCAATACGCGCAATTTGGCGTCGGGGAGCGTTAAGTTACTGGATATCGAGGAAGTAAAACGGCGGCGCTTGCGGTTTGTGGCGCACGGTATTGGGAAATTTAACGGCGATTTGCCGACACAGGAAGCCGTGCGTCAGTGGTTAAAGGCGAACAATTTCCCTTCGTTCCCGACGATTGATATCGCCGAAACGGCGGAGGAAGCATGGACGTTCATCGAAGCATTCCATGCCAAAGAGCATCCGTTTCCGTTCGTGACCGACGGCGTTGTGTTAAAGGTCAACGATCGACGGCAACAGGTGCAACTCGGGGCAACGGCAAAGTTTCCCCATTGGGCGATTGCGTATAAATTCGAACCCGAGTCCGTTGAAACACAGGTAACGGGCGTGACGTTTCAGGTGGGACGCACGGGAGCGATTACGCCGGTGGCGGAATTAACACCCGTTGAGCTTTGCGGTTCCCGTATTTCAAGGGCGACATTGCATAATTTTAACGAAATCAACCGCCTTGGTCTGCAAATCGGCGATTGGGTGGTGTTGCAAAAAGCCGGCGAAGTTATTCCCGCCATTGTGCGTGTGGATACGGCGCAGCGCAGCGGCACGCGTCCGATTGTTCAACCGACGGCGTGTCCCGCCTGTGGCGCGAAATTAATCCGTTTGGAGGGCGAAGCCGCTCTTCGTTGCCCGTCTATCGCCTGTTCGGCGCAAACGCGCCTGAAAATTATTCATTTCGCCTCCAAGGAAGCACTGGATATCGGCGGCATGGGCGCAAAATTGGTTGATTTTTTGGTGCGAAACGGATGGGTTCATACCGTGGCGGATGTGTTTCAACTGTGGCGTTTTCGGGCGCAGTGGCTTGCGACGGAAGGTTTCGGCGAAACGGCGGTTGACGGTATTTTAACAGCGATTGAACGTGCCAAAGCGCAGCCGTTATGGCGTTGGATTTACGGGTTGAGCCTTCCGAATGTCGGGATTGAAGCGGCTAAGCGATTGGCGGAAACGTTTCAAACCATTGAGGCGTTGCAAACGGCTTCCGCGGAAGCGTTGCGAGCGGTTCCGTTGATAGGAGAACGAACGGCGCAAGGCATTGCGGCATTTTTCAAAAACGAAACCAATCGCAATGTTTTGGAGCAACTGCGGAAGGCGGAATGTTTCCGTCAAACACCTGCGTGATATGCTGTAAAAGGTAAAGTTTTATCTTTAATCGGGATGTTCTCGTTTAAATGGAGTAGGAACGGTGAAGCGGGTTGCAACCGATGAACACGGGCAATTCAATGATGTTTGAGTTTCCGATAAAAGTGCTTCCTTAAAAAATGCCGACACTAACCGTTAAAGTTATTGCGCGTGCCTCAAAATGCGAAACCATTCCGCAGGCGGACGGTTCGTTCAAGGTAAAATTGACGCGCCCGGCATTGGAAGGGAAAGCAAACGAGCAATTAAGAGAAGTTTTGGCGGATTATTTTCATATATCCAAAGGGAAAGTGCACATTACGTCGGGCGAACGGTCGCACTTAAAAATCGTTAAGATTGAAGATGAATAATTGGTGCCGGTAGTAAAAACGGTTCAGGTACCCTTCACGGTCTCGTGAAACATACAAGCAAGGGCTCGACTTTAAGCATGCGCAAAATCATCACGGGAAATCCAACGCAGCGCAACTTCAATTAAATCAGATTAATCTCCCCTGGGGTGGTAGACCGGACTCGAACCGGCAACCCTCGGAACCACAATCCGATGCTCTGACCAATTGAGCTACAACCACCAAACGCTTTCATTACGAAAAAAGAAGTACTTTCTGTCAATGATTTTGGGCAAACGCCGATCCTTGATACATTCGCACGATCAACTTATTTGTCATTCTTTGGATGTTTCTTTGGATATTCAAAATTCTTCCAAACTTTGTTTTTCTTACGGTTGGATGTCGGCAGGTAATTTTTGAAATTTTTCTTAACGACGGGTTTAACGGGGCGGAAGGCGTTGTTCTTTTCTTCTTCCTTTTTGTCTTCGTCATCCGAAAGGACGCCGCCTACGGTTGTCAGGATGTGCGTTTCCGAATTTTTCAGCTCCTTGATTTCGAATTGTGCCTCGGAAAGAAGCTTTCGTGTTTCTGTCAATTCAAGTGCTAAACTGTTCAACTCTTTTTTCAAATTGCCGATGTCTGCTTGTTTTTTCTTCAGCTCTTCTTTGTTTTTGGCGCGTTCTTGTCCCAGCTTTCGCATCGCCTCGCTCTCATTGTACTCTGCGGTTTTCAGTTGTTTTGAAAGTTCGTCTTTTTCTGTTTCCAAGCGTTCGAGCGTAAGTATTTTTGCTTCCCATTGCGATTTAAACGCCTTCAAACTTTCGATTTTTTCTTTTTGTTCTTCGTTTGTCTCCCGTAGGGTACGTAATTCCTCTTTGGCGGCATTCAAAGAAGATCTGTACTTTTCCAGCTTTCCTTCGGCAAAGGTACAATCATTTCGGCTTTTTTCAAGTTCTTTTGTGATTTTTTCCACCGCTTCCGCGTGTATTTTTTTGAAATTTTCATACTCGCTTTTCAGTTGCGAATACTCTTTTGACAAACCTTCGCAAGTTTGCCGAGTTTCTTTCAGCTCTGCTCGCAAATCTTTATTTTTTTGCACCGTAATCTGCATTTGATCTTGCAGATTTTGATTGGCATTTTTTAAGTGCCGATTTTCCTTTTCAATCGAGTTGCATTGTTGTTCGCGACTTTTGACTTTCTCATAAACCTCTTTGTGTATTCTTTGCCTTTCTTCCTCAATCATTGACGCCTTTTTTTCGGCATCCGAAAATGCAGTATCGATTCCGTTGCATTGTAAAAAATCGAGAACACGTTGTTTATCGCTAAGCGGTTCACGGCATAAACACAGAAGGTTCGACACGATAAGTTCCCGGATGCTTTCGTGTTTTAGGGTGCCTCCAAACACTTGGAACACCGTGTTCGGCGGGAGGCACAGTAACTTCGAATCATCATCCGTGTGCACGTGTTCGAAGTTCTTACAGTTGGCAAAAGCACCGTTGCTCAACCGGACGTTTGATGAATAAAAATTGACCCTCTCCAATTTTTCCGCATCACGAAAACAATCTGTTTCAAATGTCAAGTTGCGACAATTTTTAAACTCCATTGAAACCGTCAGTTGTTTGAGGGTATCGTTTTTTTCCAATGTACCCTGAACATTTTCAAAAACCAATCGCAACGGTAACTGTAATTTCGCAAACAATTTTTGAGATTCGGCACCGGAAATTTTCCCGTTTTTCAGGTGAAACGTTATAAGTCTGCCTTCGTTGGTATCCTCTTTCACATCATGTACACATCCTCTTTTTTTGGAGGATTTGATATTGGCTTCGCACTTCTCCTTGATAAAATCGTAAAGAGTTTCCATCTGCCAATCGACATTCAGCACGCTTTCCACTGTCATACCATCGAATATTTCAATATTTTCTCCCGTCTCCAAAGTCTTTTTGTGTACTTCCAACACTCTGTCCGTAAGCTCCTTCAGCGACATTTTTCGAAAATCCGGTACTTTCGTTTTTTCGAAACATTCCCGAACTTTTTCTGCGAATTCAGGCGAAAAATCGGGTGCGTAAGCCATGTTGAGTTGCTTCGTATGGGGAGCCAGATCGCTTGCCAAAATTTCATTACCGTTAAAGTCAATCGAGACTGTATCTGCCGGTAAAAACGGGACGAAACGCCCTTTTATCGCCGCAAGGGCAAAAACCGATACGAACAATATCGATTTTCCTCTGTTTATGATGCCGAATAGTTTTCTCATAATTTATAACTCCGCAATGAGAATTGGAAAAATTTTTACATGTGTCAAATATAAATGAATTTTTTTCTTCCGTTCTTGCGCAAAACGAATGGCAAGCGATTGTAAGCGAAACGGAAATACAGATAGGAATTGACAGATGCTTTCGTTTTTTACGCAATAGGCTTGTCTTTGGACGGGGTCGTAGCTCAGTTGGCAGAGCACCACAATGGCATTGTGGGGGTCGTCAGTTCGAACCTGATCGACTCCACCAGAGGACGGCGTTCTTTTGCATCAATGTGCCGAAGTGGTGAAATTGGCAGACACGCATGATTCAGGTTCATGTGCTTCACGGCATGGGGGTTCAAGTCCCCCCTTCGGCACCAGAAGATGGGCGTCAAAAACGGTTGGGTTGAGAAAGATGCACTCGAAACGGAGTTGAGATTTCTGGAAAAGATTAAGACAGATGCGTTCAAACGGCTTTCGGCAGGTTTTCGGGAATTACACAGTCCGATTCCGTTGAGTTGTTTTTTAAAGAGGGCGAATCCCTCCGTCGAACCGTCTGCGAGTAAGTTGTTTGCGGTTAAAGGCGTCGGTATATTGTTGCGTTTTTTGTTGTTTTTTCTGATGGTTGATGGTAGATTATCTTTATGTGTCGCGATACCTGCAATAAGTCGTCTTCCCGTCGTCGATTGTTTTTTTATGCACTCGCCGTTGGGTGCGGCATTTGTGGCGGATGCTCCGGCATCGTATGGCTCTTCGAACTTGCGAAATTTTGTTCGGAGGCATTCATTCGGCTGTTTCGATGCATCGGTATGCCGGTGATTGCGCTCTCGGTAATTGTCGCCCTGTCGTCTTCGGAAGATAAACACTCGATGAAACGCGTTTGGCGTCGGACGCTGTTTTATACGTTGACAACGACCGTGTTGGCGGTGCTCGTTGCTGCGGTACTGTATCTCGTTATTGCGCCGTCGAGCGTTTATACCGTTACGCCGAATGCCTCTTTGGACGCCGTTGCCGGCATCAGTTATGGTCGGCATTTGTTGCAAATCATTCCCGATAATCTCGTAAAGGCGTTTTCGGAGTGCCAAGTGCTGACGGTGCTGTTTATCAGCGTCGTGACGGGGCTTTCAATCCGCGCCGTTCCCAACCCCGAAGCGCGCCAAACGGTTCGGCATTTTTTCGAAGGGTTTCACGCGATGCTGTTCACGATTATCGGCGGCATTGTGAAATTGTTGCCGATCGGATTGTTCGGATTTATTGCGGTAGGGGTTCGCGAATTAAATGCAAACACTTCGCTTCAGGGGATGGGAGCATATTTTCTGGTGGTGACGCTGGCGAATGTTTTACAGGGCATTATCGTGTTGCCGTTGTTTTTGTTATTAAAAGGGCAACGACCGCTTCGGATTTTCAAAGGGATGGCACCGGCGCTTTCGGTTGCGTTTTTTACCAAATCCTCCGCGGGCACGTTGCCCGTCACGATGCAACGTGCCGAAACAAAATTGAACATTCGTCCCGAAATCAGCCGTTTCGTGTTGCCGCTGTGCACGACGATTAACATGAACGGTTGCGGTGCGTTTATTTTCACAACCGTTTTGTACGTGATGCAAAACAACGGTTTCACCATCACGCCGACGTTGATGTTGCCGTGGATTTTTATCGCAACGCTGGCGGCAGTCGGAAACGCCGGTGTACCGATGGGGTGTTTTTTCCTCAGCGCAAGCCTGCTGTCGTCCATGAACGTACCGTTGGAACTGATGGGAATGATTTTGCCGATTTACAGCGTGATTGATATGCTTGAAACCGCACTCAACGTTTGGTCGGACAGTTGCGTGGCAGTGGCGGTTAATCAAGATATGGCAACGGTCGCGCAGGCGAGCTGAAATTTTGAATTGCCTGCAACGAAGCATTTGCTCCCAATGGGAGAGAATGGAAGAGAGCGATTTGTTTGCGGTTCGGAAAGCGAAATTTGAGGAATTGTGTCAAAAAGGACAAAATCCGTTTCGTGCAAATTGTCGCCAAACGCATACCAACAAACAGGTGCTTTCATTGTTTGAAACGGCGGAAAAGGAAGGGAACACCTGCGAGGTTGCCGTGGCGGGGCGGATTATTGCGTTTCGCTTGATGGGGAAAGCGTCGTTTTTGAAACTTTTGGATCAGACGGGAACATTGCAGATTTATGTTTCCAACAACGAAGAAAACGGCATCGGCGCGGAAGCCTACAATACCTTTAAAACGTATGACATCGGTGATTTTGTCGGCGTCGAAGGCGATGTATTTCGTACGAAAACCAGCGAAATCACCGTTCGGGCGCGAAAGGTTACGTCGGTATCGAAGTCCTTTCGTTCGTTGCCGGATAAATTTCACGGTTTAAATAATCCCGATACCATCTACCGACAGCGGTACTTGGATTTGATTGTCAATCCCGAGTCCCGCGAGCGTTTCTTCAAACGGGCGGCGATCATTAAGGGTATTCGCGAGTTTTTGTGGGCGCGCGATTTTGTCGAAGTCGAAACGCCGATGCTGCAGAGTGTTGCGGGCGGAGCGGCGGCGCGACCGTTTGTAACGCACATGAATGCGTTGGACTGCGACTTTTACCTGAGAATTTCGCTGGAACTATACCTGAAACGCATGTTGGTCGGCGGGTACGATCGGGTATTTGAAATCGGTCGCAATTTCCGCAACGAAGGGCTTTCGCGCCGCCATAATCCCGAATTTACGATGCTGGAGGTCTATCAGGCGTACAGCGATTACCGCGGTATGATGACCCTGGTGCGGGAGTTGATGCGGTACCTGTGTGAAAAGGTTATTCACAAAACAACGCTGAAAAGCTACACGGGTGAGACGATTGAGTTGAGCGGTACCTGGGCGGAAAAGACCTACGCCGAATGTATTTTGGAAGCCGTCAAAGACGATCGTTGGTTTGAGCGTTCCAAAGAAGAGAAATTATGGGCGTGCCAAAAACTGGAAATTGAAGTGAATCCCGAACTGGAAGATTTTGAGGTTACCAACAACGTTTTTGAGAAGTGTGTTGCGCCGAAACTGTTGCAGCCGACGTTTGTGACGCAACTGCCGAGGGAATTGTGCCCGTTGGCGAAATTGAACGAAAAGGACGAGCGGTTGCTGGATGTTTTTGAACTTTACATCAACGGGCAGGAAATTGCGCCGGCGTATTCGGAACAGAACGATCCGTTTGTTCAACGAAGGATGTTTGAGGCGCAGGCGGGCGAGGAGGTGCAGAAAATCGATCAAGACTTTTTGACGGCGTTGGAATACGGGATGCCGCCGGCGGGCGGTATGGGGATCGGAATTGATCGCCTTTGTATTTTGTTGACGGAAGCCGATAACATTCGCGATACGTTGCTGTATCCGACGTTGAAGTAAGAAATGTACGTTCAAAGGGTGAGATTGTTAACGACGGTGGTATGAAGGCGAAAGAGTTGTGGCGCATCGGCGGTTACAAGAGCATCGGACGGCTGTGGCGCGGGTAAAATTAAGAAGGCGGTGTCGGAATGTTGAGAAGCTCTTTTGAGGTCGGTTTTGCGCGGTATGTATGTATGTATGTATGTATGTATGTATGTATGTATGTATGTGGCGCGAATGCAAAAAGTTGCCTGTCGGGTAACGGCGGGCATTTGTCGGTGAAGTTTTGTCGGTCGGCGGACAAAAGTTACGCCGTTGGTTCGTTGCTGTGGCGTTGGGCACTTCCGAGCAGTTTGGATTTGTTAAAGTTCAGCGCATAAGGTAGTTTAAAGAGTGGCATGAACGACAACCCGATTGTAATTGTTTTTTCCTGCGATGACCGTTACGTACAGCATGCGGCGGCAGCGATTGCGTCGATTGTGGCGCATTCTAAACGAAGCTTTCGCTTTTACATCCTTGATTGCGGCATTTCGAAAAAGAAGATCGAAAAACTGCAACAATGGAATTTGGGTAACGGCAATACGTTGACGGTGACGGCGGTGATGAAAAATGATGTCTTTGAACGTTATCGTTTACCGAGTTGGTATCCGCCGGCGATTTTTTACCGCTTGACGATTGCCAATCTTTTCCCGCAGTACGATAAAGCCCTTTACCTGGACAGCGATATTATTGCCGCCGGGGATGTCGGCGAGCTGTGGGATGTCAAGCTCGGCGACAAGTGGATGGGCGGTGTGGACGAGACACCGTTTTTTGGCAAATGGTACGCCGTCGGTCGCGCCAAGAGAGGGTTTTCGTTGGATAAAACGTACTTCAACAGCGGGGTTTTGCTGATGAATACAAAAATGATGCGCCTTCATCGGTTTGCCGAAGCGTGCATCCGTATATTGGAGCAAAATCAAAACTTTGTTTTCCCCGATCAGGATGCCGTTTGTCGCGTACTCGGCGAAGATCGTTATGTGCGTTGCGATACGAAATTCAACTGCATGCTTCCGTTGCACGTGAAAAAGGAGTTTCGCGACTTTCAACCGACGTTGATGCATTATCTGCAAAAACCGTGGGTTTTGTATCCGTGGCTTATTCAATGTTTCGGTGCCTACGGTCGCTTTGCGCAACTCTATTGGAAAGCGGTGCGCCGTACGCCGTTTGCCGATGAAGCGGAACAGTATGTGTCTTTTCGAAAAACGGCACGCGTGGTTTGGAAATTTTTGTTTCAGCCGATGGAAACGTTTTTTCGCATGCACGTCGGAAAACCGCTGACAAAACTGTGGAAACGTTAGCATCGTATTTCCTCGCTTGTTTGGCGGTCGGAACTTTCGTAAATTCGCAACTGGCGAGTTTGGGCTGGTCGGGGTTTATGATCGTCGCCTGCGTTCAACTGTTCCGCAATCGTTCGTACCGCGAAGCATTTTTGGATTTTCACTCCACGCATAAGATTTGGATCGTCGTTGTTTTGATACCGATTTTGGCATTTTGTTCCATTTTTTGGTCATTGGTAACGTTTAAATGCGGCTGGCACGCCTGTCACAAATATCTTCATTTTTTGGATATTTTGGTGCTTATTCCCTGGTTTATCCGTTACCCGAATGCCGTCGTTGTGACGTTTAAATACTTTGTACACACGGCGGCGATCTACTGTGCCGTTCGAATGGTTTTTTATCCGAGTAATGAAATTTGGTATTTGGTCAATCCGGATAATATCATCATCAAAGTCACCGTCTGGACGGCGGTGATTATGGCGTTTATCACGACGAAAATTCTGACGGAGAACGTCAATCGGCGCAATTTGACGCAGTTAATCTTTTTCACCGTTTTTTTATTCGGCATCAACAGCGAGCGCACCGGCGTGATTGCGAGCGTGATTTCGCTGGTTTTATTGTGTTGGATGGCGGGCATTCGCACCTGGAAAAATCGGCATGCGACTGCTGAAGCAAAAAAAGTGATGGCTAAAAATATCATCGTCGTGGTCGGGGTTCGTACCGCGGCGGTAGTGTTCGGGTGCGGATTGATTTTGCCGCTGTATCAGCGTATTGCGCGGTGGAACTTCATCGACGTAAGTAAGGATATAGTAAGTAAGGATATAGTAAGTAAGGATATAGTAAGTAAGGATATAGTAAGTAAGGATATAGTAAGTAAGGATATAGTAAGTAAGGATATAGTAAGTAAGGATATAGTAAGTAAGGAT
>JAEESJ010000015.1 GCA_016286235.1 Opitutales bacterium | reverse complement strand
GTCCAAAATCAACTGAATGCACGTTTGCCCGTCTTTTGTGAGCAGGTGCGGGGTTACTTTCAAATTCGTATTGGCTTCGACGGAATACATATCGCCGGCTTTGTTGCCCTTGACTTCCAAATAGTACGTTTTTCCCTGTTCCATAACGGCGGTCAGGTTGTTCATGGTAAGGACAGACGGTCGAGCCAACACTTTGCTTAGATTTTTGCTTGCAAGTGCGTTGATTGCCGTCATGAATTGGATGCCGTTCACGACACCGTTCAGTTGTACATTTAAGCCCGTGTCGTTGGTCGAGACGGGTTTATAAGAAAACCAGGTGCGATCGTTATGACGCGTAGAGCTTACCGTGACCTCGTCAGAGCCGATTTTGAAATCGCAACCCTTGGAAACGTTGACAATCGCCGCCTGAATTTCAATCAATTCCGTTGGTACGTCCAGCAAGTCTATCAGCTCCTGGTACATGGGCAGGTTGTGTCGATAATCTTTGACGATGACCGCATTTTGACGCGGATCGACGGTAATGACGCCGCCTTCGGATTTGACTTTGTCGCTTCCTTCGTTGGAATTTTCTGCTTTCTCGTCCGTTTTTTCGTTTTCCTTTGGCGTTGCTTTCTTATTTTTTTCGTCCGTGTCCTTTTCGCGCAGGGAGGTAACCTTCTTTGCGGAAGCCGTTTGCGAGGCGGATTTTAAAGCGTTTTCGGCATTTTCCTGCTTCCCCAAAATGTTGTTCAGTAACGTCGCGACGCCGGGAATGTTTAAACCGCCGATTTCTTTATCATCTGCCCAAGCATGTTTCAAATGGAATACTTTAACGTCCAGGCGATCGGTTTCGGATGTTTTATATAAAGAGATGTTCTCGGTGATGCTCGTCAGCAGTTCAATCATTTTCGGCGTGCCGCTGACGATGAGGATGCCGCCTTCGCGCATCGGACGAATGCGCATGTTGGAACCGTAAAATCCCATGGTGTCGATGACGTCGAGCAGCGGATCGATTTGCAACGGGTGAATTTTGAAGATTTGTGTTTGAATTTCGCTCGATTCGTAGACATACAGCGCATGACCGTCGAAGAACCACAGTAAGCCGTACGCTTTCGCCAGTTGATCCCAAATATGCGTCGGATACATCTTTTCAAACGAACGATTGACGCGTTGTTTGTTGTCTTTGAGACGTTCGCTCAAAACCGCATCAATACCCTGCATTTTGCAAAAATCCGCCACCGAATCGGCAATCGGTTTGTTGCGCACAAACAAATAAGCGGTGTTTTTCGGCCAAAAATCGTGCAGTTTCGGCTTGTCGAATTTTATTTCTTCGGCTTCCGGCTCGTCCTGCGTGTAAAACTCGATTTGCGGTTCGTCCGCATTGTCGTTCGGCGTTTGAGACGGCGGTGTCGGTTCCTCCGAAAACATGACGGTCGGTGCCGCAAACGTTGCGGTCTGGAACCGTGCGATTGCTGTTAGGAGCCAAAAACCTGTCCAAAGACGCTTCATGCTACCGTTGTTCCGACAATTTCGGGAAAAATCGTTCCTCCATGACTTCGATGTTCAGCAGAAAATCATTGAACCGTTCCTCGATGTTTTTTTCATCTACCGTTTCGGGCGCAATTGTTTGCCGCAGGTATAACCGTTTGTCGGAAGGATTTAAAAAGAGCGTGGCATCCAAAAACCGCATGCGTTTCAGGTTAAACTGCAGAATTTGAGACAGCAGGTTACGATGTTCGAAGGTATCCGACATTTTTTCGCCCCAGGAACATTCCCAATGCCATTTGCGGTTGCGCTGAAAGGTTTTGTAACGGTGCCCGTCTTGTTCCCACAAACAGCAGCCTTCTTCGTCGGGCGGCGGGATGTCGGCTCCCGTCAATCGACCGATGCGTTCCATGCTCTTGGCGAATTCCATAAGCGCGTTCGACTAAACTTATTATGAAGGTTTTTCCGTAAAAAGTCCACCGCGAAGTTTTTTATTAGGTGTGAAATAATCAGTAGCCGTCGCGCAAAAATGTTTAGGGCACGCGCAAAATTTTTCCCTTAAAAGGCTTGACGGGAGCGTTCGGCAATACCTTACTGAGGGTGTATATCGGGATTTGAGATGAGCACGACACTGGTTACGCAACGGAAGCCGTCCGAGCAAAAGTGGTATTTAATCGATGCCGAAGGGCAGATTTTGGGGCGTTTGGCGGTCAAAATTGCGAACATTTTGCGCGGTCGCAACAAGCCGACGTACACGGCGCATTGCGACACGGGCGATTACGTGGTGGTCATCAATGCCGAAAAGATTAAAGTTACGGGTCAGAAGGAGCAGGATAAGACCTACACGACCCATTCGGGCTATCAAAGCGGATTGCACGTGCGTAACCTGCATGAACTTCGCGAGCGCCATCCCGAGTTGATTTTGATGAACGCCGTTCGCGGCATGATGCCGAAGAACAATTTGTCGCGTTTCATGTTAAAGAAGTTGCGCGTTTGTGTTGGGAAGGAGCATCCTTACAAAGCTCAATCGCCGATTGCACTCGAAATGTAATTTATTATGTCAGCCGCTACCGCAGAGAAGTCAGCCGCTACCGCAAAAAAGTCGGTTAAAGCAACGAAGAAGGCAGTCAAAAAAACGGAAGAGGTGCCCGCAGTGAAGTTGAAGAAGGCTCCGGGCGAGGAGTTTGTGACAGTGGGGCGTCGCAAGGGTTCGGTTGCGAAGGTTCGCCTTTCGAGAGGGAGCGGCATCTGGCTGATTAACGGTAAAGCGGTTGATAAGTCGCAGTTGCAGGAAGATGTACGTATGCGTTTGGAGCGACCGTTTCGCGTGATCGAGGACGAGAACGGCTTTGACGTTCGCGCCTGGGTTTCCGGCGGCGGTTGGATGGGGCAAACGGATGCGATGGTGTTAGGCATCGCGCGTGCTTTGGAGAAAGTCAATGCCGAGTGGCGCATCCCTTTGAAGAAAGCGGGTTTGTTGACTCGCGATTCCAGAATCAGAGAGCGTAAGAAACCGGGGCGTTCCGGCGCAAGAAAGCGTTTCCAGTTCTCGAAGCGTTAACGCGGTCTCCGCGAAGGCGGATTGCGTGTTGTGCGCACATTTTCTTTTTTGTGCGCGTGGTTTCTTTCGTTTTCGTGCGGGCGATGTGCGTGGCTCTGCCTCGAGTTCTGTCTTTTCAAACCAACGGTAGGAAGAGGGCATAGGGCGTGTTCGACGCGGGAACGTTTTTCGGGAATTTAAAGCCGTATTATTGCGATGATAATGCGGCACTGTATCTTTCGGACACGTTTGATGCGTTGGAGCAGATGTCACCCGAGACAGCTGACATGATTTTCGCGGATCCGCCTTATTTTCTTTCCAATGACGGCATCACCTGCAGTTCGGGCAAGGCGGTATCCGTGAACAAAGGCGATTGGGATAAAATTGAAAGTCTTGAAGGAAAACACGCTTTTAACCGTCGCTGGATCCGTTTGTGTCGCCGTGCGTTGAAACCGAACGGTACTTTATGGATTAGCGGAACATTGCACAATATCTACTCGGTCGGTTGGGCACTCGAACAGGAAGGGTTTAAAATCATCAACAACATTACGTGGCAGAAGACCAATCCGCCGCCGAATTTGGCGTGCCGCTGTTTCACGCACAGCACCGAAACCATTCTTTGGGCGCAAAAAGCGGATAAAAACGCAAAGCATTACTTCGACTATGAACGGATGAAAGCTGTCAACGGTGGCAAGCAAATGAAAGATGTCTGGACGGGCACGTTAACACCGTTGACCGAAAAGCAATTCGGCAAACATCCGACCCAGAAGCCCGTTTATCTGTTGGAACGTATCATTTCGGCGTCAACGCTGGAAGGTGATATTGTTTTGGATCCTTTTTGCGGCTCCTCGACAACGGGCGTTGCCTGCAAACGGCTAGGACGAAGGTATATCGGTATTGACCGCAATCACGAATATCTGCAACTGTCCGTCAGGAGATTAAAAAACGAATGCATACACGAACTTTTTCCAGATGGTTTGCAACCTTCCGATCGTCCATAAACGGGTACGGCTATTATACGGATTTTAAACAGGCTTACCAAAACGCCGAACGTCTGAAAATTGAAATCAATATCCTTAATTCGCTTGTCGGTTCAAAAAATATCGAGGCGGATTTTAGGGCAATTTTGACCAAATATCCCGAATGTCTCAAAGCGATATCGATACTTTTAGCGGTACGAAAAAATGAAATTCATTGCCACGATGCAAAATTCGGTGACACAGCGTATCGATTTGACGAAAAAACGCAAACCGTTGAACAATACACGTATTTCATGCGACAAGCGGAGCTTTTTGATTTACTTCAAGACCATATTGTCAGCAATTTATACGATTATGTTACGGGCGTTGAAGTCGGATTGGATTCCAACGGACGCAAAAACCGCGGCGGTCATCAAATGGAAGCTTTGGTAGAATGTTATCTGAAAAAAGCCGGCGTCAAATACTGCAAAGAGATAGATTTGACCGAAGTGGAATGCAAATATCACATTGATCTTTCCGCAATTTCATCAAAGGGAATTTCCACAAAACGATGGGATTTTGTCGTCAAAACGCCGACTTGCATCTACACCATTGAAACCATTTTTATGCAAGCGGAGGTTCAAAACTGAATGAAACGGCAAGAAGTTATAAAATGATCGCCGAAGAAGCAAAGCATATCAAAAATTTCAAATTCGTTTGGATTACGGACGGCGGCGGTTGGAAGCATTCAAGACGAAATCTTGAAGAAACCTTCAATGTATTGGAGGATCTTTACAATATCGCCGATATGGAGGACGGGATTTTTGAAATTGTATTGAAGTGATTTAGATTTTAAAGGGTTAGCTTGGTCACCTTTGGTCACGGACAATGCTTTTTAGCATCGCAGATGATGCCGTTTTTAAAAAAGGAACAAGGCGGATTGCGAAAGTTGTATAGGTAACATCAGAGAGGATATTTGCGCAAAGTTTTTCGATGTTTTTGTGTTTTTTTAACAAACCGTCATTCTTTTAATAGATTTTCCTTAATTTCCCAAAAATCGTCCGATATACAAAAGTACTATGTCAGGTCCTATCAGTATTGTCAGTCAAGTGACTCCGAATTATGCCGATGCGGTTGTTCGTGATACGCAGAATACCGCGCAGGTTGAGAACAAAACCAATCGGGAAACACCGACGGCTCCCGAAGCCGGTACGGCAAAAATCGCGCAGGCAACGACCGATGCGGCGATTTCAAGCGGTAAAACCATCCCGCAGGTAGTTATGGAAAACAGCGACCGGAGTGTTACCAAGATGGAACGTATGGATATGCTGAACCGCGATTTGGGTGTTTCTCCCGTTAAAAGCGACATCGGAACGGTTGCCGACGAGAACGCCCTTCCGTCCGAAATCAACAGCCGAGAATCGATTTAGGTGATTGGTTTCGAAGCCTGGTGGACGATGCAGGACTCGAACCTGCGACCCCATGCGTGTGATGCATGTGCTCTAACCGGCTGAGCTAATCGTCCGTTCAACCGTCTCTGTTCCCATTGGAGGCGGTTGAAACGCCGACGGCAAGCTTTCTTTTGAGTTTTACAATTTGAATTTATCGATACGGATGCCGATTGCCGTGCATCCGAATTGCCTCACGCGGTCGGAGCCCGGAAAATTCCGATACACCAGAATGCCTTCGGTTAAATCGCTATCCTTCAGGAACGGGAGCATGTTACGAACGCCTTCGTTCTTCAACATTTCTTCAAACGAAGGATAGTCGCGTTTAAAGGCGGCCGTACCTTGAATAAAGCGATGTGTTTTGGTATCGACAAATTTGATGCCGTCACCGACATGTATTTTTTGATATTTCGGACCGTTCACCCGACCTTCCGCGGTTTTTATCCTTTCCTTCAGCCACGTCAGATAAGGACGTTCTGCGGTGCTGATAATGGAAAATATATGCACGTTTTCTAAAGACTTCGGAAGAGGTACTCACATAAGTGTATCTCTTCAAGGTTTCTTCTCCGTTTCTCAACCAAAACTCAAATCAGAAGCAAAACGCCAAACGGATGAAATATCTCCGATGAAACAGCCAAAAACGCCCAAAAACCTCACTTCCTGGTGGACGATGCAGGACTCGAACCTGCGACCTGCCGGATGTAAACCGGACGCTCTAACCGACTGAGCTAATCGTCCTTTTTAATTGCCACTGCCGTCAACGGAGGACAGAAAAAACAAAAAATCTCCTAAAATGCGCAAAATACGGCATCTGCACCGCATCAAGCCTGATCGCCGTCGTTTCCGATGGCGTTGACGGGGCAATAATCCATTTCCTCCGTGCAGGTTTGAATTTCCTGCTCGGCGGCCGGCTGTTTTTTTACGTAGGAAAGTCCGTCGTCGCGGGCACCGAAAAATTCCGGTGCATCGTACTGACAGCGCGCGCATCCGATGCACTGATTGTCGACGTAAAACTTGCCGCGAACATTCTCCGGGAACTTATTTGCCTTATCCGCCATATGAGCTCATTGTCGAAAAACCGCGCCGAAGGTCAAGCTTTTTGAACGCGACGATTGGTGGGCGAGCGGATGGCTTTTTTCTTTGTGCACACGGCGGCGAAACGCGAAAAGCCCTTCCCGTTTGAACGGTTGTCGCTTACAATAAATACACCCATGGCTCAACTTCGGCAGCTCCAGACGCAGGCGCAGGTTTTGGCGCCGCAGCTGCGGCAGTCGTTGAAGATTTTGCAGGTGTCCGCGTTGGATTTGCGCGAGATGATCCGCGAAGAAATGTCGACCAATCCCGCTTTGGAGGAAGTCCCGACGATGCCGGAGGTTGACGGGAAACGCAGCGAAACATTTGAGACGTACGGCGGCGGTTTCGAGCACAACACCGACCGTTCCGAAGCCGTGAAACATCATGAGTTCATGATGGCGTCGCTGACGTCGGAGGAGACGTTGCAGGAGCATTTATCGGAACAGGTCGGTTGTATGGACTTGCCGAAGAAATTGCGCGAAGTTGTTGATTTTATTATCGGCAGTCTGAACGAAAAAGGTTTTTTGGAGTTGTCCGAAGAGGAATTGGCGCAGCAGACCGCTTCCGATCCGAAGCAGGTAACGGCGGCGTTGGCGGTTGTTCAAAATCTGGATCCGATCGGTGTCGGATGTCGGGATACGGTTTCGAGCTTATTGGTGCAGTTGAAGCATCAGAATAAAGATCAATCATTGGCATTTAAGATTTTATCGGAACATTACGATGCGTTGCTTCGCAATAAGTGGGTTGAAATTGCGGAAGCATGTTCAGTGACGGTTAAAGATATCCAAAGCGCCGTTCGCAATGATATTGCGACGCTCAATCCCGCGCCCGGCAGTGTGTTTGCGTCCAAACCGACGCATACCGTTATTCCCGACGTAAAAATTTATAAAAATCAATTCAACGAATGGGTGGTGGAACTCAACCGTCAATACATCCCGAATTTGCGCATCGGGAGCGATTGCAAACTGTTGCTGGCGAAAAACCTGAGACCCTCCGAACGTTCGTATCTGCGTCTTAAAATGCGTTCCGGGCAATTTTTTATTCGCGCGATTTTGCAACGGCAAAAAACGGTAGAGGACATTGCGCGCGCGCTGTTACGACGGCAGATAGGTTTCTTCGAACAAGGTGTCGCGCATTTAAAGCCGCTGACGATGCAAATGCTTGCGGATGATTTGGGCGTTCATGAGACCACCGTCAGCCGCGCAACCGCCAACAAGTACGTCGAGACGCCGTTCGGGGTGTTCGCGTTTAAGTACTTTTTTACAAAAGGCTTGCGGAATGTTTCCGGGAGCCGTATTTCTAACAGTGTTGTCAGGCAACGCATTAAGCGAATTGTGGAAGACGAAGATCGACGCAGTCCGTTGAGCGATCAACAAATCGCGGCGTTGCTGGCGAAGGAGCAGGTGAACATTGCCCGACGAACGGTAACCAAATACCGCGAAAGTCTGGGCATTTTATCCGCGAGCCTGCGCCGACAATACGATTAGGATGAACGTACACGAGTATCGGGCAAAAGAGCTCTTAAAATCCTTTCATATATCCGTCCCGTTCGGGGTTTGCATCGAAGAAAATACACCCTCTGCGATTGCGGCGGTTTTGAAGGCGTTTAAAGATCGCCCGAAGGTGGCGGTGAAGGCTCAAATTCATGCCGGCGGTCGCGGGAAGGGGCATTTTAAGGAGAACGGCACCTCGGGTGTGCGGTTGGTGGAAACGGAGTATGCCGCCGAAGTCGTCGCGGATATGTTCGGCAAGACACTGGTGACGAACCAGACGGGTTCCGACGGGAAGGTTGTTCATAAGGTTTATGTAACGGAAACCGTTGCCGTTGCGCGCGAGTTTTATCTTTCTCTTCTCATCGACCGCGATCGTCAATGCCCCGTGTTGATGGCGTCCGACAGCGGCGGTTGTGATGTCGAAACGGTCGCAAAAGAATCTCCCGAAAAGGTTTTAACGTTTCCTGTTGATCCGCTTTCGGGATTACAACCCTTTCAGGCGCGGCGGGTGGCGTACTTGCTTCAACTGAGTGGCGAGGCTTTTAAAGAATGTGTCGATTTAGTACTCAATCTTTACCGTGCGTTTGTTGCTTCGGACGCGTGTCTGATTGAAATCAATCCCTTGGTTTTAACGAAAGAGGGGCATTTGTCGGCGTTGGACTGCAAGATGCAATTGGACGACAATGCGCGCTTTCGACATGATAATTTTGCTTCTTTTGACGATCCGAACGAAGTCGATCCGACGGAGGCGGAAGCGAAATCCGTCGGTATTCACAATTATGTCGCGCTGGACGGCGATATTGCCTGTCTGGCGAACGGCGCGGGATTGGGAATGGCGACCCTTGATTTATTGGATGCTTTGGGCGGGAAGGCGGCGAATTTTCTGGATATCGGCGATACGGCTTCCGCGGAACAAATCGAGGCAGGATTCCGTATTCTGTTGAAACATCCGAAAACCCGCGGTGTGTTTGTTAACATTTTCGGTGGTACGTTGCCGTGCGACCGCGTAGCGCAGGGGCTGATTTCGGCGGCGGAAACGGTTGTGCTTCGCGTGCCATGTGTGATGCGTTTGATGGGAAACCGCAAAAACGAAGGTTTCACGTTACTGCAACGGAGCGGTCTGTCGGTTTTTGCTACGGAAGATTTAACGCAGGCGGTGGAAACGATCGTTCGGGAAACGAAGGCAGCCTTATGAGTATTTGGATCGAGCAAACGTCGCGCGTGATTGTGCAGGGAATTACGGGGCATGCAGGGATGATGCACTCGGCGAGTTGTCTGGCGTACGGGACGAAAATTGTCGGCGGCGTCACGCCCGGGAAAGGAGGTGAGGTTGTTCACGGCAATGTCCCTGTTTTTAATACGGTCGCCGAAGCGTGCGCCGCCGTTTATCCAGATGTTTCGTTCATTGCGGTGCCCGCACCGCATGCAACGGATGCGATTTTGGAGGCAATCGATGCGGAAATTCCGCTGGTAGTTTGCCTCACGGAAGGTATTCCTGTTCATGATATGTTGCGCATTCGCCGTTGTTTGGTCGGAAGTAAAACGCGCCTCATCGGTCCCAACGGTCCCGGGTTGATTGCGCCTGGAAAATGTAAAGTCGGGATTATTCCGAACGAAATTTGCAAAGAAGGTTCCATCGGGATTGTTTCGCGCTCGGGAACATTGCTGTTTGAAGCGATTTATCAACTGACGTCCCTCGGTTACGGGCAGTCGACGTGTATCGGAATCGGCGGCGATCCCGTCGTCGGAACGTCTTTTACGGATGTTTTGAGGGCTTTTAATGACGATCCGCAGACGGAGGTTATTGTTTTGATCGGCGAAATCGGCGGGAACGCGGAGGAAGTTGCGGCGGATTTTATTCGGCAACACGTACACAAGCCGGTGGTCGGTTACATTGCCGGTCGCCGTACGCCCGAAGGCAAACGCATGGGACACGCCGGCGCGATGATTGCGGGCAATACCGGCACGGCGCTTTCGAAAATTAACGCCTTACAGACGGCAGGAGTTGAAATTGCACAAAACGTGACGGATGTCGGGAGCATTGTGGCGAAGGTGTTAGGGTAGCTTGCTTTTGTTCGAAAGGGCAAAATTGCCCTCTTATTGGTGAAAACCGTCGGTTGTTGTTCCTAAAATATACAGATGTTTCCGATAAAAAATGCGTGAATGTTCGGCGGTGAAAATTATATAATAAATTTGTGAGAACCGATAAGCCGCCGTGTGTGTATTTATTGGGCGTCGGCGGTATGGGAATGGCTCCGCTGGCGCGGTTTCTCGTTGATAAAGGGTATGCGGTCTTCGGGTGGGATGATTTTGCGACGGAGGAACGGAAACTGCAGCTGTCCTTTGTACATTGGCAGAAAACGGTTCCGAACGGTTGCGATGTGTGCGTTTATTCATCCGCCGTTGATAAAGATAATGCGTTGCGGAAGGCAGCTTCGGCGGTTTGTCCGTGTATGCCGCGTGGTGCGTTTGTCGCGCAACTGTTAAAAAACGAACGTTTGTGTGCGATTTGCGGCAGTCACGGGAAATCGACAACGACCGCGTATTTAATCCACTTTTTCAGGCTTCATAACATTCCCGTCAATTACATCGGCGGCGCGGAATTTCAAGATAATGTGTATGAAGTCGGTTGCGGGAAGTATGAAAATGTTTGGACGCTGTTGGAATTGGACGAAAGCGACGGTACAATTGAGGATTTTTCGCCCGACGTAACCGTTATTCTCAATACCGATTGGGATCATCCGCGCCGCTATGAAACTGTGGAAATGTACCGAAAAGTATTCGAAAATTTGGCGGTACGAACGAAAAAATGCGTGATTTCCAACGAAGATTTTCCGCAACTTCATACCGAACGGCTTCGCATTTCGCCCGCGTCGACATTTTTGGAGTTTGATGCGACGGCGGCAGGTGTTGCGTTTCGTTATCTGACGGGGCAGACGGTGACCGCATCGGATGTCACTTCTTTTCCGGGCGTCAAACGGCGGCAGGAGGTTTTGCTACAGACTTCGCACTTGAAGGTTCTGTCGGATTACGCCCATCATCCGAACGAGTTGAAAGAACTGTTGCGGGTGTTGGAGCAAGAAAAAACAGCTTTGGTCATCGCGTTCGAGCCGCATCGCGCATCGCGCCTGAAATGCTACTTCGAGGGTTTTGTGCGCGAGCTGAAACATTGCCCGAAGGTGTATATTCACCCGTTGTATGAGGCGTTTGAGGCGGTCGATTGCAATGAGAAAACGCTTTTGGACGCGCTTCCGAACGCGCAACCTTCGGAACAACTGAAGCCCGAAGAGTATGTTGCGTGCGAACAGCCGACGACGATTGCGTTTGTCGGAGCCGGGAAAATTGATAAGTACGCGCGTCGTTGGTTGGAGCAATGGATGCAGGCGGTTGCGGATTTTTTTGAAACGTGCGGAGTGACCTTAAAAACGAACGTGTCGCTCAAAAACTGTTCTCTCATGGGCATCGGCGGTTCGGCATTGTTTTACTGCGAACCGCGAAGTATAAATGAACTGCAAACCTTATTGCGCGAGTGTCGTCGGATCGGCTTGGTCATTTTCCCGTTGGGCGGCGGTTCGAACGTTCTTATTCCCGAAAATCGCATCGACGGTGTGGTTGTGCGAATGAATGCGAAATGTTGGGATTTCTGTCTGTTCGGAGCAAAAACGATAGACCCGAGTGCTTCCGAGGGGGAGATTATAAATTTTTTGAAAGCTCCTATTTCGGAAACGGTCGGCGAAACTTCGGAAGCTGTTTACGTACATGTCGGTTGCGGGACGGGTATGCAGGCGTTTTTGGATGCGGCGGAGGTGCATGCGGTCGGCGGTTTTGAGTTTTTGGACGGTATCCCCGGAACCGTCGGCGGGGCGTTGGCGGTGAACGCCGGGACGGGCGGGCAGGGGATTTTGGATGTTGTTGAGTGGGTTGTTTGGGTCGATGAAAACGGCAAGGTTCGTACTACGGCGCATTCGGAATTGGACTACGGTTATCGTTATTGCGAAACCTTCCAAAACGGCATGATTGTGTCGGCACTGTTGCGCGGGTACCGTTCAACGACGGATGCGGTTCGTCAGCGTCGTGCGGAGTTACGCAAAAAGCGCGAACAATCCCAGCCGAAAGGCAAGACGCTCGGTTGTTTTTTCAAAAACCCTCCATCCTGTTCGGCAGGACAACTGTTGGAACAGTGCGGGGCGAAAGGGAAGCGGGCAGGGGAGATTTTTGTTTCCACGCAACACGCGAATTTTATCCTGAACAACGGAAACGGACGGTTTGACGATGTCATTCGTTTGGTAAAATCCCTGCGAACGGCGGTGTATGAACGAAGCGGTGTTTGGTTGGAGCCGGAGGTTCGTATCTTAGGGAGACTTTGGGAGGAATTTTTATGAAAAATTTTAAAAGCATTGTAATTTTGTGCGGCGGGCAAAGCGGTGAGCGTGAAGTTTCGTTGCATTCGGCGGAACCCGTGTTTGAAGCGTTAAAAAAGATGTATCCGACACGATTGTTGCGATTGGACGAAAACACGTTGTCACAGGATTTAAACCCGGAAAGCGATTTGATTTTTCCGCTTATTCACGGGGATTTCGGCGAAGACGGACAGTTGCAGATGTTGTTGGAGGAAAAAGGTTTTACGTACGTCGGCAGCGATCCGAAGGCGAGTGCGTTGTGCATGGATAAAATTCGGAGCAAACATTTAGCTGAGAAGAACGGATTGTCCGTGTTGCCGGCGGTTGAACCGACGATTGGGCAGGCATTGGACAGAGAAGCGATCGGAAAAATGCTGAAAAGTACGGCTTTTGTGTTAAAACCGACCGACAAAGGCAGCAGCATCGGGGTGCATTTGTGTGAAAATTTCGACGCTTTATGTGAGGCTTGGGCGGATGTAAAAGAGGGGCACTGGATGCTTGAACCTTATGTGCGCGGGCGTGAACTGACAGTCGGGATTTTGCACGGGAGGGCACTTGGTGTCGGTGAAATTTGTCCGAAGGAAGGTTTTTACGATTATCACAACAAATACACGGAGGGTGCGTGCGAGTATATCTTCCCCGCATTGCTCGACGATACGGTTGAGGAACGGTTGCGACGGATTGCCGAAATTTTCTTTAAAGCAGCCGGCTGTCGGGATTTCGGTCGCGCGGATTTTGTGACGGATGCCGACGGAAATGCTTGGTTTTTGGAAATGAACACCATTCCCGGCACGACGGCGCAAAGCCTTTTGCCGAAATCTGCCGCGTGCGTCGGGATTACGTTTGAGGCGTTGTTGAGGCGATTGGTGGATGGTGCCTGTGAACGAAGCGGAAAGTTTTTTTCATAAAAAGGGTGTTCCGTTGTTGCTTGCAACGGGGAACGGTGGCGTATCTTTTCTTTAAAAAAACTCTTATTTTGGGTTAAATCCTAAAAAGCACGGGACGAAAATTCTTGAAGAAAAAGCACGATCCTTCCTGGAAAGCCCTGCAACAAAAGCCGCGTTGGACATGGCAACGCGTGCGGAAGGTGTTGTTGCGCGCGGGAATCGTGTTAAGTTTTGTTACGGCAATCAGTTTCATTCTTTGGCGGACAGTCGGAAAAACGGAAACCGTTCAGCCGTTGGAAAAGATTTTTTTCTCCACCGACGGCGTTTTGCAAAAAGATTGGCTCCTTGCGAACGTTAAAGTCCCTTTCGGCGAAGGACTGATGGCGATCGATTTAAATTCTTTGCAACACCATTGCTTGCAATACAAACAGATCAAGGAGGTCGAAATTGCACGCGAATTTCCCGATGCCTTGCGTATTCAGGTCAAAGAACATCGACCGTGCACGAAGGTTCTTCTGGTTAAAAACGGGAAACGAAGCGTCGGGCTGGTTTCGATGGAAGGCGTGATTTTTGAACCGCTTCAATACGGCAGACAACAACTCGCAACGTATCCGACGTTGTCGGGTGTTCCGAAAACGCTGATGAAGGACGGGAAAATCCTCGGTTTTCGGAGCGTTTTTCGGCTGTTGCAATTTTTGAATTCGAACGCGCCCGATGTTTTTCAGGCGATAAAAAAACTTTCGTTGAGGCATTATGACCCGTTTTTGGAAAGAAAATGGCAAAGCATCGAATTCGATATCGGCGGCACTTGGACGCTTGTGTTTCCGATCGAACAACCCGAGGCGGCGTTGGCGAAACTGCGTTCGATTTTGCATTCTTTATCGCCTCAGCAGCGGAAAAATCTGCGTCGGCTGAACGTTGCCGCGACCCGTCCGACGGTCGAATTTTTATAAAAGTTAAAATTTTTTTAACTTTTTTTAAAAAAATCGCTTGACGCAATTATGGTAATGTTTTCACATAAAAGTGTCGTTACTTTGAAAGTTTTTCAGCGTCGGGGTTGTAAAAAGCCGCTTGACACGTAAAACGAAAAACGGTCAAATGATGATGTCGTTCTTTGAAATTTACTTTGTGCATTGTTCGGGAAAACCGAATAAACTTTTAGGGAAGTTCTTTTTTAAAGAAGAGCAACCCTCAGAAAAAACTGAGTATTAAATAACGTAAACAAGAGCAAGGAAAGCTCTGTACGATGTTAGCGATAATTTTGTACGGAGAGTTTGATCCTGGCTCAGAGTGAACGCTGGCGACGTGGCTAAGACATGCAAGTCGAGCGAGAAGGTGCCTTCGGGTACCGGAAAGCGGCAAACGGGTGCGTAACACGTAAGTAACCTGCCCTTAAGACGGGAATAGCTTGATGAAAATTGAGATAATGCCCGATATCAAATTCTTCCGCATGGAAGGAGCTTGAAAATTTTGCAATGAAGCTTATGGAGGGGCTTGCGGCCTATCAGCTTGTTGGCGGTTTAAAAGACCACCAAGGCTAAGACGGGTAGCCGGTCTGAGAGGATGGACGGCCACATTGGAACTGAGATACGGTCCAAACACCTACGGGTGGCAGCAGTTTCGAATCATTCACAATGGGCGAAAGCCTGATGGTGCGACGTCGCGTGGAGGATGAAGGTCTTCGGATTGTAAACTCCTGTCATCGGTGAGCAAAAGGTCGGTGAAGAATCGATTTTGAGTTAAGCCGAAGAGGAAGCAGTGGCAAACTCCGTGCCAGCAGCCGCGGTAATACGGAGACTGCGAGCGTTACTCGGAATTACTGGGCGTAAAGGGTGCGCAGGCGGTTGTGTGTGTCGAGTCTGGAAGTCGGTGACTTAATCATCGTGAGGACTCGAAACTGCACGACTTGAGTATTGGAGGGGTAAGCGGAATTTCGTGAGTAGCAGTGAAATGCGTAGATATACGGAAGAACACCAAAGGCGAAGGCAGCTTACTTGACGAATACTGACGCTCGGGCACGAAAGCGTGGGGAGCGAAAAGGATTAGATACCCTTGTAGTCCACGCCGTCAACATTGTACACTAGGTCTCGGTATGTCGATCGTATCGGGATCCAAGCTAACGTGATAAGTGTACCGCCTGAGGACTACGGCCGCAAGGCTAAAACTTAAAGGAATTGACGGGGACCCGCACAAGCGGTGGAGCATGTCGCTTAATTCGATGCAACGCGAAGAACCTTCCCTTGGCTTGACATGTAGAGGACAGGGTATGAAAGTACCTCTTCCTTCGGGACCTTTACACAGGTGCTGCATGGCTGTCGTCAGCTCGTGTCGTGAGATGTTCGGTTAAGTCCGGCAACGAGCGCAACCCTTGTTCTTATTTGCCAGCGCGTAACGGCGGG
>JAEESJ010000014.1 GCA_016286235.1 Opitutales bacterium | reverse complement strand
TTCCCAAAATTTAAACAAATAATGATACACAAAACGCTCTTCCTCCCTCTCATCCCTATCCTCAAAATGCCCTTGACCCCTCCGACCCGCCTGCTTCACTTAAAATATGAGGCGTATCACGCTCTTTTTTCTGTTTTTCTCTATCGCGACCCGCACGTACGCGGCAGGAACCGACACAGAGCCAACAGAAAAAATTCCCCTTTTTCAGGCGGTTACGTTGGGTGTTATTCAGGGGATTACGGAATTCCTGCCCGTTTCTTCGACGGGTCACATGATTATCGCCAACGAATGTTTTTTTCATACCTCAAAGCAAAGCAAAACCCTGCAAGCCGCTCTGAACAACTACATGGTATGCATAAATTTCGGAACGCTTTTGGTGCTGTTGCTGTTCTTCCGAAAGGATATTCGGCGCATTTTGAACGGTCTCTGCGGAAAAGATACAAAGGGCTTTAAGTTGGCATTCAACCTTGGGATTGCCTTTATCCCCGCGGGTATTTTGGGACTGTTGACCAATAAGACGCTCGAACGCTTTTATACGCCGACCTGCGTTGCGACGGGTCTCGTGCTTGGGAGTGTTTGTATTTTTCTGATGGAAAACTTTCGCAAAACGCATCAATCCTGTTGCGACGATCTTTACGATTTATCCGTCGCAAAAGCCCTGTTTATCGGTCTCCTGCAAACCGTCGCGCTGTGGCCGGGCTTCAGCCGTCTCCTTTCAACCGTCCTCGGCGGCATTTGGGTCGGGTTAACATTAACACAGGCGTTGCGGTTCAGCTTTTTGCTCGGATTACTCACGACCGCCCTCGCCACAACCTACAAATTCCTGAAGCACAGCGATGTTTTGTTGCAGGCAACAGACGGCGTCACCGCCTGGATCGGCATTGCGGTTTCATTTGGCGTCGGCATCGCGGTAATTTCGCTTTTGTTCCGATTTTTAAAAAACAACGGACTGCGCATTTTCGCGTGGTATCGCCTCGCTTTGGGAGCGCTTATTCTTTGCCTGTAAAGAATAAAATTGACATTCGTATTGAAAAGCCTGTACTGAGGCAGTGGCATCGCTTCGAGGTTTGTACCTCATGTCGTTTGTTTGTAACTTTCGCGTATGACAAAGAAAAAAATCTTATCCCTTCCCGATCGACCGTCCTTCACGGATTTCATTACCCGAAAAGCGCGGGGTGAAGAGTTTTCCGAAGGTGATATGCGAACCCTCGTCGGTCTCATCGCCGACGGGCATGTTTTGCCGGAACAGCTGGCGGCATGGGTGATGGCGGTCTGTTTTAAAGGCTTAAATGCGCAGGAAACGGCTGTTTTGACCGACGAAACCGTCTTATCGGGCGAAGTGTTGGATTTAACGGATATCGGCGTCGCGAAAGTCGGTTTTCGAAGCATCGGCGGTCTCGGCGATCCGTGCGCGTTGGTACTGACGCCGCTCGTTGCCGCCTGCGGCGTCGTGGTTCCGACCATGACGGATGCGACGCAATCGCTTGTTTGCAACGATTTGTTCAAACTGCAAGCCATTCCGGGATTTCAAACGGATTTACCGATAAAGAGTTGCATTCAACAACTGAAGAAGGTTCGCTGTTGCTTCTGCTCGCAACCGAACCGAACGGTACCGGTCGATCAAATTTTAAGCAACATACGGAAGAATACCGCAACCGAAGCGATCGTTCCGTTGCTGGCGAGCAGTATCCTGAGTCGTGTGCTGTCGGTCGGTTCAGAAAATGTTGTACTGGACATTAAAAACAAGGGTCGGCTGTTTAAAGACGATGACGCGGCACAATCCTTGGCAAACAT
The DNA here is from genome assembly GCA_016286235.1 of Opitutales bacterium. GTDB lineage: Bacteria > Verrucomicrobiota > Verrucomicrobiia > Opitutales > UBA9783 > UBA3222. Next base: position 1,714 of record JAEESJ010000014.1, on the reverse strand, counting down.
GGTCGTGCGTACGATGCGTTCGCTCAAACACCGCTGCGTCGTGCTGTCTTCCAACATCCGTCAACCGATCGGGAATGCAGTCGGTGCCGTTTTGGAAATTAAAAATGTCATTGAGCTGTTACACGGTCGCGGCGATCCGGCCTTGCTGGATCTCATCATCAAGCTCGGTATGGAGATGGTGCGTTTGTCGGGCGTTTGCGGTTCGACGCTGTCGGCAAAGAAGACCGTTACGGAGCACTTAAACAACGGGTCGGCGTTTGAAACATTCAAAGCCATGGTTAAGGCGCAGGGCGGCGATGTTTCTTATTTGGAACATCCGGAAAAGTTCCCGAAAGCCAAGCACGTGTATAAATTGCAAATCGCAAAACGCGGATATATTCATTCGGTCGACGTCGCACTGTTGGAGAAGGGTCTCGAGCTTCTGATGCAGTCGAACGGCTCCGATAAAGCGGATCCCGCGGTCGGCATTTGCAACGTCATGACAGCCGGCACACCGACCGTTTCGGGCGATACGTTGTTGGAAGTTCACTATAACGACGGATCGAATTTGGATGCGGTCTTGGAATGCTTCCGCTCCGCTTTTTGCCTGACGCCGAAACGACCCAACATCGCGGAATTGGAAATTGAACGCTTCGCTTAGGAAATTGAGGTTTTGCAAAGGCAATCGGCTAAAAAGTTGAAGTTTTCACGCGAAAACCTGCGTTTGGTTGCCGCCTTCCGCGGCGTGCCGTCAAGCGGTTTCGAACGTCCTTTACTCCCGCCGAAGCCGTTTGCGCAGGTTTTAAACCAAACCGTTCAACGTACGGCAAAACTGTACTCGCCGACGTTCCAAATCCTGCAAACACACTGGGGCGATTGGTTTCGCGGAACGGAATTCCGATCCGTCATCCCCGAACGCCTGGATCGCTGGAATGCCTTATGGCTCAAAGCTCCCGATGCAATTGTGCGCCAGAAATTACAGTTCAAATCGGAACAGTTATTGAAAACCCTCAATGCGCTGGTACCGGGGAAAATCGAGAGCGTGCGGTGGGCGGGGTAAGGCGCGGCTAACGGAAGGTGTCATTTTAATTGCTATTTTCTCGTTTTCTTACATCTTTATGTAAGGTGTATGCATTCCCTTCGCAAACTTTTCCTGCGAACCTTCCTTGTCCTTCTTCTTTTCTCTCTGACAATTTTTCTTCTCACGCGCACGGACAACGGCAAAGTCGTTTTCTATCGGACGATGCGGAAGATATTTCACATACAGACGGAAGTGGTTCCGCTGTATTGGGGGCTTGCGGATCAAATCGGCTGGTACGGTTATGGCGAATACATTCATGAAAAGCATCACATACCCGTCAAATACGCATACGGATATCCCGGAAAGGATTTTGACGGTCGTTTCGAACGGACATTCCAGTTGAAGAATGCATTCCCGTCGATCAACTTGCGGCAATATGCCGGCAGGTTTGAGAAATGGTTGCACCAAACGTTCTTTCGTAATCGCGATGCCGCTATGCGCTATGAACACGGCGTTCGTATTCTGAAGGACAAATTTCACCCTGTTGATATCGATACCTGCAAAGATCTGCTCAACGACATCAACGCCCGCAAATCCTCCGCGGTACACGTACGGCGCGGTGATTATGCTCACGGTGCTCTCGGTACGCATCCGACACAAGCGGAGTTTTTTATTCTCGCCATACGAAAAATTCATTCTCTCGATCCGAATGTA